>JAJKJM010000085.1 GCA_021153985.1 Polaromonas sp.
CGCCGGCCTCTTCGGAAAGGAGGCTTGAGCATGAGCACCCTCTCCACCAAAGCCGCCAACATGCTGCGCATCACTTACCTCGTCCTGCTGGCGTTTGCGCTGGCTGCGCCCTTCCTGGGGCTGTACCCGGTGTTTGTGATGAAGCTGCTGTGCTTCGCGCTCTTCGCCTGCGCCTTCAACCTGCTGCTGGGTTTTACCGGCCTGCTGTCTTTCGGCCATGCGGCCTTCTTCGGCTCGGCGGCTTATGTCACCGGCTGGTTCATCAAGTCGCAGGGCTGGACACCCGAACTGGCCCTGCTGGCCGGCGCGGTGGCGGCCGGGCTGATCGGCCTGCTGGTCGGCCTGGTGGCCATACGCCGCCAGGGCATTTATTTCGCCATGATCACACTGGCGATTGCGCAAATGGTTTACTTCGTCTGCCTGCAGGCGCGCTTTACCGGCGGCGAGGACGGCCTGCAGGGCGTGCCGCGCGGCAAGCTGTTCGGCCTGCTCCCGCTCGAATCCGACATCTCGCTGTATTACGTGGTGGTGGCGATTTTTGTGGCCTGCTTCCTGGTCATCTCGCGCATCGTGCATTCGCCTTTCGGCCAGGTGCTCAAGATGATCCGCGAGAACGAGCCCCGCGCCATCTCGCTGGGCTACAACGTGGACCGCTACAAGCTGCTGGCCTTTGTGCTGTCGGCCGCGCTGGCCGGCCTGGCCGGCTCGATGAAGACCCTGGTGATGGGTTTTGCCACACTGTCGGACGTGCACTGGTCGATGTCGGGCGAGGTCATCCTGATGACCCTGCTGGGCGGCGTGGGCACGTTTTTCGGCCCGGTCATGGGCTCGGGCATCGTGATCGCGCTGCAGAACCTGCTGGCTGACAAGGTGGGTTCCTGGGTCACCGTCATCATCGGCGCGATCTTTGTGCTGTGCGTGCTGGCCTTCCGCAAGGGCGTGATCGGCGAGTTGCAGGCCTTCCTTGATCGCCGCCGGGCTGCCGCCAAAGCGGCGGCTTCTTCGCAAGCTTCGCAAACCTGATCACTTGCTATCGTTTCAGGAGCTGCTTACCCATATACCTAAAGGGCTGCAGCCTCTTTTTACTTAAAAATTACGCGGCGCCGCGAAACTCGCGCCGGTAGGTTGACGGCGACGTGCCCAGCGTCGCCGCAAAGTGCTGGCGCAAAGACACCGCCGAGCCAAAGCCCGCATCCAGCGCAATCTGCTCCATCGAACGGTCCGTCGATTCAAGCTGGCGCTGCGCCAGCCCCAAGCGCTGGCTGGCCAGCCACTGGCCCACGGTGGTGCCGGTGATCTGCCGGAAATGCCGGGTGAAGGTGCGCCGGCTCATGAGGGCGCGCTCAGCCAGCGCATCCAGGCTGTGCGGCTGGCCCAGGTTTTCCTGCACCCACGCGAGGATGGCGGACAGCCGGTGGCCGGCGCCCGCCGCCGGCAAGGACTGCTCGACATACTGCGCCTGCCCGCCCTGGCGCTGCGGCGCCACCACCATGCGGCGCGCCACACGGTTGGCCACCTCGGCGCCGTAATCCCTGCGCAGCAAATGCAGGCAGCAGTCAATGCCGGCGGCGGTTCCCGCTGAGGTGAGCACGTCGCCGTCGTCGACATACAGCACGTCGGGCTCCAGCCTGACCTGCGGGTAGCGCTCGGCAAAGGCCGGCGCCAGCGCCCAGTGCGTGGCGGCGGGCCGGCCGTCAAGCAGGCCCGCTTCGGCCAGCACAAAAGCGCCCAGGCACAGGCCGACGATGCGCGCGCCGCGCCGGTGCGCTGCCCGCAGCGCCTTGAGCAGCGCTTCGGGCGGGCGTTCCATCGGGTCGCGCCAGGAAGGCACTACCACGGTTTGCGCCTTGGCCAGCGCGCTCAGGCTGTGTTCCACGGTGATGGTGAAGCCCGCGGTGGTGCGCAGCTCACCCGGTGTTTCGGCGCACACCAGCAGCTTGAAGACGGGCAGGTCGGGCCCCGAAAAATCACTGCCGAACACCATGCAGGGTACAGAAAGGTGAAACGGGCTGACGCCGTCAAAGGCGATGACGGCAACGGTGCTGGCGGCAGTGCGCGCCTTGCCTCGGGGCGCTTTGGAGGTGGGTGTGCGTGACATGGCCCGATTCTATCGAATATTGTCAATTGGGCCACTTTTGAAAAACCCCTCGCAGCCCAACAATCTAGACATCAACCAACCAGGCAACCAGGAGTTCCGCCATGCCAAGCACATCGTCAAACACATCCTCTCCACGCCGCGCCCTCGTCGTCATCGACGTGCAAAAAGAATACTTCAGCGGGGGCGGCTTGCTGATCGAATACCCGCCGGTGGAAAAGACACTGCCCAACATCGGCCGGGCCATGGATGCGGCGCGCGCGGCGGGCATTCCGGTGGTGGTGGTGCAACACAGCGAGTCGGCCGCGGCGCCGGTGTTTGCCAAAGGCTCACCCACATGGGAGCTGCACGAAACGGTCGCAAGCCGCCCGCGCGACCATTATGTTGAAAAAGCCTGGCCCAGTGTCTACACCGGCACCGACTTCGCCGAATGGCTGGAGAAACACGGCATCGACACCCTGACCGTGATCGGCTACATGACGCACAACTGCGATGCCTCCACGATTTTTGAAGCCACGCACCGGGGTCTGCATGTGGAGTTTTTGCAAGATGCCAGCGGTGCGCTGCCTTATGCCAACGAAGCCGGCCAGGCCAGCGCTGAAGAAATCCACCGCGTGTTCAGCGTCGTGTTCCACTCGCGCTTTGCCGCCACGGGCTCCACCGACGCCTGGATCGCCGCAATCCAGGCCGGCGGACGGCTGGAGAAAAACAACGTGCTCGCGTCCAACCGCGCGGCGCTGGCTGCACGCTAGACGCCAGGGCAAGCCCGCCGGCACACCCGCGCTCAAAGGCCGTCGGTCGAGAGCGCGTGGCTCACATGCTGGGGCACCACCAGCTGCCCATAGCCATCAGGCACCGCCTGGATGTGAATGATGGGCGCGCTGGAGGTGACGCTGCCGAACAGCATGGCAAAGGCCGCATCGGCCGCGTCACGGCCCGTGGCAAAACGCACAAAACCCATGGGGATGGCCGTGCCCGAGGGATCGAACAGGTACCAGCGGTGGCCCAGGTAGACCTCGACATAGGCGTGAAAATCTGTCGGGCCCAGGGCCGGGTCGGCGCCGTAGTCAATGCCGGTGGCAAAACGCGCCGGCAGGTTGAGGGCGCGGCACAGCGCGATCATCAGGTGGGCGAAGTCGCGGCACACGCCGACGCGTTCGACCACGGTGTCGATCGCCGAGGTGCTGCCGTGCGAGCTGTTGGACTCAAAGCTCACCCGCTGCTGCACCCACTGGCAGATGGCCTGCGCCCGGCTGTAGCCCTGCGGCAAATGGCCGAACTCGTTGGACGCCAGTTTTTGCAGGCGGTCGGATTGGCAGTAGCGGCTCGGGTAGATGTAAGGCAGCACGGCGCCGGGCAACTGGCAGACGGGCACCTCGGCCAGCTCACCCGGCGACGCGGTGTAGTGATAAATATCGACCGTGGCCTCATACACAACCCGCAGCGGGCCGGGCTGGGCCTGCAGGCGCAGATAGCGGTTGCGGCTCGCGGGGTCGGTGTCTATGGTGTAGGGCACTTGCTGGCTGACCAGCAGGTTTTCGCTCTGTACGACCTGCTGCTGCGTGTGCGCGGCGTGCACATTGAAGATGAAGTCGCCGCCCGGGGGCGCGACCTCATAGTTGAGCTCAACGGAAAACTGGAGCCTGACCATGGCGTTCTTTCTGTGCCGGCGTCACAGGGACGCCCGAACGGGCCGTCCGCCGTGCTGCCGTCATTAATGAATAGGGGAGCGTGTCACCAGCGCTGCCGGCCCGCCTCTTGCGGCGGAGCCCACGCCACGAATGACGCTAACCTGGTGTAGCAGTCATTGTGAACCTCGCCAGGGAGCGGATCGGCCGTTTGCGGTTTTGGCGCCCAGCATCTGGATACGGTGTCCGGCTTGCTGGTAGCGCGGGCGCCTACAGGGAGCAGAAGCCTGCCACCACCCAGCGCGGTCTTTGCTATCAATTCAATAGCCACAAGCCAATACCCTGATTGGGCTAGAGGCCAATTTGACCCCTAAATCCGGATCAACGGCTTTCCGGTTCGCCGTCGAGCAGGCGCACTTTGACGCTCTTGCCTTTCACCCGGCCGGTGGAAAGTTTATGCAGGGCCTCGGCGGCAATGGCGCGGTCCACCGCGACATAGGTGGAGAACTCGTTGACGTTGATCTTGCCGACCTGCTCGCGCGTGAAGCCGGCCTCGCCAGTGAGCGCACCCAGCACATCACCGGCGCGGATTTTTTCCTTGCGCCCGCCGACGATCTGCAGCGTCACCATGGGCGGCAACAGCGGCTCGTTGCTGGCCGGCGTCAGCTCGGTCAGTTTGTGCCAGTCGGATTCGGCTTTCTGCAGCACCTCGATTTTCCCGACGTAGCCCATCTCGTCCATGCTGGCCAGGCTGATGGCCCAGCCTTCTTCATCGGCACGGCCGGTGCGGCCGATGCGGTGGATGTGCACCTCGGCGTCCGGTGTCACGTCCACGTTGATGACCAACGCCAGTTGCGCGATGTCCAGGCCGCGCGCGGCCACATCGGTGGCCACCAGAACCGAGCAACTGCGGTTGGAGAACTGCACCAGCACCTGGTCGCGCTCGCGCTGCTCCAGCTCGCCAAACAGCGCCAGGGCACTGAAGCCCTGCTCTTTTAAATACGCCACCAGTGCGCGGCACTGCGACTTGGTGTTGCAGAACGCCAGCGTGCTGGCCGGGCGGAAATGCCGCAGCACCTGCGCGACGGCGCCCAGGCGGGCTTCGTCGTGGTCGCTGTCGGGCACCTGGTACCAGTGCTGCTGGATTTTTGTTTTCTCATGCTGCGCCTGGACCGTGATGGTTTGCGGCGCTTTCATGAACTGCTGGCTCAGTTTGGCGATGCCTTCGGGATAGGTCGCCGAGAACAGCAGGGTCTGCCGCTCTTTCGGGCACTGCTTGGCGACGGTGGTGATGTCTTCGAAGAAGCCCATGTCCAGCATGCGGTCGGCTTCATCGAGCACCAGCGTGTTCAGCGCTTCCAGCGTCAGGTTGCCGCGCGCCAGGTGGTCCATGATGCGGCCGGGCGTGCCGACCACGATGTGTGCGCCGTTCTCCAGGCTGGCGGTCTGGTTGCGCAGCGGCACACCGCCGCACAGCACCACGACCTTGATGTTTTCCTCGGCCCGCGCCAGCCGGCGGATTTCAGTCGCCACCTGGTCGGCCAGTTCACGCGTGGGGCACAGCACCATGGCCTGCACCGCAAAGCGCCGCGCATTGAGGTTGGCCAGCAAAGGAATCGCAAAGGCGGCGGTCTTGCCGCTGCCGGTCTTGGCCTGGGCGATCAGGTCTTTGCCCAGCAGCGCCACCGGCAGGCTGGCTGCCTGGATGGGTGTCATGCTGAGGTAGCCGAGCTGCTGCAGGTTGGCCAGCGTGGCGGGAGTCAACGGCAGGCTGGCGAAATCGGTGCCGGAGGAAGAAGGGGAAGATGCGGGGGAGGAGCTCATCCCCCATTATCGGCGCATGGTGTTCACGGCCCCTCTGTCCCCGGCCGCGGCGCGATGGGAAGCAGCAGTAGCGAGGGCCTGTCCGCCGACAGATGCACCCGGTTGACGGCCGCCTGCCGGCGCTGCGAACGGCCTTCGGGCTCGCCTGTGTTGGGGTTCACATCAAAGCGCGGGAAGTTGCTGCTGGAAATGTCAAGGCGAATGCGATGCCCTTTCTTGAAGAGATTGGAGGTAGGCATGGGCTCGATGGTGATCTCGGCAATTTCGCCGGGCGCCAGCAGTTCCGGGTTTTCCCAGGAGCACCGGTAGCGGCAGCGAAGGATACCGTCGGTGAGGTTCATGGCGTAGCCCTGCGGGTAATCGGCATTGGGCGGATGCACGTCGATCAGCTTGGCGGTGAAGTCGGTATCGGGCGCGCTTGAGGAAATCCACAGCTTGATGACGACCGGACCCGTCACCTCCATATCGTCTTCAAGCGGGGGAGTCTCAAACACCAGGATGTCCGGCCGTGCGGCAAGCGGCAGGTAAGGAGGCTGGGCGCCAAAAATTCCTTGATGAGCGCGCTGGTCATAGGCACCGGCCGTCATCAGAGGCTCTCCCGACGTGATGGAACCACCGATGGTGGGCACCGGTTGCGCAGGGTCAAAGTCAAACGCCAACACGGCCTCCGGGGCTTCCCGAGCCTGGATGTTCGTTTGCAGCGTGCCGTCGACATGCAGGTAATAGGGCCGGAACTCGGTGCCGGGGAGCGGCCAGTCGCCCGCCGTGCACCAGCGGCCGCCGTGGTCTAGCCGGCCGCTTGCGGTGCGGCGCCCCGAGCCGCCGCCCATGCGGAAATAGCGCACCGCAGGATCATCCGTAGTGCCCGGGAGATTCTTGAGCCAACGGTCGAACCACGCCAGGCGAAAGGCCAGGTGATCCCCGGCCAGCGTTCCATCGAGCGAGGCCTGCGGGCCGAAATCGACGTCTCCGGCAAAGGTCACGCTGCGTTCGCCATGGGTCCACGGCCCGAGCACCAGACGGGCCATGCCTTTCTTCCGGCGCGAAATGCCGAGGTAGTTGTCGGTGGTGGTCTGCGCATAGGGGTCCCACCAGCCGCACATCAGCAAAGTAGGGATCCCGTCAAAGCTGTCGTAATGCCCGGCGGCGTAAAGCTCGGGCTGGCGCCAATAGGCATCGAAGTTGCCGTGCTCCCACTGCTCGAACAGGTAGTTCTCGTATTCGGGCACCCACTTCAACGGCGAATGCCCGCGCTTCCACGGCATGGCAGCGAACCAGGCGGCGATGTCCTCGGCGGCCAGCGCCGCCTTGATGACGGGGTCGCGCTGCGCGGGACCGGTGCGCTGCGCATTGGTATAGGCCCAGGTCGCCTGCTTGAGCTCAAAAGCGCCGCCGTGGCGAATGCCGCCGCGGTAGGCATTGGCAAAACCGCCGGCTTCCAGGAACATCGCCGCAAGGCCGGGCGGGCGCTGGCTCACCAGCGCGGTTTGGGTATGCGCCGCGTAGGACAAGCCCAGTGTGCCGATGCGGCCGTTGCACCAGGGCTGCGCGGCAACCCAGGCCAGCGTGTCATGGCCGTCGTTGGCCTCTCCCAGGTATTTGGTGAAGACCCCTTCCGACGCGAAGCGCCCGCGGCAGTCCTGCAGGACTACCGCATAGCCGCAGCGCGCGAACCTCATCGCGACCTCGGCGCGGGAGACGGGCCGAGGGTCGCGTGCCGTGCGCTCGCGGACGGTCTCGTTGGTTTTGCCGTAGGGCGTGCGCTCCACCAGCACCGGGAACGGACCCGGCAGGGCCCGGCCATCGCGAGCCGGCAGGTACACGTCCGTGGCCAGATGTATGCCGTCGCGCATCACCACCATGACATCGCGCTGGCTTGCCACCTCATGGACAGCTGCAACAGGCGGCTCCGAGGCGGCGGGAGCCGCTTGCGGCCCTTGCTTCAAATAGTTCATGCGCGCTTCCCCGTCAGTCGATCTTGAGCTTGCGCTCGGCGATCAGTTGGGTCCAGCGTGCCGTGTCTTCGCGGATGTAGCGCGCCAAGTCCTGCGCGCTTCCGGGCGCCGGCTCGCTACCCTGGGCCACCAGCTGCCTGGCTACTTCGGGGTCGCGCAGCGCCCGCTGCAAGTCCGCGCTGGCTTTGTCCACCACTGCGGCCGGCGTACGGGCCGGTGCAAACAGCCCATACCAGATGTCGTACTCAAAACCGGGCACGCCCGCTTCGGCCATGGTGGGAAGTTGCGGCAGCAACACGGAACGCCTGGGGCTGGCCACGGCCAGGGCCGTGAGCTTGCCGGCGCTGATCTGGTGGGCCACGCTGGGTACCGCGTTGATGCCCAGCTGGACGTGCCCGCCGACCAGTTCATTGACGGAAGGCGCGGCGCCCTTGTAAGGCACGTGGACCATCTCGGTCCCCGTCATCGCCAGGAACATCTCCATGGCCAGGTGGTTGGGCCCGCCTGTGCCGCTGGAGCTGTAGTTGAGCTGCCCCGGCTTGCTTTTTGCCAGCGCGATGAGTTCCTTGACGGATTTCACGCCGACCGAGGGATGGGTGGTCAGCACCGGGGTGTTGGTCAGCACCTTGCCGATGGGGGTGAAATCCCGGGATGGGTTGTAGGGCAGTTTGCTGTTCAAAAGCGGGGTGGTCACGATGCCGGAACCAGCGCCCAGCAAGAGGGTGTAGCCGTCCGCCGGCGCCGCGGCAGCAGCCTGCATGCCCGGAGCGCCCGGCCGGTTGTCGACGATGACGGGCTGGCCCCAATATACGGAGAGTTTGCGCGCAACCACGCGCATGGCGTTGTCCGCCGCGG
Source organism: Polaromonas sp. (assembly GCA_021153985.1). Classification (GTDB taxonomy): domain Bacteria; phylum Pseudomonadota; class Gammaproteobacteria; order Burkholderiales; family Burkholderiaceae_C; genus Polaromonas. The sequence goes on from JAJKJM010000085.1 coordinate 8,358, forward strand.
CCCCCGGTGGAAACGGGATGACGATGCGCACGGGCTTTTCGGGATAGCCGGCGGCCTTGGCGGCACCCGAGACGGCTAGGCTGGCGAAGCTAAAGAAAGCAGCGGTCAACAGGAAGAGGCGTCTGCGCATGAAAGTATTCTCCGGGAGAAGGGGAAGGTGGGAACGTAGGGAATGCAGGGGCATCAGAAATCGTGGCGGATGCCGGCACCCACCGAGCGAATGGCCGCACCGGCCTTGCTTGAATCGACTCCGTCCCGGTCAAAGAAGGCCTGCAGTTCGGTCCGCTTGGACAAGGCGTAGGTATAGGCCAGCTGGTGGCGCCTGCGAACACCGGCCGGTGATGCCTGTACATCCCGCCGCAACAGGTTCAGCACCACGGCATGGGCGCCCTGGCTGTACTTGGCGCCCGCGATCCAGTAGTTCACGTAGCGGCGCGTGAGCGCGGTGTTCTGGTATTTGTCCTGCCCGGCCATCACATAGGGCTCGATCGAACCCAGGGCATAGCGCACACCGGCTTGCCATTTGCCGGAAAACTCATTGGCCAGCAAGCCCGACGGGCGCGTGTCTTTTCCGAAGCCGATCCCGGCCTTCAGCGGCCCGTCGGCATAGTTGAGCCCCAGGTCCAGCGACTTGGAGCCGTCTTCGACATCGGGTGTGGCCACCGCGCCGCGCAGGTAGTAACGGGCACGGAAGTCAAAGCCAGCCAGGTTGGGGCTGGCGTAACCCACGGCATTGGAGGTGCGGTTGCGCGCATTCAGCATCGAGGTGCCGATGGCGGTAGCGCCAGCATCGTTGGCGGCAAAGCTGGTGATAGCGGTCACCTGCGAATACAGGGGCGAGCCGGTGGGGTTGGCGGAATCCAGGCGCCCCAAGGCCATAACGCCCCAGTCGCCGCGCAGCCCGACATAGCTGTTGCGGTAGGCCGGAATGGTGGCGGCCCCGGTATCCGCATCGATTCCCATCTCCATCCCGAACAGGGCCGCCATGCCGCCGCCCAGATCTTCGACGCTCCGGATACCCAGGCGCGATGCGTTGTCACGCATTTCCGTCATTTCTCCCGCGGGGGCGGCCTTGGTGCTGTTGAGGGTCAGGCGCACCTGCCCATAGATGATGTTCTGGCCGGCCGCCGGCACAGCGGCCGCGACGAGCAGCAGGCCGCCAAGAAGAATCGCGCACGCATGAAGGTTCATGAAAAAAATCTCCCGTCGTTAGATGGATATGTCGCAGAGGTGTTGCAGACGTGTGGCAGAGGTCTGCTGCGACGGGATTCTGGTGCGCGGGTTCGGGCCCCGCAACGGTATGATGAATCCGCATTGGGCTATGCGATTCACAAAGAACTGGCGGTGCGCCCGCCAACGCAATAGCATGGCCCGGACAGCACGAACAGACGTCCGGTGACATGCACCTCCACTCGGGTCCCATGCCATGAATTTCAAGCAACTCGAAGTTTTCCAGGCGGTCATGGCATCGGGCTCGACCACGGGCGCGGCGCAACGGCTGGACTTGTCGCAGTCGGCGGTCAGCCGGCTGCTGGCGCAGTTTGAAGAAGACCTGGGCTTGCGCCTTTTTGTGCGTGAAAAAGGACGGCTGCTTCCCACGCGCGAAGCCCAGTCCCTGCTCCAGGACGCCCAGGGGCTGGTCGACGCCACGCAATGCTTTCGCCGCCACTCCGAACAGCTGCGCCTGGGCGGGTTCAATCGCCAGTTGCTCAAAGTCGCGGTGCCCGCCACCTTGGCCCAGCAACTCATGCCGCCCGTAGTGGACAGCTTTGTGCGGCTGCATCCAGGTGCGGTGCTTGAGGTGTTGTCCGGCTCGTATTCGGATGCGGAACGCGCCGTGTTGAGCCGCGAAGCCGATATGGGGCTGGTCAGGTTGCCGGTGGAGATTGCGGGCCTCCAGGCGAAAGCCAGCCTGGAAGCGGAGGCCGTGTGCATCATGCCCCGGGGCCACCCCCTGGAAAAACTGGAAACCGTCGGCGTGCTGGACCTGGCCGATGTATCGCTCGTCCTGCTGGGCCGCCAGCGGCTGATCCGCCACGAGATCGACATGGCATTCCGGCAGGCCCGCGTGATGCCGCGCATAGGCGCTGAAGTGCACTCCGTGGGCGTGGCCTGCGCCTTCGTGGCGCAGGGCCTGGGCGTGTCCATCGTCAACGCGCTGCTGGCCAGCTATTGCCGCGACATGAATTTCAGCAGCCGCCCGTTTCGCCCCCGCATTGCCTACCAGCTGGGCATCGCCTCGCTGGAGAAGTCACCGCTGTCCGCATTGGGCGAAGCATTCTCGCGGCACCTGATCGATGCCATCATGGCCTCGGTGCGACCGGAAGACTGCACACGCCGGATCTAAAGGGCCTGCCCCCGACGCGCAAGCCGCCGCGTCTGGCGGTGCGACGCCGCTTCAGCGATGCTCAAACACCGCTCTCCGTTTCTCCACAAACGCAGCCGTACCCTCGCGCGCATCCCGCGAAGCGGCCGCGATCATGAACTGCGCGGCTTCGATGGCCAGGCCTTCGTCGATGGAAACATTGAGCCCGCGCGTCACCGCGCGCAGCGAAGCCGTCACGGCCACGGCAGAGTTTTGGGCGATGCGGTCGGCCATGCGTAGGCAGGCCGGCAGCAGCTCATGGGCTGGCACCACGTGGTTGATCAGGCCTATTAGCAGGGCTTCCTCGGCGCTGATGGCGTCGCCGGTCAGGATCATTTCGTTGGCGCGCTTGCGGCCTATGTGGCGCGGCAGGCGCTGTGTGCCGCCAAAGGGAGGCGGAAAGCCCAGCCGTATCTCGGGCTTGGCAAAGCTCGCGTGTTCGGCCGCGATGGCGATGCTGCATGCCTCCATGGTTTCGCAGCCGCCACCGAAGGCGATGCCGTTGACCGCCGCGATGATGGGCTTGGAGTAGTTTTCAATGCGCCGCGTCATGGCCTGGCCGCGCATGACGAAGTTGCGGTACGCCGCTTCGGGAGAAGCCGCGATGTCGGCTGCGAAACCCGCGATATCGGCGCCGGCGCTGAAGGCCTTGCCGCCCTGGCCCGTGAGCACGAGGCAGCGCACGCTGTCGTCGCGCTCCAGGGCGGCCAGCCGGTCCATGAGTTCGTCTATCAGTTCATAACTGAGCGCATTGAGTTTTTCGGGGCGGTTCAGGGTAAGCACCACATGTTGGCCATGGCGTTCGGTTTCAATCAGCATGTGGTCTCCAGAAGGCTTGCGGCAGGGGCGGTGGGTGCCAACAGTGACAGGACGCCGCAACCGCGGGGAGCCCCGACAAAGTAGGTGGCGGCTTGCGGCGCGACAAAGGACTGGCCGCTTTCCAGCACGATGTCGCTGTCACGGCGACCGGCCAGTGCGTCGCTGGTGATCCAGAGGCAGCCGCCAGTGCAGGCCAGGACTTGGCCGCGCGCCAGGCGCAGGGCCTGGGGGACGGACCCGAGCGTCAATGGAGTTTTCGGGGTTTGTGGGGTTTGTGGGGTTTGTGGGGTTTGTGGGATGTTCATGGCCACGCCTTTCAAAAGTGTGGTTTGATTCTTCAACGGAGCCGGCCCGCGTGGCCGGATGGTTTGTCATCCCGGGTATTCCAATCGTTCATGTTGTTCATGCCATGCTGAGCCCCTCTTCTTCCCACGCGCTGCGCGCCATGTCGCTCGATGCCATCCGCGGTTTCGAGTCGGCCGCGCGCCACCTGAGCTTCACGACGGCGGCCGAAGAGTTGTGCATCACACAGTCGGCGGTGAGCAAGCAGATCAAAAGCCTGGAAGACGCGCTGGGCACGGCGCTGTTTCTGCGCGGCGGCAAGGGATTGAGTCTCACGGCCGAAGGCCGCCAGCTCTTTGAAGCGGCCCGCGCCTCGCTGGCGCAACTCGCTTCCGCGGTGGACCGCCTGCTGGCGGTCGACAGGGTGTCGGTATCGGTCACCACCACCCCATCGTTCGCCGCGCTGTGGCTGGCGCCCAAGCTGGCGCAATTCCAGCAACTGGAGCCCGCCATCGACGTGCGCGTGGACGCCTCGGAAGTTCGCGTCAACCTGGAGCGCGAAGGTATGGACCTGGCTGTGCGGCTCTATCCCGTGCAGCCGGGCGACGAGGGCCCGCCGCCCCTGCTGCAGGAGCAGGCGCTGCTGGTGGCGGCGCCGGGCGTCGCGGCGCGTATCCACACCGCCGCCGACATCCTGGCCACGCCGCTGCTTGTCTACTACGACCCGACCACGCGTTTTCCGTGGATGTCATGGCCGGACTGGTACGAACGTCTTGGCCTCAAACAGTCAACGCAGCAACCGTGCCTGTATTTTTCGCAATACGAGAACGTACTGACCGCCGCCCTGCAGGGCGCCGGCATCGCCATCGGGCGTACCCCGCTGATGCTGCCGCTGCTGCGCAGCGGCCAGCTCAAAGTGGTCCTGCCCGGCGAAGTGGTCGCAGGGCTGGGCTATCGCATCGTCGTCTCAGCCCACAGCACGGAGCGGCCGGCGGTGCAAAAATTTCGCGCCTGGCTGGAACGTGAATTGGCGCTGGAAGCCATCGGCTGAGTGCCGGCGAGTGTTCAGGCCCAGGCGCCTGTAGTTTCCAGTACGGGCGACAACTCCGCCTCGCCCCAACGCAAAGGCAAGGCGTTCTCCACCAGCCGCATGGATTTCACCTTGAAGCGCAGCAGGCGCTGCGCGCCGGTGAAGGACTCTACTTCCGGGCCGTCCCAGATGATCTCTGCTGTGACGGCCAGATAAAGCAGGTCGCCGTTATCGAAATCGGCAAACAGCAGTCCGGCGCGCGGGTTCACCGCGATGTTGCCCAGCGTGTTGAAGAAAAAGTTGCCGAAAAAATCCGGCATGGTGAGTGTGCCGTCAGCATCCACCCGCACAAAGCCGGGCTTGCCGCCGCGGTGCGACACATCCACGCCGCCGGCGCGGCCGGCCTGCCCGCCATCGCCCGCGTAGGCCGTGGCGATAAAAAGGGTGTCGGCCAATTCGATCATGCGGCGCGCTGCATCGTTCAACTGTGGTGAGTCATGAATCACGGGCTTCACGGCCTGTGGCGGATTCACATACACCGGTTCACGCGCCTGGATGTACTTGGGGCAGTTGCCAAAACTCTGGCTCACTTCCACCGCGAAACCCGAGGCATGGAGACCGCGCACGATGCCGTTCATGCGGTTGCGCCGGCGCGTGTGCGGCTCTATGCCCAGCAGGCCGATGGGCGCGCCGTCGGCCAGCGTGCCTTGCAGGGGATCGCCGGCCAGCGGCTGGGCGCGAAGCACCAAGTGGTGCTCATCGGGCGAGTGAATGAACCCGGGCGGTTGGGCGAGCATGGAAGCCCAGGGCTGGCCGGCATCGTCCACCGTACCGGCCACGACGAAAGGCAGTTGCTCAAAAAACTCGCGGTGCTGGTCGGGCATGAAGTCGCGGATCACACGGGGGCCGATTTGCTCCATGCGCTCACGCACCGCTGCGCCCACACGCGACTGCACCGCGCGCTCGCCTTCGTGAAAGGTGGCGGCGGTCATGCGGCCAACCCCACCGGGGTCCGCACCATGGGCACAAATCGCGGCAAGGCCTCGATGCGGGCCAACCAGGCGCGTATGCGCGGGTAGGCCTCCAGTGAGACCTTGCCTTCGGGCGCGTGGGCCGAATAGCTGTAGTTGGCGATATCGGCCAGCGTGGGCGTGCTGCCCGCAAGAAAGGCGGACTGGCCGAGTTGCTGCTCCATCACGGCAAAAAGGGCGTGGGCGCGTTCGATCGCCTCCGGGCTTTCGGGCCGCTTGAACAGCTGGATGACGCGTGCGGCTGCGGGGCCGTAAGCCAGCTGCCCGGCGGCCACAGACAACCAGCGTTGCACGGCCGCCGCGGCCAGCGGATCGCGCGGCAACCACTGGTCGGCATCCGGCGCATAACGCGCGTTGAGGTACACCAGGATGGCGTTGGAATCGGCCAGCGTGACATCGCCGTCCTGGATCACCGGCACCTGGCCGAAAGCATTCATCGCCAGGAAGGCGGGCGTCTTGTGGCTCCTAGTGGCCAGGTCGATTTCGACGCGCTCGAAGGGCAGGCCGAGCAGGGACAAAAAGAGTTCCACGCGGTGCGAATGGCCGGAGATGGCGACACGGTACAGGCGTATGGGCTGGGCTGGAATGGCTTTGGCGACGGATGTGCTCATGGGATCTTTCGTTTTGATGGAATGCTTGCCGGGTTCAGGAATAGGAACGGGAGTGGAAATGGGAAAGGAATGACTTCTCAGGTATGGATTCTGTTTGAACCGTTAAGTTGAATAAATGGCATGCATTGCATTTAACTAATCCAATAACTGGATGAATCGCCTTAACCGGCGTAGCATGTCGCCATGGACAAACTCAAGGCCATGCAGGCCTTTATTCACATTGCCGAAGAAGGCAGCCTGACCGCCGCGGCGCAGGTCATGGAGTCGTCACTTCCCGCGATGGTGCGCACGCTGGCCGGCTTTGAGGCGCAACTGGGCGTGCGGCTTTTCAACCGCACCACACGGCGCATCTCGCTCACTGAAGAGGGCCGGCGCCACCTGGAAAGCTGCCGCCAGGTGCTGGCCGCGCTGTCCGATGCCGAGGCGGCCCTCTCGGCCGATGCCGCCGAGCCCGCGGGCCATCTCACCATCACCGCGCCCATGCTGTTTGGCGAGATGCATGTGGCGCCTGCCGTCACACGTTTTGTGCAGCACCACGACAAGATGCGCTGCTCCATGGTTCTGCTGGACCGCGTGGTCAATCTGCTGGAAGAAGGCATCGACGTAGGCATACGCATTGGCGAACCCGAGGACTCCAGCCTGGTGGCGCAAAACGTCGGCTACATCCGCCGCCTGGTGGTGGCCAACCCGGCCTGGCTGCGCCGCCATGGCGTGCCCAAACACCCGAAAGACCTGCTGAAGGCCAATTGCGTGCGGGTGACGGACCATGTCCCCACATGGGGCCCGTTCAATGACCAGGGCCGGATGCTGCGCCTGGCTGTCAGTGGTAATCTGGAGTTCAACCAGATCGCACCGGCCGTGGCGGCTTGTGCGGCGGGGGCAGGTTTAGGCTCTTTTTACTCCTACCAGGTGGCGCCGTTTTTGAAGGCAAAGCAGTTGCGCACGGTGCTGGAGGATTTTGAGCCGCCGCCCCGGCCGATCAACGTGGTCTATCCGCACGCCAGGCTGCTGCCCATGCGCACGCGGGTGTTCATTGAGTGGATGAAAAAGGAACTCCGGGAGTTCCAGTCCTGAAAACCGCCGAGTACAGGAAAACAAGAAACAAGGAATACAGCGCATGCAAACTTTTGACTTTGACCTTTTTGTGATCGGCGGCGGCAGCGGCGGCGTGCGTGCCGCGCGCATGTCGGGCCAGCGCGGCGCGCGCGTCGGGCTGGCCGAGTTCGCGGCCATGGGGGGCACCTGCGTGAACGTCGGCTGCATCCCGAAAAAGCTTTACAGCTATGCGGCCCACTACGGCGACAGCTTTGAAGAGTCGCGCGGCTTCGGCTGGACGGGCGATGCGCCCGCGTTCGACTGGGATTTGCTCAAGGCCAACCGCGCACGCGAGATCTCCCGGCTCAACGGCATTTACGTGCAGCTGCTTGAGGGCGCCGGCGTGAAAATCATCAAGGGTTGGGCGCGCCTGCTGGATGAACATACCGTCGAGGTCGACGACAAAAAGTTCACGGCCAAACACATCCTGATTTCCACCGGCGGCACCGCCACCGTGCCTGCCGTGCCGGGCCGTGAACACGTGGTGACCTCCGACCACATGTTTGACCTCAACCCTTTTCCCAAGCGCCTGCTGGTGGTGGGCGGTGGCTATATCGCCTGCGAATTCGCCTCTATTTTCAACGGCCTGGGCTCTGAAGTCACGCAGGTGCACCGCCGCGACATGCTGCTCACGGGTTTTGACGACGACGTGCGGCGCTTCATCGCTGCCGAGATGAGCAAGACCGGCATCAAGCTGCAACTGGGCGCTGAAATTGCTGCGATCAAAAAAGCGGCGACCGGCCTGCAGGTCGAACTCAAGGGCGGCGGCGCCACGCTTGAAGTCGACACCGTGCTGTATGCCACCGGCCGTGTGGCCAATGCCAACGGCATCGGGCTGGAAGCCGCCGGTGTGGTGGTGAACGCCGCGGGCGCGATTCAGGTCAATGCGCATTACCAGACCTCGGTGCCGTCCATCTACGCACTGGGCGACGTGACAGCCCGCATGCAGCTCACACCGGTGGCAACCGGCGAAGCCATGGTGGTGGTAGACCAGCTCTTCGGGCCGGCCGCCGGCAAGAAGCCGCGCAGCATGAGCTATGAGTTTGTGCCGACGGCTGTCTTCACCCACCCCAATATCGGCACCGTCGGTTATTCAGAAGCCGATGCGCGCAAAAAATTCGGCAAAGTCACCGTGTTCCGCGCCGACTTCAAGGCACTCAAGCACACGCTGAGCGGCAGCACCGAACGCACGCTGATGAAGCTGCTGGTGGAAGACGCCACCGACCGCGTGGTGGGCCTGCACATGGTGGGGCCTGATGCCGGCGAGATCGTGCAGGGCTTTGCGGTGGCCATGAAGGCCGGCGCGACCAAGGCCATCTTTGACAGCACCATTGGCATTCACCCGACCGTCGCCGAGGAATTCGTGACAATGCGCGAACCGGTCAAGGACTAGGGCTTGTTCACGCCGTTTGTGCGGTCATCTGTGGATCTGCATTTATCCGCAGATAAACGCAAATCAACGGGAAGGCATTTGTAATGAGGACTTGTCCCGTCTTCATCTGCGTAAATCTGCGTAATCTGCGGATAAAGAGTTTCATCCACAGATTACGCAGATTTACGCAGATTGAAAACAAGGCGTCTGGCTCGTCCTTTTAACGAACCAGTGACCTCACTCCGCGTCTGGATCCTCTGGCGTGTCCGCATCGGGTTCGCGATCCTTGAGGCGCTCGTCCAGGCGCTTGCGAATCGCGCCGGCTTCATCCAGGAATTGCGCAACCGGTACCGCCGGCGCCATGCGCAAAGAGGGTGGGTAGATGTTGGATAAATAGAGCTTGTTGGACAAGCGTTTGTTTTGCAGCCAGTTGGTGCCCAGCATGGCCACCATGCCGACCACGGCCACACCCGCCACCAGCCCCGCCAAACCGCGGCGGCGTTGCGGCACGATGACCGTCAGGTGCAAATAGATGGCCACGGCTGCGCCCAGCAAGACAAGCTGCGGCTCAAAGCGCGCCAGGGTTTCCAGTGAAAACATGAAGGCCAGCAAGCCGGCCAGCATGGAAACAAGCTGAATCGCCAGCCCACTGGCGCAGGCGATGCGCACATGCCGCCAGAACTGCAGGTGGTGTGTAAAGAGCTTGGTGGCCAGGGCCCACAGGCCGGCCCAGACAGCGATGCCCATGGCCACCGCCGCAATCAGTCCCGGCAATTGCCGCGCCAATTGAGACGGCTCGGTCAGCGTCAGCCATGACTGGCCCACCACCAGAAGGAGCATGCCAACGACCGCCAGCACTGTCCAGGCGACGGAACGCCACGGGAACTGCGGCAGCGGCTCTTCAGCCGCGATGGGCGCCTCGGCCAGCCGCAGGCCCAGCTTCAATCGCCCCAAGGTCAAAGCCTCGCTGTCAGGCCAGTTGAATTGCGTGCCCCGCTCATGCCGGGTGCGGCCCAGCGCCACGCCGTTCACGGTGTCCAGCACCTGCACGGTCACAACGCCTTCTGCCGTGCGGTCTATGCGCAGGTGCTCGCCGGCCACATGGCTGTCGTCCAGCACCAGGTCGGCCGTGAGCGCGCGGCCTACGGTGACGGGCCAATGCCTTACATCCAGCGTGGCCACCAGGGCCCCATTGCGGTCAGCGGCTTGCAACAAGCCGAGGATGGCGGCGCTCATGGTGCGGCCTCCCACTTGAAGCCGCCCAGGTAGTGCGCGACCAGTTTGAGGCCGTTCTCAAAGCTCACACCCTGTGCGTCCATGCGGCCTTGCACGCCGCGCGTGGACTGGTTCACCGACATGGTCAGGACCGACACGTCATACAGCCCCGGCAGCTTGCGGTAGGCGCTCATGCAGACCACGGCGCGCATCGGCATGCCGCCGGTTTCGACGAAACGCTCGGAACACTCGGCCGGCGTGGCCTTGCGCGAGCCCCGTGTGGCGAAGTATTCATTGGCAAAACTTTGCGAATACATCGCCGAAAAACGCAGGGGCCCCAGCTTGGGTGCGTTGTAGGCCTCATAACGCAGGCGGATGTAGCCGGTATTGAAGTCGCCGGCGAACACGTGGCTGTCGATCTGGCAATCCGTGCGCTCCAGCTCGAAGGCTTTGAAGTCGGGCTCGCGCCCCCGGCCCCAGCAACGGGCCAGCGCATCGTCGGGCACGGGCACACTGTAGCCGCCGTGCTTTTGCGGGGTTAGGGGTGCTGCGGTGAATTTTTTCGTCAGCAGATCCTGGTGCTCGCCGAGTTGCCGGGCTACTTCGGCATGCGCCGGCTTGGTGATGGGCTTGGCCGACGCGGCCTTGGCCAGCAAGGCCTGGGCGAACTGGGCAGGAATGAGGAAGCTCAGCAATTCGCCATCAAGGCGCTTGGACACATTGACGCCGACCACCTGGCCTGAATCATCCAGCGCGGGGCCGCCACTCATGCCGGGGTTGAGTGCGCCGCCGAAAAAGATGCGCGGGTAAAAGCTGCGCTGCACCAGGCCGTTGTAAGTGCCTTCGGTGACGGCAAAGCCGATGTCCAGAGGATTGCCGAGCGAATAAATGCGCTCACCGCGCCCCAGCGGTTTTGCCGCATCACGAAAGGCCAGCTGCGGCATGCCGGTGGCGGGCGCCTTCACGCGCAGCAGGGCCAGGTCGTTGCGCACGTCAAAGGCGAGCAATTCGACCTCGGCCTCCTTGCCGTCTACCGGCACATAGACGCCGCGGTAGCGCTCGGGCTCCAGCGCCAACTGGCTGGCCACGTGGAAGTTGGTGATGATGAGGCCATCGGCCGACACAAAAAAACCGGACCCCACACTGGCCTGGGTGTTGGAGTTGCGCAGCAAGGTGCGTATCTGCACCAGCTTGTCACGAGTGGTTTCATAAGCGCGCTGGGCGTCGCGTGAGATTTGGGCCGGAGCGGCTGCCGGGGCGGGCGCTGCTGGCGCAGGGGCCGGCGCCTGGGCATGGGCTGCGTGCAGGCACAGGACAATTGCCAGACCGCCCAGCATGGCCTGCAGGTGGTTCAATGGCCTTGATGGCTGGTAATGGTGCATCGATGCATTCTAGGACGAGGCCGTGTCACTTGCCGCACAATGAGGGCATGCCCGCCCCCTTGCCCGCACGGGCATTACAGGAGTTTTCATGCACCGCCTGTTTTTCAACGCCACCTTTCTGTCGGCCTTGGCCTTGCTGGCCGGTACGGCGCAAGCATCTTCGCCTGAAGCCTGGTCAGCGCATGACAAAGAGGTCGCTGCGGCGTGCGTCAAGGCCAGCGGCCTGAAGCAGGCCAAACCTGCCGGCCGGCCCATGGCTTACGACGACAGCGTAGGGATGATCGCCCTGCTGGTGGCCGGCCGCTACCCGCAGGCTCACATGAAAAACCGGCAGGGCCGCGTTCTGTGCCTCTTTGATCGCAAGAAACGCGAAGCTGTGGTGACCGAAGCCGATCAGATCAGCCTGGCACGCGTCGCCACCAAAAAGTAAACCCCACAATAACAACACAGCCCATTTCTCATGCCTTATCTCCCTCCCTTCATCGCCCCCACCCGTTACCGCGACCCGGCCGCCGCCCTGGCCCAGGTGCGCGCCATTTATGACCAGCAGATCGCCCACCTGCGCGACGCCATGCAGCGTTATGTGGCCGGCGAAACCCTGCCCGGCCATGTGCGTGCCTGCTATCCCTTCGTGCGCATCCACACCGACACGGTGGCCCGCGCCATTCTGGAGACGCCCGACATCTCGCAACTGAGTTTTGGTTTTGTCGCGGGCCCCGGCCGTTTTGAGACCACGCTGACGCGGCCTGACCTGTACGGCAACTACTACCTGGAGCAGTTCCGCCTGCTGATGCAAAACCATGATGTGGAACTGGAGATCGGCACCAGCACGCAGCCCATCCCGATTCATTTCTCATTTGCGGAAAACGACCACATCGAAGGCAACATGAGCGCCGAGCGCCGCATGCTGATGCGCGATGTGTTCGACCTGCCCGACCTGGGCGCCATGGACGACGGCATCGCCAATGGCACCTATGAGACCCTGCCCGGCGAGCCGCAGCCGCTGTCGCTGTTCACCGCGGCACGTGTTGACTACTCCCTGCAACGCCTGCGCCACTACACCGGCACCTCGCCGCACTGGTTCCAGAACTTTGTGCTCTTCACCAATTACCAGTTTTATATCGATGAGTTCGTGCGCCTGGGCCATGAGGCCATGGCCGACCCCAACAGCGAGTACATCGCTTTCATCGAACCCGGCAATGTGGTGACGCGCCGCACCGGCCTGCCTGCGGCGCCGGGCGACGAGCTCGGTGTGCAGCCGCCGCGCCTGCCGCAGATGCCGGGCTACCACCTGCTGCGTGCCGACCGCACCGGCATCACCATGGTCAACATCGGTGTGGGCCCGGCCAATGCCAAGAACATCACCGACCACATCGCGGTGCTGCGGCCGCACGCCTGGATCATGCTGGGCCACTGCGCCGGCCTGCGCAACAGCCAGCAACTGGGCGACTATGTGCTGGCCCACGGCTATGTGCGCGAAGACCACGTGCTGGACGAAGAACTGCCGCTGTGGGTGCCCATCCCGGCGCTGGCCGAGATTCAGAAGGCCCTGGAGCAAGCGGTAGAAGATGTGACACAGGCCTCCGGCCCCGACCTCAAACGCATCATGCGCACCGGCACGGTCGCTTCTACCGACAACCGCAATTGGGAACTGCTGCCCGGCAACCAGCCGCAACGCCGCTTCAGCCAGAGCCGCGCCGTGGCGCTGGACATGGAAAGCGCGACGATTGCCGCCAACGGCTTTCGCTTCCGGGTGCCCTACGGCACCTTGCTCTGCGTGAGCGACAAGCCGCTGCACGGCGAGATCAAGCTGCCCGGCATGGCCAACCACTTCTACCGCGAACGCGTCGACCAGCACCTGCGCATCGGCATACGCGCCGTCGAGCTGCTGCGCGCCGAAGGCATCACGCAACTGCACAGCCGCAAGCTGCGCAGTTTTTCGGAAGTTGCCTTCCAGTAAACCTATTCTCTCCTGCCATGACGCCAGCGCCCCTCATCCAGATCCGAGAAGCCACGCACGATGTCGTCATCGACATGATGTATGCGCGGGAAGACAACTTCACAGGCAAGGTGATCTACGACCACACGCTGTGCTTTTTGCACCCCGAGGCCGAAGCATGCCTGCGCCGGGCGGTGACAGCAGCGCGCGGCTTTGGTTTCAAGTTGAAGATTTTTGACGCCTTTCGCCCGCACGAGGCGCAGGAGGCGCTCTGGGCGGTGCTGCCTGTGCCTGGCTATGTGGCTGACCCGGCCAAAGGCTCCAATCACACGCGTGGCGTAGCGGTAGACCTGACACTGCTGGACGCCGCTGGCAACGAGCTGGACATGGGAACGCCGGTCGACACCATGACGCCAGTTTCACATCACTTTTATCCCGACCTTCCCGCTGTGGTGCAACTGAACCGCATGTATCTGCTGACCATCATGCTGGAGGCTGGCTTTGTGCATCACCCGACGGAGTGGTGGCACTACCAGTTGCCTGAAGCCAAGGAATTCGAGCTCGTCAGCAGCGCGGTATTTGCGGGTTTCCTGGACGCGGCCGCCTGAAGCTGACCCAAGCCCAAGCCTCAGGCTTGCGGTGATTTCCCTGCAAGTTCGGCATCCCTGAGCGGGTCACCTTCCCGTGTCACTTCGGCCCGCATCAAGGGCAAATGCTGCGGGTATTCGCGCTGCATGAAGTCCACCAGCGCCTCGCGCACCTTGCAGCGCAAGTCCCAGTTCAGGCTGGAGTTGCCTGAGGTCACCAGTATGCGCAACTGCATGCTGCGCTCACCGGCCTCTACCACCTGAAGCAGGCACAGGCGCTTGTCCCATTCAGGCGCGGCCTCACAGGCGCGGCGCGCAGCCTCGCGCAATGGCTCCAGCGGCATGCGGTAGTCCACCCACAGAAACACCGTGCCGATGATCTGTGCGCTGCTGCGCGTCCAGTTCTGGAAGGGGTTTTCGATAAACCACTGCAGCGGGATGATGAGGCGGCGCTCATCCCAGATCTTGAGCACCACATAAGTGCCGGTGATTTCCTGGACCCGGCCCCATTCGCCCTGCACGATAAGTACGTCATCGATGCGCAGGGGCTGGGCCAGCGCCAGCTGCAGGCCGGCGATCAGGTTGCTGAACACCGGCCTTGCCGCGATACCGGCCACGATGCCGATCACGCCCGCAGACGCCAGCAGGCTGGCGCCCAGTTGCCGCGCACCGGGGAAGGTCATCAGCATCATCGACAACCCGGCCACCAGCACCATGAAGCCAGCCGTGCGCGCGAGAAGCCGGGTCTGGGTATGGATGCGGCGCGCATTGAGGTTGTCTTCTACATCTACCGAATACTGCCCCGTGACGCCCTGCGCGACGCCGTCAATCGCGCGCAGCGCCAGCCAGGTGAGCGTAGCCAGCAGCAGCAAGGCATTGCCGTGGCGCACCTGCGCAATCAGCGGTAACGCGTCGGGTGCGGCCTGCCAGACGGCCTGTAGTGCGACCAGCGGCAACGCAAAACGCGCGGGCCGCCAAATGCGGCGCGCCACCGCGCTGGAGATGGGCAGGTGGCGCGTGACGCGGCGGACCACCGCGGCGCCGACACGGTGCACCACCAGGGCCAGCACGACCGCGACCACCGCGGAGATCAGCACGCGCCAGGTGGCATCTTCAAAAATATGGAGTTCACCAAGATTCATATGAAGAGCGACTTCGGGTGTGGCCTCAAGTTCCCGGCTTGTCAAAAACCTGTGTTCATCCAGCCTTGCGCGGCTTGACGAGCGCAGCAGCCTTTTTGGCGTTGACGCGCGCGGTTTCCACATCGGCGTCAAAGGCCAGCGCCACGCCCATGCGGCGCTTCACAAAGCTTTCGGGCTTGCCGAACAGGCGGATATCGGAGTTGGGCACACGCAGCGCCTCGGCCACGCCGTCAAACACGATGCCCTCTGCATCCACACCCCCATAGATCACCGCGCTGGCACCCGGGCTCTTGAGCGCGGTGTTGACGGGCAAGCCCAGGATGGCGCGTGCATGCAGCTCAAACTCGTTTTGCCACTGCGTGCACATCGTCACCATGCCGGTGTCGTGCGGTCGCGGGCTCACTTCGCTGAACCAGACGTCGTCGCCCTTGACGAACAGTTCGACACCAAACAGGCCCTGCCCGCCGAGGTTGTCGGTCACGGCCTTGCAGATGTCGCGGCTCTTCTTGAGCGCGGCCTCGCGCATGGGGTGTGGCTGCCAGCTTTCGACGTAGTCGCCGCTGACCTGGATGTGGCCTATGGGTTCGCAGAAATGGGTTTCGATTGTTCCATCAGCGCCGACAGCGCGCACCGTGAGTTGGGTGATCTCGTAGTCGAAGTCGATAAAGCCTTCGACGATCACACGGCCGTGGCTCACGCGGCCGCCGGCCATGGCGTAGTCCCAGGCTTTTTTCACGTCGTCAGGGCTGGCGATCTTGCTCTGGCCCTTGCCCGAGGAGCTCATCACGGGCTTGACGATGCAGGGGTAGCCGATTTTGGAGTCGATGGCGGCTTGCAGCTCTTGCAGCGAGTCGCAAAACACATAGGGACTGGTCGGCAGACCCAGCGTTTCGGCCGCCAGGCGGCGAATGCCTTCG
Source organism: Polaromonas sp. (assembly GCA_021153985.1). Classification (GTDB taxonomy): domain Bacteria; phylum Pseudomonadota; class Gammaproteobacteria; order Burkholderiales; family Burkholderiaceae_C; genus Polaromonas. Next base: position 24,145 of record JAJKJM010000085.1, read on the forward strand.
CGGTCCATGGTCAGGCGCGCGGCGCGGGCCGTGGGGATGACGCGCACCGTGCCGGCGGCTTCCAGCTCTTCGAGCATGGCCGTGGCAATCGCCTCGATTTCAGGCACGACCAGGTCGGGCTGTTCTTTTTCAATCAGGGCCTTGAGCTGCGCCGGGTCGCTCATGGTGATGGTGCGCGCGTGGTGGGCGACCTGTTGGCCCGGGGCGTTGTCGTAGCGGTCGGTGGCGATCGTCTCCACACCCAGGCGCTGCAGCGCGATCAGCACCTCTTTGCCAAGCTCGCCGGAGCCGAGCAGCATGACTTTGGTGGCGTGGGGGGACAAAGGGGTTCCGAAGGTGGTCATAAGCGCTGAAGAGGGATGAAGGGGGTGAGAACGGGAGACGGCGCAGGCCCGGCAGGGCGGGCATCGCTGGCACTTACTTTACTGTACGGGGTCGGCGCGGGCGGGTAGGACATCGTCCCTCCTGCCCTTCTCCTTTTCTTTTCTTCCGCCTGCTTGCCCCTGCAAACCACCGGACATTGCAATCAGATGATAATTATTCTCAATTAGAACGGTTCCACCCCGGCAGCGCGAAGCGCGCCGCCCCCTGAAAGACACCATGTCCACAACCCCCTCTACACCTGCTGCCACACCATCCCCCGAAGCTGCACCGCGCAAACGCCGGCCGCCGCGCCGTGTGCAAGTTACCCGCGTGCAGACCCTGAGCCCGCTGATGCGGCGTATCACCCTGCAGGGCGCGGAGCTTGAAGGCTTTGAGGTAAACGACCCGGCTTCTTATATGAAGCTGATCTTCCCCGAACCGGGCCAGACGGAGCCAGAGCGGCCGCTGCCCGACGGCCCACGCCCGAAGTCCATGCGCACTTACACGCCGCTGGTGGTGCGCCCCGATGCGCACGAGGTCGATGTGGATTTTGTGTTGCACGGTGTCGGCCCTGCCTCCACCTGGGCCGCACAGGCGCAGCCGGGCCAGGTGCTGTTTTTGATGGGTCCCGGCCCGGGCTACAAAGTCCAGCTGGATGCGCCGTCGCATTTCCTCATTGGCGACGACAGCGCACTGCCGGCGTTTGAAACCATTCTTGCCAGCCTGCCCGCGAAAGCGCAGGTGAAGGTGCTGGTCGAAGTGGTGGATGCGGCTGAAGAGCGCCCGCTGCGAAGCCTCGCAAAGTTGGACATCCAGTGGATACCCCGCGGCACCGACAACAACAAAGCCGGCCAGGCACTGGAAGCAGCCTTGCGCCAAGCCGGCGCACCTGCCGGCGATGCCCGCATCTACCTGGCCTGCGAGGCCGCCGCCATGCGGCGCATCCGTACGCTGCTGATTGACGAACTCGGCGTGGACCGCAGCCGCATCGTGGGCCGCGGCTACTGGAAGCTCGGCACCGTCAATCACCCCGATCACGACTACGGTGAGGATTGAGCCCCCACGGTCACTCACTGCGTGTAGCTTCCTGTTCCCCCTGAGGAGCCGCCCGCCCGCGGCCCGGCAAAGCCGGATCCGCGGCTCATGCCGGGTTGAAGAATTCGGGTCGAGCACAACCGCGCCGCCCATTCGAGAATAAAAACAGGCTCTAGCCCAGACCAGTCATGGGCTTTCAGCTATCTATTTAGTAGCAAAAAGCCCGCCCCGGCTCACAGGTCGAAGAACACCGTTTCCCTGTCGCCCTGCATATGGATGTCAAAGCGGTACACAGGGCCGGCGCCCGTGCTCTGGCGTTTGGCGATCAAGGTGCCGCGCCTTGCAGCCGGCACGCTGCCCAGCACCGCATCTTTATCGTTCGCCGCTGCTTCATCTTCAAAGTAGATGCGCGTAAAGGTATGCACCAGCAGCCCGCGCATGGTGACGCAGACATTGATGAAGGGCGCCTGCCCTTGCACGGCCACGCCAGGTTTAACGGTGAGGAACTCATAGTGGCTTTGCGGCAGGGTGCCGGTGCCGCAGCGGCCGAAACCGGTGAAGCCGCGTGCTTCGGCATCGGCCACCGAGGCGACAGGCTGGCCGCTGCCGTCGGGCTGGCTGATCTCGACCATGGCGTCCATCACGGCGTTGCCGGCGCCGTCAAACACCTGGCCGGTAATGCGGATGTGTTCGCCTTGCGCGTTCGGCTGGGCCAGCACGGGCGTGAAGAGGCTTTTGAGGTCGTAGCCGTATTGCGTGGGGGTGAGGCCGTAGGCAAAGAAGGGGCCGACGGTCTGGGAAGGGGTTTGTTTGAGCTGGCTCATGGTGGTCTTTTCTTCCCGGTTATTCAAAACGCGTGCCCTTGGGGCCGCGCAGCACGATGTCGAACACGTAGCCGAGCGCGTAGTCGGCTTCGGTCACGTCCAGGCTGAATTTGGAGACCATCAGTTCGCGCACGCTGTCGGGCGCGCCCATGTACATCGGGTCATAGCCCAGCAGGGGGTCACCGGGGAAATACATCTGCGTGACCAGGCGGCTGGCAAAGTAGTCGCCGAACAGCGAGAAGTGAATATGCTGCGGCCGCCAGGCGTTGGGGTGGTTGCCCCAGGGGTAAGCGCCGGGCTTGATGGTCTTGAAGCTGTAGCGGCCTTCGTTGTCGGTCATGCAGCGGCCGGCGCCCAGGAAGTTGGGGTCCAGCGGCGCGTCGTGCTGGTCGACCTTGTGCACATAGCGGCCGGCCGCATTGGC
>JAJKJM010000086.1 GCA_021153985.1 Polaromonas sp.
CTGCGGTTCGAACTGTCAATTCGAGGTTGCACGTGGTTTGGCGCTCGGCCGCGAAACGGGAAAGTTTAAAGATACAAGGTTGCCCGCAGCGAAGCGGAGGGACGCAGCAAGTAGGGTCGCCTTTTCTTTTGCTTACTTTGCTTTTGGCGAAGCAAAAGAAAAGTGAGTTGCCGCCGGGCAACCCCCGGCCAGCAGCGCTCCGAGAAGCCGACTGCCGTCGGGCAACCCCGGCCAGCCTCCCCTAGCAAAACACACCCATTAAAAGAGCCACGACTGTAAACTGACACCCACAACGAGCCAGGCTGGCCCAAGCCCCACAAAGCATGACCGCAGCACCTGTTTTTAATCCGCAATGGTTGCGCGACCTGCGCGCCGGCGCTATCGTGCCGCCGCTGCGCCCCCGTGTGCCGCTATGGGCCGGTGAGTCCGTCATCGGCTCGGTTGAACCCGATTTTTTTCATCAAATCTCCCTCCAGCCCTTGCTGGATATGCACCACCCGCTATTAAAAGAGGAGCGCCCAGAGCGGCTCGGCTGGCGCCTGATGGGTGACGTGACGACCAGCCTGAACCAGATCGCCGTGGCGCTGCACGAGGCAGGGCTGGCGGGCGCCTGGCGCAATGAACAACTCGCGGTGCCTGACCAGTTTGGCCACCGCAAAGGCACGGTGGAGCGCGCAGCGGTGCGGCCGCTGGGCATCACCACGCTGGCGGTGCACCTCGTGGGCCAGGCACCCGATGGCCGTTTTTGGGTGCAGCAGCGCGCTTTCAACAAATCCAACGACCCGGGGCTGTGGGACACGCTGATGGGCGGCATGGTGTCGGCGGCGGACACGGTGGACACGGCGCTTGTGCGCGAGACCTGGGAGGAAGCCGGCCTGCATGTGACCGAGCTGCAGGGCATGCGTTACGGCGGGCGCCTGACGACGCGGCGCCCGGCCACCGACGGCAATGGCGCGGGCTATGTGGTGGAAGACATCGACTGGTATGTGTGCACCGTGCCCGAGGGGCTGGTGCCTGACAACCAGGACGGCGAGGTTGAGGAATTTCGCCTGATGGGCGCTGAAGAACTGCTGGCCGCGCTGCAGCGGGGCGAGTTCACGACCGAAGCGGCGTTGATTTTGTCGGACGCAATGGGCCTGACGTAAACAGGCCCCAGGGGCCAGGCGCCAGCTGCCAGGTCAGGCCTGGTCGGTCAGCGCGGGCGAACGCAGCCGGTTGGGCGCCAGTGCCCCGGCCGAGTCGAGGATCGGGTAGGCGATCGAGCAGATGTGCGAATTGATGCGCTTGAGCTCGCTGATCAGGTCGATGTGCAGCGAGCTTGTTTCCAGGCTCTGCACCGTGTTGGCCGACAGCCGGCCCAGGTGGGTGGTGGCGTAGGCACGTTCCAGGTCGCGAAAGCGGGCTTTTTCTTCGAGCAGCTTTTGCGCATCGCGCACCGTGCCGTTCAAGAACACGCTCATGCCCAGTCGCAGGTTGGCGATCAGGCGCTCGTGCAGCTCGACGATTTCGGCCATGCCGGCCTCCGAGAAGTTGCGGCCGGGCTTGATCTTCTTGTCTTCAATATCAATGAGCACGCGTTCGATGATGTCGCCGATCTGCTCCATGTTGATGGTGAAGCTGATGATGTCCGTCCAGCGGCGGCTTTCTTCTTCGGCGAGTGCCTCGCGCGAGATCTTGGTGAGGTAATACTTGATCGACGAATACAGCTCGTCGACGGCATCGTCCATCTTGCGCAGGTCTTCGGCCAGCTTCAGGTCGTTTTTCTGGATGACCTGCAGCACACCCATGAGCATGGTTTCGACCACGTCGGCCTGGTGCAGCGCTTCGCGTGCGGCGCAAGAGATGGCCAGAGACGGCGTGGCCAGGGCCGAAGGGTCCAGGTGATGCGGCCGGCCGCGTGCCTGGTTTTTCTCGGGCTTGGGCAGCAGCTTTTCGACCCAGCGGGCGATGACCTGCGTCCAGCCGATGAAGACCGCGCCCACCAGCACGTTGAAGGTCAGGTGAAACAGCACCACCACGGCGGCCGGCTCGCCCAGGTAGGGCCGCACATGGCGCAGCCACAGGCCGATAAAGGGGGCCGCAATGACGACCCCCAGCAGCTTGAACAGCAGGTTGCCCAGGGGAACCTGCCGCACTTCCACCGCGGAACGCAGCGTGGTCAGCACCGCCAGCAGGCCGCTGCCCAGGTTGGCGCCCAGCACCAGGCCCAGCGCCACATCGATGGGGATGACGCCTGAAGCGGCCAGCGTGGCGGTCAGCAGCACGATCGCCAGGCTCGAGTACGACACCACCGCCAGGAAGGCGCCTGCCGTGATCTCCAGCAGCAGGTCGCTGCTGAGTGAGCCCAGCAGCGCCTTGACGGCCGGGGCCTGCGTGAGCACTTCAGTGGAGGCTGTGACCAGCCGCAGCGCCAGCAGCATCAGGCCCAGGCCGATCAGCACACGGCCCACGCGGCCGACATTGGTGTCTTGCCGCGAGATGAACAGCACCACGCCCACAAAGATGAACAGCGGCGAGAGCCAGGAAAGGTCAAAGGAAAACACCACCGCCATCAGGCTGGTGCCGATGTCCGCGCCCAGCATGACGGCGAGCGCCAGCGGCAGCGTGACCAGGCCCTGGCCGACGAAGGAGGAAACAATGAGAGAGGTGGCGGTGCTGGACTGCACCAGGGCCGTGACCCCTATGCCCGAGACGGCGGCTGCGAACCGGTTGCTGATGCTGACCGCCAGCACGTGGCGCAGATTGGCCCCGAACACCCGCAGGATGCCGGTACGTACAAGGTGGGTGCCCCAGACAAGCAGCGCAATGGCCGCCAAAAGATTCAACAGATGCTTCATAAGGTCAGTGGCCACTATACCCCTGAAGTGGCGCCTGACTGAAGCGGCGCCCCACCTCTGGGGCGCAACCCCTGACTACCGGGTGTGCCGCACGCGAAGCAATTCGTCCAGGACCAGGCAGATGGCGCCTATGGTGATGGCGCTGTCGGCGATGTTGAACGAGGGGAAATACCAGCCGGCCCAGTGGAATTGCAAAAAGTCCACCACGTAGCCGTGCATGGCGCGGTCAATGACATTGCCGATCGCGCCGCCCAGAATGCAGGCCAGGGCGAAGGAGAACAGTTTTTGCCCCGAATGCGAGCGCAGCAGCCAGAGGATGAAGAGCGCCGCGGCAACCCCAATGGCTGTAAAGAGCCAGCGCTGCCAGCCCGACGCCGACGCCAGGAAGGAAAACGCCGCACCGGTGTTGTGCACCCGCACGACGTTGAAGAAGCTGGTCACATAGGTCGAGTCGCCCAGGCGGTAATAGCCCAGGATCAGCACCTTGGTGAACTGGTCGGCAATCAGCAGGATCAGCGCCAGGCCCAGCCAGGGCAGCACCGAGTTGTGGGAGTGGGTGAAGGTCGTTTTTGCCATTACGCGAATTTCCGGTCTTCGCCCGCGCCAAACAAGTTGCTGGTGCAGCGGCCGCAGATGGTCGGGTGAGCAGGGTCGTGGCCCACGTCGGCGCGGTAATGCCAGCAGCGCTCGCATTTGGTGTCAGAACTGGCTGTAACCCGCGTTGCGCTTGTGCTGCCAGCTATTAAATCAATAGCGGAAGTGATGAACACGAACTTGAGGTCGTCGCCCAGGGAAGCCAGCAGTGCGTGGTCTTCAGCCGCAACTTCCAGCGCGACATTGGCCTGCAGCGATGAGCCCACCTTGCCGTCAGCGCGCAGGGCTTCGATGTCCTTGTTCACCGCATCGCGCAGCTCGCGGATGCGCGACCACTTGGCCAGCAGCGCAGCGTCGGGTGCGGGAAACTCGGAATACGTTTCCATGAAGATCGATTCGGACGAACCGAACACCTTCCAGGCTTCTTCCGCCGTGAAGCTGAGGAAAGGCGCCATCCAGCGCAGCATGGCGTGCGTGATCTGCCAGAGCGCCGTCTGCGCGCTGCGGCGGGCCAGCGACTTGGGGCCGGTGGTATAGAGCCGGTCTTTCAGGATGTCGAGGTAGAAAGAGCCCAGGTCTTCGCTGCAATAGATCTGCAGTTTGGAGACCACCGGGTGGAATTCGTACACCTCGTAGTGCGCCAGGATGTCAGCCTGCAGCTGCGACGTGCGGCTCAGCGCGTAGCGGTCGATTTCCAGCATCTGCTCAAACGGCACGGCGTCTTTGGCCGGATCAAAGTCGCTGACGTTGGCCATCAAAAAGCGCAGCGTGTTGCGGATGCGGCGGTAGGCGTCCACCACGCGGGCCAGGATCTTGTCGTCGATGCCCAGGTCGCCCGAATAATCGGTCGAGGCGCACCAGAGGCGGATGATCTCGGCCCCCAGCTTGTCGCTGACTTCCTGAGGCACCACCACATTGCCTTCGCTCTTGCTCATCTTGCGGCCCTTGCCGTCCACGGTGAAGCCGTGTGTGAGCAGGCCTTTGTACGGTGCATGGTCGTACATCGCGCAGGCGGTGAGCAACGACGAGTGGAACCAGCCGCGGTGCTGGTCGTGGCCTTCCAGGTACAGGTCGGCGGGCCAGGTCGATTGCGCGGCATGGCTGTGGCGCAGCACGTGGTCGTGCGTGGTGCCCGAGTCAAACCAGACGTCGAGGATGTCGGTGCTCTTGATGTAATCCGGTGCATCGGCGCCGATGATGGATTCGGCCGTGGCCTTGCTCCAGGCTTCGATGCCGCCGGCTTCCACCATGGCGGCGGCCTGGTCCATGATTTCCATGGTGCGCGGGTGCAGCTCGCCCGTGGCGGTGTGGATGAAGAAGGGCAGGGGCACACCCCAGTTGCGCTGGCGGCTGATGCACCAGTCAGGGCGGCCGGCAATCATGTCGCGCAGGCGGACCTTGCCGTTTTCGGGATAGAAGCTGGTTTCTTCGATGGCGGCCAGGGCCAGCTTGCGCAGGGTTTGCGGCGCTTTGTCTTTGGTGAAGACGCCTTCGCCTTCGTCCATGCGCACAAACCACTGGGCCGCCGCGCGGTAGATCACCGGCGTCTTGTGGCGCCAGCAATGCGGGTAGCTGTGCAGGATGTCTTGCGTGGCAAAGAGGCGGCCGTGCTCGCGCAGCTTGTCGATGACCAGCGGCGCGGCTTTCCAGATGTTGAGCCCGCCGAACAGCGGCAGCTCGTCGACATAGCGGCCGTTGCCCTGCACCGGGTTGAGGATGTCGTCATAGGCAATGCCGTTGGCCACGCAGGAGTTGAAATCCTCTACGCCGTAAGCGGGCGAGGAGTGCACGATACCCGTGCCGTCGTCGGCGGTGGCGTAGTCGGCCAGGAAGACCGGGCTGAAGCGGTGGTAGCCCGGATCGACGTCGTAAAACGGGTGCTCGAAGTTGATCTTCTCGAGGTTCTGGCCCTTGGTGACGGCGATGACGCGGCCTTCCAGCTGGAATCGCTCCAGGCATTTCTCAACCAGCACTGAGGCGAGGATAAGCAGCCCGCGCTCGGTGTCCACCAGCGAGTATTCGAGTTCCGGGTTCAGGTTCAGCGCCTGGTTGGCGGGGATGGTCCAAGCGGTCGTTGTCCAGATGACGGCAAAGGCGTCTTTGCCCAGCGTGGCTTGGCCAAAAGCCAGCGCCAGCTTTTGCGGCTCGGCGCATTTAAAGCCGACGTCCAGCGTCTGCGATTTTTTGTCGGCGTATTCGATTTCAAACTCGGCCAGCGACGAGCCGCAGTCAAAACACCAGTACACGGGCTTCAGGCCGCGGTAAACGAAGCCGCGTTCCATGATGCGTTTGAGTGCGCGGATTTCATTGGCTTCGTTGGCGAAGTCCATGGTGCGGTACGGGTTGTCCCATTCGCCGAGCACGCCCAGGCGCTTGAAGTCGGCCATCTGGCCGGCGATCTGCTCAGTCGCGAAGGCGCGGCACTTGGCCTGGAACTCCGCGCGAGCATCCAGGAGCGACGGGCCGCTCCCTAGCTCCTGGACGGCCCCCTCGGGGGGCAGCGAACCACGCGCAGCGGGGAGCGTGGGGGCTACTTTCCGGCCGTGCAATTTCTCGATGGCGTTTTCGATCGGCAGGCCGTGGCAGTCCCAGCCCGGCACGTAGATGGCGTCCAGGCCCTTGAGCTGGCGCGCCTTGACGATCATGTCTTTCAGGACCTTGTTGACGGCGTGGCCGATGTGGATCTTGCCGTTGGCGTAGGGCGGGCCGTCGTGCAGGACGAACTTGGGCTTGCCGGCGCGCACGTCGCGCAGCTTTTTGTAGATGCCTTTTTCGTCCCATTCCTTGGTCCAGCCAGCCTCGCGCTTGGGCAGGTCGCCACGCATGGGGAAAGGCGTGTCGGGCAGGTTCAGGGTGCTGCGGTAATCGGTTTTGGTGTCGGACATGGTTGCTTTTTGTTGAGGCGATTGGGTCGGCCTGAAAAGGCCGGGCCGCCGGAAATACGGTGGGGAAGTAAGCCGCTCGCCAGTGGAAGGCAAAGCGAGGGCCAGAGGCGACGAGATCGTCTAAATTCGGTCGCGCGTGGTCTGGCGGCTGGTTTCCGTATGCATGGAGGCAAAAAACGCCCGCGCCTCATCGCAGTCCTTGGCGATGCCTGTTTTCAGGCTGTCCAGGCTGTCGTACTTCAGTTCGTCGTGCAGTTTATGAAGCAGTTCCACGCGGATGATTTTACCGTATGCCCCCTCGGGCCCAAGGCTGGCGGGCCATTC
>JAJKJM010000087.1 GCA_021153985.1 Polaromonas sp.
AGCGCAGGGGACGCAGCAAGTAGGGTCGCCTTTCTTTTGCTTACTTTTCTTTGGCGAAGCAAAGAAAAGTGAGTTGCATGCCGGGCAACCCCCGGCCAGCAGCCTCAGCAAAGCACAAGGCGAGCGCACAAGGGCCGGCGCAAGACCCGACCAAAACCCCCTCACCCCGCCCCATGACACTTCTTGTACTTCTTCCCACTACCGCAATAACAAAGGTCATTACGCCCAGGCGTCGCCTCTACCCGCACGGTCTCGATCTTGGGGCCGAGTGTCTTCCACAACTCCCGCAAGTCATAGACCGCCCAGATCGCCTCGCCAAAGGCGTTGAGGCGGGCAATGCTGGTGCTGGGCGCGCCTTCTTCGCTCAGGGGTGAAACCTCGGGTGCGGCCGTGTCGTCTTCGGTCATGGCGACCACGGCTTGCAGGGCGCCGTCCAGCCACTTGGCGGCATCTTTGTCGCGCGGGGCCAGCCATTCGTCGGGCCAGCTTTCAACCGCAAACATAAAGCCCAGCGCCCACACCTGGGCAAAGGCGGGCAGGTCCTCGCCTTTGAAGGCGGCGCGCTCTTCGGCGGGCATGTCGGCCACTGCGCCGCGTATGTCCATCACTTCGGGGTGGTAGCAGTTGTCGTCTTCGAGCGAGTCGACTTCAGAGTCAAGCGCGGTGACGACTTCGTTCCAGCGCTGGTTCCAGAGTGTGAGGAAGCGCTCACGTTGTGCGTCGTCGGCAAAGGAGCCGCCTTCCGGGTCGGGCGCCTCGCCCTCAGCGGGCACGGCCAGCAACACGGGCAGGTATTCGTTGGCGTCCAGGGGCCGGCGGGAGCAGATTACAGCCGCCATGAAGCCTTCACAAAACTCCCACTGCGGTGTCTCGTCATAACGGGTGCGCAACTCGTCGAGGATGGCGTCGAGCTCGTCAAAGTCTTCGGTTTCCATAAAAACCGGCTCGGGGGAAGGTGTTGAAGGGGTAGCGGATTTGGAGGTGGGCTTCATGAAAAACAGTCCTGAGCGTCACGCGAGGCTCTTATGATGCAAAGTGTATCTGGCGCATCGCACGGCATGCCTTCCGCTTTGTGCCCTTTTGTCACTTCGCCCCTACGAGAGCCCCACCATGTTTCTTCAACGCCTGGATGCCCGGTTCCCCGTTCGTTACACCTTCATGGCCCTGTGCGGGCTGGGCGCAGTATTGGCGCTGTTCAGCCTGGTCGCTTTTGGTGTGGGGTGGCTGGCGCTGCTGCTCTGCCTGGGACTTGTAGCGGTCGGTGTGCGCGACCTGCGGCAAACGCGCCATGCGGTGCTGCGCAATTACCCGGTCATCGGCCACATGCGCTTTCTGTTCGAGTTCATCCGGCCCGAAATGCGCCAGTATTTCATCGAAAGCGACAGCGAGGCCACGCCGTTCTCGCGCGCGCAACGCTCACTGGTGTACCAGCGCGCCAAGGGCGAACCCGACAACCGGCCTTTCGGCACGCAGCTGGACGTGGGTGCGCAGGGCTATGAGTGGGTCAACCATTCGATGTCGCCGACCAAACTGCCTTCGCATGACTTTCGCGTCTGGATAGGCGGCTCGCCGGACAAGCCTTCGCCTTCGGTGGAGCCATGCACGCAACCCTACCATGCGAGCGTCTTCAATATCTCGGCGCTGAGCTTCGGCTCGCTGTCGGCCAATGCCATCATGGCGCTGAACAAGGGCGCCAAGCTGGGCGGCTTCGCGCACGACACGGGTGAAGGTTCGATTTCGCTGCACCACCGGCTGCACGGCGGCGACCTGATCTGGGAGATCGGTTCGGGCTATTTCGGCTGCCGCAACGAGGACGGCAGCTTCAGCGAAGAGCGCTTCGCCGCCAACGCATGCGATCCGCAAGTCAAGCTGATCGAGCTCAAGATGAGCCAGGGCGCCAAACCCGGCCACGGCGGCATCTTGCCGGGCCCCAAGGTGACGCAAGAGATCGCGGCGACGCGCGGCATTCCGATGGGAAAAGACTGCATATCGCCGTCCAGCCACAGCGCCTTCAGCACGCCGGTCGAAATGATGCATTTCATTGCCAAGCTGCGAAAGCTGTCGGGCGGCAAACCGACCGGCTTCAAGTTATGCATCGGCCACCCCTGGGAGTGGTTTGCGATTGTCAAAGCCATGCTGGAGACGGGCATCACGCCCGACTTCATCGTGGTTGACGGTGCGGAAGGCGGCACGGGCGCGGCGCCCGTCGAGTTCACCGACCACGTGGGCGCGCCACTGCAGGAGGGCCTGCTGCTGGTGCACAACACGCTGATCGGCGTGAACCTGCGCAGCCGCGTGTCCATCGGTGCGGCGGGCAAAGTGGTCAGTGCATTCGACATGGTGCGGCTGATGGCGCTGGGCGCCGACTGGTGCAACGCGGGGCGCGGCTTCATGATGGCGCTGGGCTGCATCCAGGCGCAGAGCTGCCACACCGGCAAGTGCCCGACGGGCGTCACCACGCAAGACCCGGTGCGCCAGCAGGCGCTGGTGGTGCCCGACAAGGCCGAGCGCGTGCGCAACTTTCACCGCAGCACGCTGCATGCCTTGCAAGAACTGGTGCAGGCCGCAGGCCTGTGCCACCCGCGCGAAGTCAATGCCCATCACATCGTGCGGCGCCTGACCGACACCGAGGTACGGCTGCTGAGCAACCTCATCATGCAGGTGGAGCCCGGCGCACTGCTGGGCTCGCTGGAAAAACAGAACACGGTGTTCAGCTACTACTGGCCGCTGGCCAGTGCGCACAGCTTTCGCGCCAACGGCGTGGGCCCCGGCGGCCACATGCCTTCGCAGGCCAACGGCATCGACATCCCTTTGCCGATGCCTGTGCTGGACGGCCCGGCTGAACGTGTTGCGGCTTGATTGCTATCAATTAGATAGCTGGTTGCGCAAGTATTCCGTGGGCCAGAAGCCTTTTTCTCATTGAAAGCACGTGCCGGTCCTTGCTGAGCAGCAAGGCCTTTGCGGCGACGGCCAGGTCAATGAATTTCTGGTCGTCGGGGTCGCTGCAGGTCACGCTGGCTTTGGCCGAGGCCTCGATCAAGCGCGCATGCCTGTCGAAGGCCGCGAGCACATCACCCGTGGCCAATCCGTAAAACGCCAGGCGCGGGATGATCTGCGGATACGCCAGCACGCGTTCAAGCTCGTCGCGCATGGCCTGCGTGGCCAGCCATTCGAGCTCACCGGCTTCCAGCGCTTTTTTGAGCGGCTGTGCTGCCGCGTCGTTGAAAACAAATACGTCGAGGACGATGTTGGTGTCGAGAACCACCGTGCGATGGTGGGCGTCGGGGGCGGCCCTCACCCCTGCCCTCTCCCAGAGGGAGAGGGAGCAAGAGGTGAAGGGGGCGCGAGATCGGACGCCGGCTTGCCGCGCGCGGAACCCGCCACCATGTCAAAGCGAAACAGGCGGCATTCGATGGGGCCGTTCCACATCGGTACGCGGCGCGATTCCTTGAGGCGCATTTTGCCGGGCAATTTGAGATCGGGCGTGAGTACGTGGGCCGTCCAGCCCGCGTAGTTTTTCTTCCAGTGCGCGGCCAGCTGCGGGAAGAAGTCGGTCGCTTCTTCGCCCCAGGCGTTTTGCGCCTGCTCGCGACCCGGATTGGCCGAGCGGTCGCGCGGGGTTTCAAAGGCGGGCTCTTCACGCGTGTCGCCACTATTGCGGTTGTCGCCAGCATCACGGTTCAGCGGCTGGCCGAATTCATCGATGGGCTGGTTGCGGTGGTCTTGCTGAATGCGCCCTTCGGCATGTCCCTGCTGGCGGCGCTGGTCGCGCCCCTGGACACCGGTAATGCCGGCCACACCGGCAACGTCGATACGCTCGCCATACGGCGGGTTCACCAGCATCACGCCTGAGGGCGCGGGCGGCATGCGCTGCAGGGCGTCACCGCCGCGGAATTCCACCGCATTGGCCACGCCCGCACGCTCGGCATTGCGCTCGGCGAAGTCGACCATGCGGAAAGACACGTCGCTGCCGAATACCTTGGCCGTGGGCTCGGTGATGGCGGCCTCGGCCTGGTCGAGCAGGCCGTCCCAGACATGGCCCTGAAACGGCAAATACTTCTGGAAGGCAAAGCGGCGGTTGATGCCGGGCGCGATGTTGCAGGCAATCTGCGCGGCCTCAATCGCGATGGTGCCGGAGCCGCAGCAGGGGTCATACAGCGGCACGCCCTCTTTGCAGAGCTGGTCCCAGCCGCTGGCGGCGATCATGGCGGCCGCCAGGGTTTCCTTCAGCGGGGCGTCGCCCTTGTCTTCGCGCCAGCCGCGTTTAAAAAGCGGCTCGCCCGAGGTGTCGATGTAGATGGTGACGGTGTCGGTCGTCAGGTGCACATAGATGCGTACATCGGGCCAGCGTGTGTCGACGCTGGGCCGCACGTCGTCAAACTTGGCGCGAAAACGGTCGGCAACGGCGTCCTTGATTTTCAGCGCCGCGAAGTTCAGGCTTTGCAGCGGGCTGTGCTGGGCGGTGATTTCGATTTTGAAAGTCTGCTTGGGCGTGAACCAGATTTCCCAGGCCACGTTGGCGGCGGCGTTGTAGAGATCTTGCTCACTGCGGTACTGGTTGTGCTGCAGCTCGATCAGCACACGCTGCGCCAGGCGGCTGTGCAGGTTGAGCTGAAGCGCGTCGCGCCAGGACGCTTGCAACTGCACGCCGGCGCGCCAGGCTTTTCCATCGATGCCGGTGACACGCTTGACCTCAGTGGCCAGCAGGGCTTCGACGCCCGCGGCGCACGGTAAAAATAGTTGGAGTTGGTTCATGACTGAGTTTGAGAGACGGGGCAGCGCGGCCTGATCAGGCGGCTAGAGGGATTTACGCAAATTGGCGGGGGCGATGCGCAATGCCTCGCGGTACTTGGCCACCGTGCGGCGCGCGCATTCAATGCCCTGCTCTTTCAGCATTTCAGAAATCTGGTTGTCACTGAGCGGCTTCTTGAGGCTTTCGGACGACACGAATTGCTTGATCAGCGCGCGCACCGCCGTGCTGGAAGCATTGCCGCCGGTCTCGGTTCCCAGCGCTGAGCCGAAGAAGTACTTGAGCTCGAAGGTACCAAAGGGCGTGCCCATGTACTTAGCCGTGGTCACGCGTGAGATGGTGGACTCATGCAGGCCCAGTTCGTCGGCGATTTCGCGCAGCACCAGCGGGCGCATGGCGAGCTCGCCGTGGGTGAAGAAGTTTTTTTGGCGCTCCACAATCGCGCTGCTCACGCGCAGGATGGTGTCAAAGCGCTGCTGGATGTTCTTGATGAACCAGCGGGCCTCTTGCAGGCGCTGCTGCAGCGCCGCGCCGCCCTGGCCCTTGTGCTGCTTGAGGGCATTGGCGTAGATGTCGTGCACGCGCAGTCGCGGCATGACGTCGCCATTGAGCGAGACCTTGAAGCCCCGGCCCGACTTGATGACGATGACGTCGGGCACGATCAGGTTGCGCTCTACATTCACAAAACGGCGCCCCGGCTTGGGGTCGAGCCGGCCTATCACAGCGATGCCACCCTTGATCGCGGCCTCGGTGAAGCCGCACAGATGCGACAGCCGCTTGACATCGCGCTTGGCCAGCAGCTCTATCGGTTGCCTGCACATGGCGATGGCGGCTCGGGTTTCTTCGCAGTCCTTGCAATCGAGCAGTTGCAGGCCCAGGCATTCGGCCAGGTTGCGCGCGCCGACGCCGGCGGGCTCCATGTGGTGCAGCAGCTTGAGCGCCATGGCAAAGCGCTGCTCGAGTTCCTCGGCCTGCTCCATGTCGTTGCCGGCCAGGCCCGCCGCCAAAGACGCCAGGGTGTCTTCAAGGTAGCCGTCGTCGTTGAGCGATTCGATAAGGAAATGCAGCGCTGCGCGGTCTTCGCCAGAAAGGCGCAGGCTGAGCGACTGCCGGTGCAGGTGGTCCTGCAGCGACTCATGCGCACCCGTGAGATCGGAAGCCTCGGCATCGCTCTCTTCGTTGTTGTTCTTGCGGGGCGGCGCGTCGCTGCCCCACTCGCTATCATCCGGCGCGGTCTCTACCGTGCCATCGCCTTCCCAGCTTTCCTCGAGCTTGGGCTCCGCGCTGACTTCAGCATCATTTTGGCCTGCAGCCGGCGAATCGTCTGGGCTTGCAGCTATCGATTCTGTAGCAGATTCAAACTCCCGGCTGTCCTGGCTCACCGGCGTGTTGACATGCTCGAGCCCGAATTCCTCACGCACGGCGGTTTCCTCCGCCACCTCCAGGAAAGGATTCTCGTCGAGCATCTGCTCGACCTCCTGGCTCAGCTCAAGCGTCGACAACTGCAACAGCCGGATCGACTGCTGCAGCTGGGGCGTCAGCGCAAGATGCTGCGAGACGCGTAATGACAGGCCTTGTTTCACTGGACTTTCAAATGCACGGAAGGTTGAAGCGATATGCCTTTAGCCAGCAGGCGCCGCGGAACTGGCTTCGCCAGGCCGCAGGCGCCGTCCCCGGAAGGGGAGAGGGAGCTACACGAAGTGAGCGACAACAGGGGCGAATCATTTTTCGACAACAGGGGGGAGCCATCACATCTTGAAGTGTTCGCCCAGATAGACGCGGCGCACATCGGCGTTGCTCACGATCTCGGACGGCGTGCCCTGGGCCAGCACATGGCCGTCGCTGATGATGTAGGCATGGTCGCAAATGCCCAGTGTCTCGCGCACGTTGTGGTCGGTGATCAGCACGCCGATGCCGCGCGACTTGAGGAAACCGATGATGCGCTGGATCTCGATGACGGCGATGGGGTCAATACCGGCAAAAGGCTCGTCGAGCAAAATAAACCGCGGCTGGGTCGCCAGCGCGCGTGCAATCTCGACACGGCGGCGCTCGCCGCCCGAGAGCGCCGGCGCCGGCGAATTGCGCAGGTGGTCCACCCGCAAATCCTGCAGCAGCGCGTCCAGCCGCGACTCAATGTCGGCGCGGCCCAAGGGCTTGCCGTTGGCATCCAGCTGCAACTCGAGTACGGCACGCACGTTTTCCTCGACCGTGAGCTTGCGGAAAATCGAGGCTTCCTGCGGTAGATAGCTCAAGCCCAGGCGGGCGCGCAGGTGGATCGGCATGTGCTCGACCGATTGCCCGTCGATGGAGATTTCCCCCGCATCGGCGCGCACCAGGCCCACGATCATGTAAAAAGAGGTCGTCTTGCCGGCGCCGTTGGGGCCCAGCAGGCCCACCACTTCGCCTTTTTGCACGGACAGCGACACGTCTTGCACGACCTTGCGGCTGCCGTAGGATTTTTGCAGCCCTTGCGCAACAAGGCGGCTGGGGGTCGGGGCAGAGCCGCCGGGCGCGGCATGGGCCGCCGAAGTGTCAGTCACCACATCCATCTGTGCAGGTTCTTTCTAGTTCTTTTCGTTGCCCAGCGTGGTGCTGGGACGCAGGGCGGCAGGAGGAGCGACGGGCGCAGGCGTGGCGCCCGGCGCCGAGGCGGCGGCGCGCGGCGACAGCATGGCGCGAATCCGCCCGGTCGGGTTGGCGGCGGTCTTGTTTTGCGTGCCGCCCTCCACCGTGAAGACATCGGTGTTGTTGTCGTACACGATCACGGCGCCGGTGGTTTCATCCACCAGGGTGGCGCCGTTGTAGCGCCGCACCACAGCGCGCTTGATGAATTTGACGAGGTCGGCCTTGCTGTCGTATTCGATCCGCTCGCCCTCGCCTTCGATGTATTCGTCCACGCCGTCGCGTTTTTTCCGGTAGAAGGCCAGCTTGCCGGGCGCGGCGATCGACACGGCCTGCTGGTAGCCCTCGGGGTCCTGCATGACGTCGACCCGCTCACCGCGAACAATCGTCGTGCCCTTGGTAATCACCACATTGCCGGTGAAAACGCTGGTTTGCTTCAAGTCGTCATAACGCAGGGCGTCGGCCTCGGCGTTCATGGGCTTGTCCCGGTCGGCTTTTTCAGCCCAGGCCGGAAACGCCGCCCCCAGCGCCAGAACGGCCGGCAGGATGAGGGAAAAGAGGGGATGTTTCATAAGGCACGAATCTTGCTGCGTGGGTGTCCGGCCATTGTAGCCATGCAAGCTGCGGGAATGCCTTGCACGACGAATTATTAGGGTCATAAAAAAACCCGCCGGGCTAAGGCGGGTTTTTGTGAATACGGCCTGAAGGCTGAGTGCTCAGGCCATTTTCTGTCTTGGTTGTCTGTCGGCCCGTTTACTTGCCCTTGCCGCGGGACTGTCCAATCAGAAAATCGGTGACCTGAAGCGCACGCGGCATATTTTGCGCAAGGGTTGCCGAGGTGTAGTAACGCCCGGCGACGCCAAGCGCCGGCACGCCGTCGACCTGGTAGGCGTCCTGCAGCTGGGTTGCCTTGCGCGCCTTGGTAATGACGGAGAAAGAGTTGTACATCTCGACAAACTTGGCCTTGTTGAGGCCCTGCTTTTCGGCCCATGCCGCGACCAGTTCGGCGGTGTTGAGCGCCTGCTTTTCTTCGTGGATGGCGGCAAACACCTTTTTGTGCAGCTCCTCGACCTTGCCCATGGCTTCGAGGACAAAGTAAAGACGCTGCTGCGGCTCGAAATCGGGACGGAAAGCCACCGGAACCCGCCTGACGGCCACGTCCTTGGGCGTTTTCTTGATCCAGGCTTCAAGCAGGGGCTCAAAGGCATTGCAATGCGGGCAGCTGTACCAGAAGAACTCCACCACTTCGACCTTGCCCGCGGGCGCCTCGGTCGGGGCCGGTTTGCCCAGTTCCAGATAGTCTGAGCCCTCCTTGAAGGCACGGGCCTGGGCTTGCGACAGAGTTGGCAGGGCGGCAGCGCCCAAGGTGGCGACGGCTGCGGAAGCGGCTGAAAGCGAAAACTCACGACGTTGCATCAAATTCTTCTCCTGGGACTGCAGAAATAGGGGCGACGGCGGCAAAGGCCGCTGCCTGGCGATGTGGCTACAGGGGTTGGTATAGCGGGGCCGTGAAAAGTTCAGCGCTGAACCCTGACCAGCGCGGTTTCGATGGAATTGTTGTCCAGCCGTTCCTTGGCTTTGTCGGCGTCTTCTTTCTTGTCGAAAGGGCCCAGGCGCACGCGGTACACGGTGCGGCCCGCCTGCTCGCGCTCACTGACCTTGGCCTGCATGCCCAGCAGCAAGAGCTTGGCGCGCTGCTGCTCGGCGTCTTCAGGCGTGCGGAAGGCCCCGGCCTGGATGAAATAGCTGAAAGGATCCACGCTGGGGCCGGCGGGCAGGCCCTCTACCTTGGCTTTGGCCAGGTCCCCGAGAGGATCTGCGGCCGGAGCAGGCTTGGCGGCGGCAGCCTTGGCAGGCGCGGAGGCCGCAGCCTTGGGCGGCACCGTCGGGTCGGGCACAGGGACACCGCTCACTTCACCGGAAGCCTGGGGTGCAGGCGGCGGCTTGGGCTGGTTCTTGCCGGCCAGCGGTGCGTTCGGGTTCCAGTCCTTGTTCTTTTTTGCTTCAGCGGCGTCGCTGTCGGGGTTGCGCGCCTGGCTTTTGTTCATAAAGGGCACCGGGACCTTAGTGATGTAGACCGCCACGGCCAGCGCGGCCCCCAGGCCGATCAGGGCGCCAATAATCAAACCCAGCAGGGTTCCGCCTCGTTGTGTGTTCATACCTTGCTCACGTTCATTGCCTTGTCCCGAAAATCCGGGTGCTTCCGGTGTCTTTGTCCTGTGTATTTACATTTTGCGCGGAGCGCTCACGCCCAGCACAGCCAGGCCATTGTGCAACACCTGTGCGGTCGCGGCGACCAGCGCCAGGCGCGCCTGTTTGACGGCTTCGTCATCCACCAGGATGCGCTCGGCATCGTAATAGCTGTGATAGCTCGCCGCCAGCTCCCGCAGGTAAAAAGCCACGTCGTGTGGTGCAAATCCGTCAGCCGCGTTGGTCAGCATGTCGGGGTACTTGGCCAGCAGCAGCATCAATGACTGCGCCTGCGGGCTGTCCAGCGCCGAGAGGTCGACAGACTTGAGCTTGGCCTCGTCACCGCCCTGGCCGGCCCAGGTGGTGAGGATGGAGCAGATGCGCGCATGCGCGTACTGCACGTAATACACCGGGTTTTCGTTGTTCTTGGCCAGCGCCAGGTCGATGTCAAAAACGTACTCGGTGTCGGGCTTGCGGCTGAGCAAGAAGAAGCGCACCGCGTCGGCGCTGGTCCACTCAATCAGGTCGCGCAAGGTGACGTAGCTGCCGGCGCGCTTGGAAATCTTGACCTCTTCGCCGTTGCGCATCACGCGCACCATGGTGTGCAGCACGTAGTCGGGGTAGCCTTGGGGAATGCCCTCGCCGACGGCCTGCAGCCCGGCGCGCACCCTGGCAATGGTGCCGTGGTGGTCCATGCCCTGGATGTTGATGGCCTTGCTGTAACCGCGCTCCCATTTGGCCAGGTGGTAGGCCACGTCCGGCACAAAGTAGGTATAGGTACCGTCGCTCTTTTTCATCACGCGGTCTTTGTCATCACCGTAGTCGGTCGACTTCAGCCAGAGCGCGCCGTCCTGCTCGTAAGTCTTGCCCGCATCGATCAGCTTTTTGACAGTGTTGTCCACGCGGCCGCTGGTGTAGAGGCTGGACTCGAGGAAGTAGTGGTCGAAGCGGACGGAAAATGCCTTCAGGTCCAGGTCTTGCTCGTGGCGCAGGTAGGCGACAGCGAACTGGCGGATGGAGTCCATGTCCTCGATATCGCCGGAGGCCGTGAACTCCCGGTCGTCGGCCTTGACTGTCTTTTTGGCAACAAAGTCGGCGGCGATGTCGGCAATGTATTCGCCGTTGTAGAAAGCCTTGCTGGCCGGGTTGTCCGGATCGGTCGGCCAGCACTCGTCGCCCGGTTTGAAGCCTTTGGCGCGCAGTTGCGTGCTGGTGGCCAGTGTCTGAATTTGCACACCCGCATCGTTGTAATAAAACTCACGCTGCACCTGCGCTCCCTGCGTTTCATACAGGTTGCAGATCGCGTCGCCCAGCGCGGCCTGGCGGCCATGGCCCACATGCAGCGGGCCGGTGGGGTTGGCCGAGACGAATTCCACAATCATCTTGCGCGCCGGATCGGCCGGCTGCACGCCAAACTGCGCGCCGGCGGCCAGCACTTCGCGCACGGTCTCCTGCTTGGCGGCAGGTTTGAGGCGGATGTTGATAAAGCCGGGACCGGCGATCTCGATGGCGTCGACCCAGCGCTCAAACGCGGGCTTGGTGAGCAGGTTGGCGCGCAGGCTTTCGGCCACCTGGCGCGGGTTCAGCTTGAGCGGCTTGGCCAGCTGCATGGCGGCCGTGCAGGCGAAATCGCCATGGGCCGCCACTTTGGGGGATTCAAACGCGGCTTTGTCGCCTGCGCCGGGGGAAAGTTCTTCCAGGCCCGCAGCCAGGGCCGCGAGCAGGTCTTTTTTAATCGAGAGCATCGGCTGATTTTACGTTTAAGAACCTGTTCACGGCCTAAACGGGGCCGCGCAAGCGCCTTCTCCGGCGGCATCACGTCGTCGAATTTGCCCCGCGCGACGTTATGTGTTGGAATTCACCCGCACCTACCGATTCATTACATATTCGTAAAAAAGGAGCCCCTCATGAAAAAACTGCTATCCCTGATCGCCGTGAGCTGTGTTATGGCTATGGGCCTGCCGGCCGTCGCCCAGGCCGCGGGCGCCGAAGCCGACTGCGCCGCCAAATCCGCCGAGAAAAAGCTGGCGGGCGCGGCCAAAGCCAGTTTTGAGAAGAAGTGCGTGCGTGATGCCAGCGCCGGCCCCAGCGCCGCGTGCGCAAAGTCCGCCGCCGACAAAAAGCTTTCCGGCGCCGCCAAAAACTCGCACATCAAAAAGTGCATGGCTGACGAAAAAGCAGCCGCAGCGCCTGCTGCCGCCGCCGCACCGGCTGCCAAGCCAATGGCTGCAGCCTCCGCGAAGAAGTAAGCACGCCAAGGACGACGGCATCGGTCTGATGCCGCAGATCCAACCCCTGCCAGGGCGACCTTGCAGGGGTTTTCTTTTGGCGCTGTATTACCTGGCCGGCGCCCAGATTGCTATTAATTTAGTAGCTGAAAGTCTATGCAGTCATTAGGCTACAGCCACTTTTTGTTTAAATTTTCAAGCACCGCATGCTGCCTCAGGCCTGCAGCAATTGTTCTCTTGCGGCTTGCTTGACAGCCTGCGTCAAACGCTGCGCGGCCACCGATTCCCGCGCCCAATGCTGCCAGTACAGCTGCACATCGACCGGGCAGCCCGGCAGCACCTCTTGCAAGGGTGGACGGTGCGCGCGCCCGGCCAGCAGGATGTCGGGCACCATGCCCCAGCCCATACCCAGCTCCAGTGCGAGTTCAAACGCATCCACCGCCGGCACGAAGTGACGCGGGTACAGCGCGCCTTTCAGTTTGAAATGCTGAGCCAGAAAAGCGTCTTGCAACGCATCCTTGCGGTTGAAGATCACGGCAGGGCTGGCCAGCAGGCGATGGGCCAGACGGCTGGGTGCCGCCTTGCCCCTCGCAGGTTCATTCCACTTCGCCACCAGTGCCGGTGACGCCATGCAGCGGTAGCGCATCACGCCCAGCGGCTCGGCCACGCAGCCGCGCATGGCCTCGGCCAGTGTGGTCACGCAGCCCGTCACGTCACCGCTTTTGAGGGCGTCGTGGGTGTGGTCCTGGTCATCCACCACCACATCCAGCAGCAGGCCATGGGCGTGCAACACCGGCGCCACACCCGGCAAAAACCAGCTGCTCAAGGAGTCGGCGTTGACCGCCACGCTCAGGCTTTGCAGGCGCCCGGCCTTATCGCCGCCATGCAAACCGGTGAAAAGATCGGACTCCATCAGGCGGACCTGCCGCACATGCCCCAGCAGCGCCTGGCCGGCCGGGGTGGCGCGCACCTGTTTGCCCCGCACCAGCAGGCGCTGGCCCATTGCGGCTTCCAGCGACTTGATGCGCAGGGAAACGGCGGCCAGTGTCAGGCTCAGGGCTTTGGCGGCGTCGCCAAAACTGCCGTGTTCGATCACGGCGGCCAGGGCTTCGAGTTGTCGGGCGTCCAGCATCTGATTTGGTCGTAGAGTTGATCAACTACTAATTGACCAAACTGAGTTTTAGTTAACTTTGTTTAACTATTATGGACCTTGGCGCACACTGCAGGCCATGAATTCACTCACCGCCCCCGCCTTCCTGACCGGCATGGTCCTCAGCCTCTCGCTCATCATGGCCATTGGCCCGCAAAACGCCCATGTGATCCGCATGGGCCTGCTGCGCCAGCACCTCTGGCTCACCGTCGCCGTCTGCGTGCTGACGGACGTGGCGCTGATCGGCCTGGGTGTGATGGGGCTGGCGCAACTGGGCGGTTTGTCAGACAAGGTGCTGGGCGCGATGACGGGCGCGGGCGCGCTGGTGCTGCTGGTGTATGGCGCACAAGCGATGCGGCGTTTTGTGCAGCCCTCGCCGCAGACCGCCGACGGTGCTTCCGCCGGCGCCGAGGCGATACCCCGCCGCAAGGCCATCGGCCTGGCGCTGGCGCTGTCGTGGCTCAACCCACATGCCTGGCTGGACACCGCCGTGGTGATAGGCACCGCCTCGCTCGCCTATGCGCAGCCCGACAACGCCGTGTTTGGCCTGGGCGCCATCACCGGTTCGCTGCTGTGGTTCACCAGCCTGGGCGTGGCGCTGTGGCTCGTAGGGCGCAGGTTAAATTCACCGGCGGTGTGGCGCGCCATGGATTTGCTGGTGGCGCTGATGATGTGGGGTACCGCTTTCTGGCTGGTGCGGGGCCTGCTTTAGAAGAATGAATGGCGCCGCGCACGATATACAGTGTGAGTCCTTGGCGACAAAAGGAAGCGTATGGGGGTGTTCAATTGGTTGAGACAAGCCGGCCTCACTGCGGGAAAGAACGCGAGCCCCGTTGAGGCGCCGGAAAGTGCGCACGGCACGTCGGCGGCACCCGGTCAAACACCGCCGGGCGATATTTTCAGGCGCCGGGGAAATGCCTTTCTTGCGCAAGGCAAGCTGGAAGAGGCCTCAGACAGTTACCGTGAAGCCGTCGCGGCCAATCCGCAGGACGCGGATGCCTGCCTCAACCTGGGGTTTGTCCTCGGTGAGCAACAGCGCTATCAAGAGGCAGAACACGCACTCCGGCGGAGCCTGGAGATCAACCCGGCGCTGACTGACGTTTTTTATTTTCTCGGTTTGATGGCCAGGAAGCAGGGCAAGACAGAAATCGCCATAGAAAACTTCGTTCGGGTGCTCGACCTCAAGCGGGACTTTGAAATTGTTTACGGTGATTTGTGCCAGATGCTGCTGGAAAGCGGGCAAATCGGACGCGCCAAGGAAATTGTCCTCAAAGGGATCGCCGCACATCCGGAGGTGCTGGATTTTCACGCGCAGCTTGGCAATTTGTATGCGCATGAGAACGACCTGGAGCGCGCAATCAGCTGCTTTCAAAGCGCGCTGAAGCTTGGCCCGGATCACGCGCAGGTTCATGGCTCTCTGGGAAATGTGTTGCGCAGAGCCAATCGGTTTGAGGATGCATTGGCGATCTACGACGCGCTGGCCGTCCTGAGCCCGGGTTCCGCAGAAACCTTCAACGAGCGCGGCATTGCGCTTGCACGGCTCGGCCGGCATGAGGAGGCCTTGGCTTCCTTTCAGCAGGCATTGGTGCTGGAGCCGCGGCATGCGAATGCCTTGGGAAACCTTGTCGAAATGCTGGGCTGCCTGCGCCGGCACGATGAGGCTGCACGTGCCATTGCGCAATTGATCGAGATTGAGCCGGAATATCCCTATGCCCTCGGGGCCCTGGTTTATTCGAAAAGGTATTCCTGTGACTGGTCGCAGTACGAGCCGGACCTGGAGCGGTTGAACGCGGCGGTCATGGCGGGAAAAGAAGCGATTGAACCCTTCACATTTCTAGGGGCGGCACAGTCGGCGGCCGCGCTGCTGCAGTGCGCGCGGACCCATGGCGCCGACGCATGCCCACCTTCGGACAAGCCCTTGTGGAACGGTGAGCGCTACGCGCATGACAGGATCCGGGTGGCCTATCTTTCTGCGGATTTTCATGACCACGCAACCGCTTATTTGATGGCCGA
The DNA here is from genome assembly GCA_021153985.1 of Polaromonas sp. Taxonomy (GTDB): domain Bacteria; phylum Pseudomonadota; class Gammaproteobacteria; order Burkholderiales; family Burkholderiaceae_C; genus Polaromonas. Next base: position 14,954 of record JAJKJM010000087.1, read on the forward strand.
ACTGTTCGAACTGCATGACCACGAACGGTTCGAGATCGTCGCCATGTCGTTTGGCCCGGATTCCCAAGGCGCCATGCGTCAGCGCCTGCTGCGTTCGTTTGACCGCTTTGTTGACGTTAGGACCAGGAGCGACCGGGAAGCGGCCGGTTTGCTGAGGGAAATGGAAATCGACATCGCAGTTGATCTGAAAGGATTTACGACGGACGGCCGGCCAGGAATTCTGGCCCAGAGGCCTGCGCCTGTTCAGGTCAACTACTTGGGCTTCCCCGGAAGCATGGGTGTGGAATTTGTCGATTACATCCTTGCGGATCGCTGCGTGATACCCGCTGAGCATCAGCGCTTTTATTCTGAAAAAGTAGTGTGGCTGCCGGACAGTTACCAGGTCAACGATACCCAGCGGCAGATTGCGGAAACAACGCCGGTCCGGGCCGAATGCGGTTTACCGGCAGCCGGTTTTGTTTTTTGCTGTTTCAACAACAATTACAAAATCACGCCCGAGGTATTCGACATCTGGATGCGCCTGCTGGCCGGGGTGGACGGCAGCGTGCTGTGGTTGCTGGAAGACAACGCGGCCGTCGCGCGGAACCTGCGCGCCGAGGCTTTGCGGCGCGGTGTCGCGGCGGACCGCCTGGTCTTTGCGCCTCGGTTGGCACTGGATCAACACCTGGCGCGGCACAGGCTGGCGGATCTGTTTTTGGACACGCTGCCCTACAACGCGCATACGACCGCCAGTGATGCCTTATGGGCCGGGTTGCCTGTTTTAACCTGTACAGGTTCGACATTTCCCGGCCGGGTGGCCGCGAGTTTGTTGAATGCGGCGGGATTGCCCGAACTGGTCACAGAAAACCGGGCGGACTATGAAGCCTTGGCCCTCAAGCTCGCAAAGTCTCCAGACCTGCTGTCGGGCATTCGCGCAAAACTATGGCGCAACCGGTCTGAATATCCCTTGTTCGACACAAAGCGCTTTTGTTCCCATATCGAGTCTGCGTACACATTGATGTGGGAGCGGAGCCAGCGTGGCGAGGCCCCGGCCCCTTTTGCGGTGCCCGCCCAGTCCTAGCCAAAGCCACGCGCCAGGAACACCGCCACCAGCGGAATGAACGGCAGGATGTGCGCCTGCACCATCACCAGCCGGCGCGCCTTTTTAACTTCTGCCGCATCGGGCAGCGTGCCATTTGCGCGCAGCGCACGCCGCCAGCGCACAAACATCAGGGTCGGCTTGATCGAAATCAGCCCCACCGCCAGGAACATGAGCAGCTTCAGGTACAGCAAGGGGTTGTGGCTGTACCAGGCCGCGCCTTTGATGCCGAGAAATACGCGCGCCAGCCCGGTCACAAGCACCGCGCCGGCGGCGATGCCGTAAACCATGTCGACCTTGGCCAGACGCTCGACCACCGCGGCGTTGAGCCATTCGGTGCGGCACAGCGCCGCCTCGCTCGCCAGGAAAACGATCATGGTGAAAATGGCCAGCAGGTGGGCATAGGCCAGAAGGGCTTCAAGTGTCATCGTGAGATCCTTTTTCAGTCTGTGTGTTTTTTTTGGGGGGGTGGTGGAGAAAGGGGTCAGGCTTTTGCCAACGCCGCCGAGCGCCAGAACTCCGGCTGGCTGTAGTGGTGCTTGAGAAAATCCACCCACAGCCGCACGCGCAGCGGCAGATGTTTGCGCTGGGGAAACACCGCGTAAATGCCGTTGGGCGGCGCGGCAAAGTCTTCCAGCAGCGCCACCAGCCGGCCGGCGGCAATTTCTGTTTCGACCTCCCAGGTGCTGCGCCAGGCGATGCCGCAGTCGGCCAGGCACCAGTCGTGCAACACCTGCCCGTCAGAGCAATCGAGCGGGCCACCAGGCTTGAGATGGATCAACTCACCGGCCACCTGAAACGCCCAGCCCCGCGTTTGCGAGGCGTCGCTGGACAGTGTGAGGCAGTCAAAGCGCGCCAGCTCACTGGGGTGCTGAGGCGTGCCGTGGGTTTTGAGGTAACGCGGCGTGGCCACGCACAGGCGCCGGTTGTCGGCCATGCGCACGCTGACAAGCGACGAATCCGGCATGTCGCCCACACGCACCGCGCAGTCAAAGCCCTCGCCTGCCAGGTCGACCACGCGGTCGCTCAGGTTCAGGGTGATGGTCACGTCGGAATGTTGTTCGCGGAATTTGGTCACCAGGGGCGCCACGTGGCGGCGCCCAAAACCCGCCGGCGCGGTGATGCGCAAATGCCCGCTGGCCTTGACACCGCCGGCCGACACGCTGGCCTCCGCGTTCGCCAGATCGGACAGCAGGCGCTGGCAGTCTTCCAGAAAGGCACTGCCTTCATGCGTCAATGCAATGCGCCGCGTGGTGCGCACCAGCAGCTTCACGCCCAGCCGCTCTTCCAGCGCGTCCAGCCGCCGGCCCATGATGGCGGGCGCCACGCCTTCGGATTTGGCGGCCGCCGTCAGGCTGCCGCGCGCCACCACCGAGACAAAAGATTCGAGCTGTTTGAGTTTGTCCATTTAAAACGCATTATGCGCACGGATGTCAGCAATCAACAGCGAATCAATCCTTATTGCATCGGAAATCCGGTGACACAAGCTGTTGGCGATCCGGTCACGCCCGCCTGAGCGCTCTTATTTTGATAGCTGCATGCCCATACTGGCTCTGGGCTAGAGGCCGATTTTTCGCTTAGCGCGGCGGCGTAGAACCGCCCTGACGCGCCAGGTGCATTTGATGCAAGGTGATCTTGCGCACCTCGGCCTGGCTGGTTTCAATGTGGGCGCGCAGCAGCATGGCGGCCTGGTCGCCACGCTTGGCACGCACGGCCTTGAGAATCTTGGCGTGCTCTTCATAAGTCGCCTCAATGCGCGGCTGCTTGATGAAGTCAAGCCGGCGAATGATGCGGATGCGGTCGGTCACGTCGCGGTGCACGCGTGCCATCTCGGCATTGCCGGCGGCCTCTACCAGTGCGCAATGGAACGCTTCGTCCCACTGGCCGACCTGCACGTGGTCGGCGCTGCGCTGGGCTGCCGGCACCAGCCAGATGGCCGCCAGTTCATCGAGCAGCACCGTGTCGATCACCTCACTGCCGGCGCACAGGCGCTGCACGGCCGTGGTCTCCAGCACCATGCGCAGGTCGTAGAGTTGCTCAAACTTGTCGAAGTCGAAAGGCAGCACGCGCCAGCCGCTGCGAAACAGCACCTCGACGAAGCCTTCCTGCTGCAGGCGAAACAGGGCCTGGCGCACCGGCGTGCGCGAAACGCCCAGGCGCTCGCTGATTTCGGTTTCGGTGAAGCGGTCGCCCGGCACCAGCTTGAACTCGGATACGTCGCGTTTGAGCTCTTCGTACACCTCATCGGCCCGTGAACGGTAGGCGGGCTCGCCGGCAAGGCTGGCGGGAGGGCTGGAGGCAATGTGCATGGCGAAACTCTAGCAGTGTTAGGGCTGTGCCGGCAGGGCCGCCAGCGCGGGCAGCAGCTCGCCGCTGGTGGCGGTCCAGCCGACGATGGCGCCCTGGGCCCGGACCATTTCCACCGCCGCCGTCTTGAAGGCCGGAAAATAACTTTCGGTGCAGTCTTCCAGCAGCAGGCCGTCATAGCCGCGGTCATTGGCTTCGCGCATGGAGGTCTGCACGCAGACCTCGGTGGTCACCCCCATGAACACCAGGTGCGTGATACCGGCCTGCCGCAGCCGCTCATGCAGGCCGGTGGCGTAGAAGGCGCCTTTGCCGGGCTTGTCGATGGCGATCTCGCCGGACAGCGGCGCCAGCTCGGGGATGATCTGGTTGCCCGGTTCACCGGCGATCAGGATGCGGCCCATCGCGCCCATGTCGCCGATACGCAGGGCCGGGTTGCCGCGCGCGCGTTTGGCCGGCGGGCAATCGGACAGGTCGGCCTTGTGCGCCTCCCGGGTATGCACCACCAGCCCGCCGGCCTGGCGCCAGGCCTGCAGCACCGCCTTGCAGGCCGGCACGATGGCCTGCAACAGCGACACATCGTTGCCCAAGGTTTCACCGAAACCGCCAGGCTCGACGAAGTCGCGCTGCATGTCGATGATGACCAGGGCAGTGTGTGCCAGCTCAAACTCGTAGGCGAAAGGAAGCGCGGTGATTTTCATAGGAGTGCTCCTTCGTGGGCCACCGCAAAACCGGCCTTGGCCTGTCCTGAGCCTGCCGAAGGGCCGGGCCGGTGCTGGCGCCCCCTTGAGAGGGAGGCGGCTGCAGGCCGCTTCGGGAGGGAACTCATCGTCCACCACCCATATGCGCGCCCAGCACCTGGCGTTCAGCCCCCGAGGCCGGGGTTTCGAAAACGATGCGGCCTTCGCTCATCACCACGATGCGATCGGCCAGCTCAAGCAACTCATCCAGGTCCTCGCTGATCAGCAGTACCGCGCCGCCCTGCTGCGCCACGCCGCGCAGGCGGGTGTGGATTTCCCTGACGGCGGCAAAGTCCAGGCCGAACACCGGGTTGGCGGCGATCAGCACATTGATCTCGCCATGCAGTTCGCGCGCCAGCACGGCGCGCTGTACGTTGCCGCCCGACAGACTGCGGATGGGCGCGTTTTCGCCTTGGGTCTTGATGCCGTAGCTGGCGATCCATTCACGCGCGCGGCTGCGCCAGCGGCCGAAACGCAATCGCCCGCCGGCACACAGCGGCGGCCGGTCGAAATCACGCAGCGCCATGTTTTCGGCCACCGAGAGGTCGCCGACGCAAGCATTGCGCAGCGGCTCCTCGGGCAAGCTGCGCACCTTGAGCCCATGGTTCTCCTCACGCGTGGCGGCATAGGGCTGGCTCTTGACCCATACGCTGCCGGCGGCGCGTGCGCGCTGGCCGACCAGTGCTTCGACGAGTTCGCGCTGGCCATTGCCGGAGACGCCGGCGATGCCGAGAATCTCGCCGAGCGCCACCGACAGGCTGAGCTCGCGCACGGCCAGTGTGCCGCGGTCCCCCATGACGGACAGGTTGTTCACCTCCAGGGGCAAGAGGCCGTTTGCTACATTTTTGATAGCTGAAAGCCCAAGCGCGATATGGGGGAAAAGCACATTTTGTTTCGAAGAAGGGCCCGGAGCCGGACCGGAGGCGGCAGTGGCGTCCCCGACCATGGCCTGCGCCAGCCGCGCCGGATCGGTGGCCGGCACCGACGTGGTGTGCACGGCTTTGCCACGGCGCAACACGGTCACGTCGTCGGCATAGGCCATCACCTCGCGGAACTTGTGGGTGATGATCAGCACCGTGCAGTTGCCGGCGCGCGCGAAGTCGCGCACGTGGCCCAGCACCTCGTCGGCCTCCTGGGGCGTGAGCACCGAGGTCGGCTCGTCCAGGATCAGCAGGCGCGGTTTCAGGTAGAGCTGCTTGAGCAGTTCGAGCTTCTGCTTCTCGCCGGCCGCCATGTCGATCGGCCGCGCGCCCAGGGCCAGCCGGAACGGCGTGGTCTGCAGAAAGGCTTCGAGCTCGGCGCGTTTTGTCTTCCAGTCGATGACCGCCGGCGTTTTGCCGCCGGCCAGCAGCAGGTTCTCGGCCACCGTCATCCCGGGCGCCAGCGTGAAGTGCTGGTAGACCATCCCGATGCCCAGAGCGCGTGCCACCACCGGGTTGTCAATCGACTGCTCGCGCCCGTCGATCAGGATGCTGCCTTCCGAGGGCCGCTGGAAACCCGCCACACATTTGACCAGCGTGCTTTTGCCGGCGCCGTTTTCGCCGAGCAGCGCATGCACTGTGCCCGGCGCCACCTTCATGCTGACGCCGTCGAGCGCGGTGAAGCCGCCAAACCGCATGCTCATGCGGTAGGTATCCAGCGCCAGCGCACCGCTGGCCCGCGGCAGGCTGCCGATGGTGGCCGCTGCGCCGCTCATGGCGTGGCCAGTGCGTCCAGCACCGCCTGTGACACCGCATGGGCGCCGAATACACCGCCCTGCATGGTGATCATCTTCAGCGCCGCCGCATGGTTGCCGGCGTCGGTGGCGGCGGTGCAATCCGACAGCAGCAGGCATTCGAAGCCGCGGTCGTTGGCGTCGCGCATGGTGGTATGGACGCAGACGTCGGTGGTGATGCCGGCCAGGATCAGGTTTTCGATGCCGCGCGTTCGCAACACCATCTCCAGGTCGGTCGCGTAGAACGAACCCTTGCCCGGCTTGTCGATCACCACCTCGCTGGGCAGCGGCGCGAGCTCGGGAATGATCTGCCAGCCCGGCTCGCCGCGCACCAGGATGCGCCCGCAGGGACCGTCGTCGCCGATGCCCACGCCGTTGGCGCCGATCTGGCGCGAGCGCCAGCGCTTGTTGGCCGGCAGGTCGGCGAGATCGGGCCGGTGGCCCTCGCGCGTGTGGATCACGTGATAGCCCAGCGGCCGCAGCGCCGCGAGCGTGCGCGCGATTGGCTGGATCGGCGCCTGCACCAGCGAAAGGTCGTAGCCCATCACGTCGACATAGCCGCCGGTGCCGCAGAAGTCGGTC
>JAJKJM010000088.1 GCA_021153985.1 Polaromonas sp.
AGCGGCGAGTTCACCCGCGGCATGCGCCTGAAGGTGGTGCGCAGCGGCAAAGAGCTGCGGCCCAACACCGTGGTGAGCTTCATGAGCCAGCGCCGCGAGCTGCTGGACACCGCCTTTGCCGGCGACATCATCGGCATTCCCAACCACGGCGTGCTGCAGCTGGGCGACACACTGACTGAAGGCGAAGCCCTGCAGTTCACCGGCCTGCCCTTCTTTGCGCCTGAAATGTTCCGTGCCGTCGAGGTGGCTGACCCGCTGCGCAGCAAGCAGCTGCGCGCCGGCCTGACCCAACTGGGTGAAGAAGGTGCGATCCAGGTGTTCCGGCCGATTGCCGGCTCATTGCTGCTGCTGGGCGCCGTCGGCCAGCTGCAGTTTGAAGTGGTGGCCCACCGACTTGAACACGAATACGGCGTCAAGGCCCGCATCATGGGCAGCAACTTCAACCTGGCGCGCTGGGTGACCAGCGACGACGCCAACGAGCTGAAGAAGTTCATGGACGCCAACGCGCACCGTGTGGCGCTGGATGCCGTCGATGCGCCCACGCTGCTGGTAGACCACAGCGCCACCCTGCGCGCGGTGGAGCAGCAGTGGCCCAAGATCAAGTTCCATGCGCTGCGCGAGCACGCCGGGCTGGTGTTCCAGTCGAAAATGTAAGCACGGCTTCAGGCAAAAACTTAAGCGTTCTAGGCCTCTAACCCAGATAGAACATGGGCGGATAGCTATCAAATTAGTAGCAACCAACCCTCGGCAACCTGTCTCAGCGGCTCAGTTCGCCTTCAGGAAATCGCCGACTTCGAGCAGGATCAACTCGTTGTCGTCGGCCTTGTTCGGCTCGCGGCTGCTGGAAAACGGCAGGTTGTTGTCATTGCCGACCACGATGTGCGTGGCGTCCACCACGTCCACGTTTTCAATCGTGAAGAACGGAAACTTCAGCACGCCCTCATTCAGCGGCTTGCGCGCCAGCTTCGCCGGGTCGGCGATATTCAGCAAATCGATGTAACCGATTTTGCGCACCGGCCCGCCCACATTGGCTTCCGTCATTTCAATCTTGTAGACGCGCTTGAACTTCGCGATGTCGTGGAAGCAGTCGGTGCGCTTCTGGCCTTCGGGGCAGGCTTTGTCGGCCGTGCCTTCACCGTTGTCGCGCTCAATGATCAGCCCAGTTGTGGCATCGATCATGTTGAAATCGCCAATGGCGTTGCCGTTGGCCTCCAGCTGGTACAGCCACGAACGGCCGCTCCACTTGCCCGCCACAACGTCGAACTCCAGCACACGCAAGGCCTCTTTGCCGGCCACGCGTTCATAGTCCTTGGCCTCGGCATTCCACACCGGGCCTTCGAGCAGCGCGTAGAGCTTGCTGCCGTCTTTTGACGACGCCATGCCTTCGAAGCCCTTGGAGCGTTTGATCTGGAAGTCGACCGTACCGCCGGGTGCGCCTGGCGTGGTGATGGCGGGATGGTCGGGTGAGCGCACCACTTTTCCATCCACCAGGGTTTCAAACACCGCCAGCACCTTGCCCTTGAGGTCGGCCTTGATCAGGAAAGGGCCGAATTCGTCGCCGATCCAGAGCGCGCCGCCGGCAAACTGAAAGCTCTCGGTGTCGAAATCGCTGCCGGTCAGGTAACGTTTTTTGCTGCCTTCGTGAACGATGCGAAAGGGCACTTTTTTGTCGGGGTCATGCAGGAAAATCGTCTCCAGCCGCTTCATGCCGCCGCCCTTGAAGTCCACCTTGTAGCGGTTCAGGTAAAGCATGGAATCGGGCGAGTTCGCCTTGGCGCCAAAGCCGTTGTCCGTAATGATCCAGAACGTGCCATCGGGCATTTTCTTGATGCCGGAGTGGCCTTGCAAGGGCTGGCCCTTGAAGGGCAGAGAAACGCCGGTAGGCCGTCCGGCAGACAGGCCCTCCACCGTGCCCAGCGCGTCGGTGCGCTTGCCGTTGGTGAACTTGCCGCTGACCTGCAGGTCTTGCGGAGCATCCTTGGGCGCGGCGATAAAGGATTGGGCCGGCATCACGGCATGGCCGGCCAGCGTGGCGGAATAAGCCGGAACAACGGTCTGCGCATAAAGCGGTGATGAAACCACGGCAACCACCGCCAGGGCGACAGGTAGCAGGCGCGCCAACGCGGGCCGGGAAAGACCGAAGAAGCCAAAGAGGCCAGCTGAAACCATGAGTGCATCCTTTTTTGTCAAAGGGCACATCTTGGAGGTGCCTTGTGACCGTGGCATTACACGCAGCGGTTCCCTCTTCCCTCTTCCCTCTTCCCTCTTCCCTCTTCCCTCTTCCCTCTTCCCTCTTTCCTTTTCCTTGCTTCAAATGCAGCCCAGGCCTATCCACGCGGCAAGAGGGGCTGAGCCCCGCGCCGGCTCCAGCGCAACAGGCAGGTCCATGGCGTGTTGCCCGCTCATGCAGCAGAAGTCACGGCGACTGCACCGCCGGGGCCTGCGCCGGAACCGGGAGGCGCTGTCACGATAGAGGTCAGGGCGGGCTCGACGGCACGCAGGCGGCCCAACTCGGGGCGTGGCCGCCGCAGTTCATCTGATCCGGCAAAGGCCTGCTCCAGGGCCGCAGCCACGCCAAGCACATGGTGGTCCGCGCGGAAGTGGCCGACGATTTGCAGGCCGAACGGCATGCCCGCGTGGTCGACCCCGCAAGGCAGGCTGAGTGCCGGCAAGGTGGCCAGCGTCACGATATAGGTCAGCGCGAGCCAGCGGTAGTAGTTGGCTTGCGGCTTGCCGCCTATCATGTCCGCATGCATCGTTGTCCAGGGAAAGGGCGACAGCGGGGTGGTCGGCGCCAGGATCACGTCATAACCCGCCATCGCGGCGTTGAAGCGGGCCAGGATGCGCGTCTGCTCGGCCTGGGCCCACGCGCTGTCCAGCAAGCTCATCGCCGCGCCCATCTCATAGTTGGCGCGCGTGTTGGGCCCGAGGCTGGCGGGGTCGCGTGCATAGGCGTCACGGGTCGCGGCCACGAAGGCCTCCGCGCGCAGCACGTCAAAGCAGCGGTGCGCCTCGCCCAGGTCGAATTCCACTTTTTCGCAACTGCGAAACAGGTGAGACATGGCGCGGACCTTGCCGCGAAAAGTCTCCCGGATCAGGGGGTCGACATCGCAGGCGTTGAAGTCCTCCGTCCAGCCGACGCGCAAGGCCCCCAGGTCCAGTTCCGGCGGATGCAGGAAACCAGCCGGATCCAGCGGATAGCTGAGCGGGTCACCCACGTCGGCGCCTGCCGAGGCTGCCAGCTGCAGGCAGGTATCGGCGACGGTGCGGCCCATAGGCCCGACCACCGAGATCGGCGTCCAGCCAAGCGGCTTGCGCGAACTGGGCACCAGGCCTGGCGAAGGCCGAAAACCCACCACGCCGCACAGGGCCGCCGGAATGCGCAGCGAGCCTCCGGTGTCGGAGCCGGTGCATACCGGGAGCATGTCGCAAGCCAGCGCGGCGGCCGAGCCACCCGACGAGCCGCCGGCGTTGAGCCTGGGGTCAAAGGGGTTGCCGGTGGCGCCCCAGACCGCGTTGCGGGTGTTTGCGCCGGCCCCCAGCTCGGGCACATTGGTCTTTCCGGCCACGATGGCGCCGGCGGCGCGCAGCCGCGCCACGAGCACATTGTCGGCCGCGGGCACATGGTTGCGGTACAGCGCTGAGCCCAGGGTGGTCAGCAGCCCTTCGGTGGCCTCGAGGTCTTTCACGCCCATCGGCAGGCCGTGCAGCAGGCCCAGCGGGCGGCCTTGCAGCACGTCGCGCTCGGCGGCCTTGGCCTCGGCGCGCGCGCGTTCGAAGCAAGTCGCTGTCACGGCGTTGACGAAAGGGTTCACGGCCTCGATGCGCGCAATGCAGGCCTCGAGCAATTCGACCGGCGATACCTGCCTGGCCCCGATCAAGCGCCGCAGTTCGACGGCGGAAAGGGTCACGAGGTCGCTGCCGCCAGCCATCATGCTTTCCCGGCGCTGCGCGCCAAGCTCGTTGCACGAAAGCGCAGGGCCAAGGCCAGGGCCGCTTCGGGGGGGAGCTTCATCCTAATCAATTCGGATGTTGGAGCGCAGGGCGATGGCGCGCATGCGCGGAAGCTCATTTTCGATGCGGGCAGCGACGGCGGCAGCGGGCTCCCAGGCGTACTCCAGTCCGTTTGCGACGAGTTTTTCGCGTAGCTCGGGATCCTTCATCGTCTCGGCCAGCGCCTTCTGCAGCCTGGCTTTCACATCCGCAGGCACTCCCTTGGGTGTAGCAATGGCCAGCCAGGAATCGGCCGAGAAGCCTTTGAAGCCGCTCTCCGCCACGGTCGCCACCCTGGGCATTTGCGTCGCGCGGGTCTCGCCGGTCACAGCGATGGCCTTGATCCTCGGCTTCGCCGCCTTCAGCTGCGGCAGCGCCGCCGCGACGGTGTCAATGGTGAAAGGGATTTGCCCGGCCATCAAGTCGTTCATCGCCGGTGCGCTGCCCTTGTAGGCGATGTGCTGCAGCTTGACGCCCGTGGTGCTCCACAGCATTTCGCCCGCAAAATGCCCTGTGGTGCCATTGCCGAACGAGCCATACACGTACTTGTCCGGTGCGGCGCGCACTGCTGTGATGAGTTGCTTCAGGTCGTTGACCGGGACATCAACGTTGGCCAGCAAAACAAGGGGAACGCGCGCCACCAGCCCGACAGGCTCGAAACTTTTGATCGGGTCGTAAGGCAGCTTGGGCATGAGTGCCGGGTTGACGGTGAAGGTGGATCCCGAGCTGATCAGCAGTGTGTAGCCGTCCGGCGCGGCCTTGGCGACGAAGGCCGCACCGATGACAGTGCCCGCGCCCGGCCGGTTGTCGATGACCACCGGCTGTCCCAGGCGCTCAGCCAGTTTCTTGGCGACCAGCCGTCCGGCGATGTCGGTGGCGCCTCCCGGAGGAAAAGGGATGACCAGCTGGACCGGCCTGGAGGGATAACCCTGCGCGTGGACGGCAGGCCAGGGGGCCAGCAGGACCAGCGCCATGGCCAGGAAGAAGCGCTTCTCGCACCTTGCTTTCATCATCGTACTGCTCCTCTTTGATACGGCACGGGCCGCGTTGATCAACCGTTGCGAAACAGGAAACTGTAGGCATTGAGCGCCGGTACACCGCCCAGGTGGGCATACAGCACGCGCGAGCCGGCGGGGAATTCGCCGCGGCGCACCTTTTCAATCATTCCGTGCATGGACTTGCCTTCGTACACCGGGTCAGTCAGCATGCCTTCCTGCCGCGCGCACAGGCGGATCGCCTCCAGCGTGCCTTCATTGGGCAGGCCGTACTCGGGGCCGCCGTAGCCGGTGTCCAGCACCACGTCTTTCGCGGTGATGTCGCGATTCAGTTCCACCAGCTTGGCGGTGTTCTGCGCGATGCGCAGAATCTGCGCGTGGGTTTGTTCCGGCTTGGCCGAGGCGTCGATGCCGATCACACGATCAGCCCGGCCGTCGGCCGCGAAGCCCACCACCATGCCGGCCTGCGTGCTGCCGGTGACCGAGCACACCACGATGTAATCGAACTGGAAGCCGAGTTCGGCCTCCTGCGCGCGCACTTCTTCGGCAAAGCCGACAAAACCGAGGCCGCCATACGGGTGCTCCGAGCACCCGGCAGGAATCGGGAAGGGCTTGCCGCCGGCCTTGCGCACGTCGTCCATGGCCTGTTCCCAGCTGGGGCGTATGCCGATGTCAAAACCGGCGGCGTCAAGGCGTACGTCGGCGCCCATGATGCGCGACATCTCGATGTTGCCGACGCGGTCATACACCGCGTCGGAGTAATTGACCCAGTTCTCCTGCACCAGCACGCACTTCATGCCCAGGTGCGCCGCCACCGCCGCCACCTGGCGCGTCTGGTTGGACTGGATGCCGCCTATGGACACCAGCGTGTCGCAGCCTTGCGCCAGCGCTTCGGGGATCAGGTATTCCATCTTGCGGGTCTTGTTGCCGCCGAAGGCCAGGCCGCTGTTGCAGTCCTCACGCTTGGCATAGAGCTCGACCTTGCCGCCCAGATGCGCGCTCAGGCGCTTGAGCGGCTGGATGGGCGTGGGGCCGAAGGTCAGCGAATGCCGGGCGAATTTCTGGAGCTGGAGCGGATGTCGCAGAGGATGCTTGAGTGAGGTAGACATAAAGGAGGTTCCTGGTTGAAAGCGAAGCTGATGAAGCTGGATGAAGCTGGATGAAGCTGGATGAAGGTGGAAAGCTGGAGATGAATCAAATCGTAGCCAGGCAGTCATGCAATGAGTTGCTTAAAGAGCCCAAAAAACACACCCAAAAAACTTCTTTTTATCAATACAGTCAATTAATTCGAAAAATCAGTCTTTTTACGCAATATTTGTAGAATCCCCCCATGGAACACACGCTTGACCGTATTGACCGCAAGCTCCTGAAGCTGCTGCAACAGGACGCCTCACTGCCGAATATCGAGCTGGCCGAAAAAACCAGCCTCAGTCCCCCGGCCTGTTCGCGCCGCGTGACCCGGCTCAAGGACGCGGGCTTGATCCGCAAGACGGTGGCGCTGGTGAACCCGCGCGCGCTGGGCTACAACGGGCTGGTCATCATCGGCGTGGTGCTGGACCGTTCCACCACCGACTCATTCGCCGCCTTTGAAAAATCGGTGGCGGGCCTCACGGGTTGCCTCGAGGTGCAACTGGTGACGGGCGAGTTTGATTACTTCGTGAAGCTGCGCATTCAGAGCATCGACTCCTTCAATGAACTGCACGCGGCGCAGCTCATCGGCCTTCCGGGGGTGCGGCAGATCCGCACCTTTGTCTGCCTCAAAGAGGTGTTTGAGACGACAGTGATCCCTGTTTGAGTTTGAGCTTGAGTTTGAGCTTGGGGAAATCCCGGAAGAGGCCGGTACTACGTAAGGCATAAGGGCGCAATAAGGCCGCAATAAGGCCGCAAACAGGGCTGCCAATAACGCGGCGGGTTTCGCGCCTATCCCGCAGCTTTTGCCATAAGCTATGCAGATGTTTCAAAAGGCAACTCTGCGCGTTCTTTTCGGCATCCTGCTCTGCTCGGTTTTCAGCGCGGGCCATGCGCAGATCTTTGACCGCCTGTATCCCGATAGCCCCAACATTGCGCTGGCCCAGCCGCTGGAGTGGCTGGTAGTCCCCAAGGATTCAATCGCCTCGCCCGACGCCTTCACCGCCACTGCCGCCGCCACCGCCGAATCCGCTGCGGCGACCAGGCGCAACTTCCAGCCCTTCACGGAGGACACCGTCCTTCCCACCTCCGAAACCGAGGAAGCCTGGGCCCGCTTCGCATTGCCCGTCACCGACAACCTGCAGACCTGGTACGTCCGCCTGCCGGGCCAGGTCATCTACAAGGTGAGCCTGTATGCGCGCGACGCGCAAGGCAACTGGCAGGCCCAGTCTGCCGGCGAAGCGATTGCGCCGGCAAACTGGAATCTGCGCACCCGCGTGCCCAGTTTTGAGCTGCAGTCGCACAGCGATTCCCCGCAGAGCTACTACCTGCGCTTTGAAAACCGCCGCCCCATCACCGAACGGCCCATGCTGCTCACGCCCATCGAATACATCGACGGCGCCTCGCGCGTGGGGGTCGTGATCGGCCTGATGTGGGGCATCTTCGCGCTGCTGACGGGGCTGTGCCTGGGCGCTTTCGCGCTGGCACGCAACAGGGTCTTCCTGTGGTTCGGCCTTGTCGTGGTCACGCTGATGTTCACCCAGCTGGTGCTGATCGGCTATGGCGGCTGGCGCATCTGGCCGCACAGCGTGCACCTTAACCAGGTCATGGGATGGGTCTCGTCGACGGTCAGCATGGCCGCCGCCGCCTGGTTCTGCACCCAGGCCAGCTACGCCAGAGACGGCCACCCGCGCATACACCGCCTGCTGGCCACCGTTGCGGGCGTAAGCCTGCTCATGGCCTGCCTCCTGGCCATCAACCTGGACTTTGTACCGCGCAGCTTGCGCAATCTCTGGCTGACGCTGAGCACACTCGCCATCCTGGGAAGCCTGGTCTGGACCTCGATACGCGGGCAAACCTGGAACCTGCTGCTACTGCTGGGCGCCGGCCCCATCGGCCTGGCCGCGCTGGCCAGGCTTTCGTACAACGTGGGCTGGGTTTTCAACGTCGAATCGGCGCAGGCTGCGGGCGTGATTTCAGCGATGGGCGGCCTGCTCTGGGTATTCCTGGTGCTGGCGTGGCGCAGCCGGGCGGCGCTGTTCTCCAACCACCGCGGCGCAGCCCTCTCGACCTACGACCCGGCCAGCGGCCTGATGCTGCCCCGCATGGTTGAAGCCAGGCTGCCGCCCATGCTGCTGCGCGCGCGCAAGCAGAAAACCGAATGCGGTGTGTTGATGGTGCACTGGCTGAACCAGGCCCCCAGCCATGATGACGCCAGCGACCAAAAGCGCGGGGCGGCGCTGTCGCGCATCGGCGAAATCCTGCGCGCGGCCGCGCGCGACGTGGACACCGTGGCCCGCCACGACGAAAACCATTTCCTGATGCTGATCGAGGGCTCCATCAGCCGCGCCGCCCTTTCGGAGATCGCCACCAAAATCCTGGCCGACTGCATACGGGCCTGCGAGAAGCTGGACGATATGGGCGCTTTCAGCCTGCACATCGCCATCTGGCACAGCACACTCGGCACGCAAACCGCGGCAGACGTGATGGACCTGCTCACCGTCCGCCTGCACCACATGGCCTCGGGCACCAAGCGGCCGGTGCAGTTTGTCGATTCGCCGCTGGAGCCGGGAAGCACCGCAGCCGGCGACGGCAGCCGGCGCGAAGACCTGCTGGCCAAAATCAACGCGATTGAAACTTCGCACCCCTCGCTGGCCGGCGAGTGAGGCGCTGAATAAATCAGCGCAGGGGAAGCGGCAGGGCTGTCTTGTAACGCACCTGCTTGAGCGCAAAGCTCGAGCGGATTTTTTCGATACCTGAGATCGGCGACAGCTGCTCCAGGATGAATTTTTCCAGCGCGCCGATGTCCGCGACCGCCACCCGAATCAGGTAATCGCTGTCGCCCGACATCAAGTAGCACTCCATCACTTCGTCATGTTCGGCGATGCGCTGCTCGAAATCGGCGAGCGACGCCTTGCTTTGCGTGCGCAGGCTGATGGAAATGAAAACGTTGAGGCCCAACCCCAGCGCGGCCGCATTGGCAATCGCCACATAGCGGTCGATGACGCCGCCGGCCTCCAGTGCCTTGACGCGTGCCAGGCACGGCGAAGGGCTCAGGTGCACGCGCCGCGCGAGCTCGACATTGGACAGCGAACCGTCGCGCTGCAATTCGTCGAGGATCCTTAAATCAAGGTTATCAAGCTTCATCGTCTTCAGAATTTAGTATTTGCGGCATTTTATGCTTCTGAATATTACTTATGCCCGATATTGAAGCTACACCTTTCGGGCAAACCTGCGTAGAGTAGCCTGTGCCATGAACGATTCCACACCCCACCATTTACTGATGCAAGCCGCTCCTTCCACCGATCCTGACCCGCAGGAAACCGCCGAATGGCGTGAGGCGTTTGAAGCCCTGGCCCTCACGCAAGGCCCCGCCCGCGCACGCGAGATGCTGCATGAACTGAGCCGCGTTGCGCGTAAACAGCGCATAGGCTGGCAGCCCGAACTGGCCACGCCTTACGTCAATACCATCGGCGTGGATGAGCAGCCCGTGTTTCCCGGCGACCTGGCGATGGAAGAGCGCCTGGCCTCGCTGATGCGCTGGAATGCGCTGGCCATGGTGGTCCGCGCCAACCAGGCCGAAACCGGCGGCTCGGCTGAACTGGGCGGCCACATCGCCAGTTACGCCAGCGCGGCCGACCTGTTTGAAACCGGCTTCAACCATTTCTTTCGCGCACGCGAAGGCACAGGCCCGGGCCAGCACCGCGGCGACCTGGTGTTCTTCCAGCCGCACAGCGCACCCGGTGTTTATGCGCGCGCCTACCTGGAAGGCCGCCTCAACGAAAAAGACCTGGGCTTTTACCGCCAGGAACTGACCGCGCCCGGCCAGGGTGCGCAAGGCCTGTGCAGCTACCCGCACCCCTACCTGATGCCGGACTTCTGGCAGTTCCCGACCGGCTCCATGGGCATAGGGCCGATCAGCTCGATCTACCACGCGCGCTTTATGCGCTACCTCACCCACCGGCGTTTGCTTGACTGCGCGGGCCGGAAAGTCTGGGGCGTGTTCGGCGACGGCGAGATGGACGAGCCTGAATCGATGAGTGCGCTGACCCTGGCCGCGCGTGAAGGGCTGGACAACATGGTCTGGGTCGTCAACTGCAATCTGCAGCGCCTGGACGGCCCGGTGCGCGGCAACGGCCGCATCATCGACGAGCTCGAAAAATTGTTTGCCGGCGCCGGCTGGAACGTCATCAAGCTGGTCTGGGGCAGCGACTGGGACGGCCTTTTTGCGCGCGACCTCACGGGCGCACTGGCGCAGACGTTTGCGCAGACGGTGGACGGCCAGATGCAGACCTTTGCCGCCAAAGACGGTCGTTTTAACCGCGACAACTTCTTCGGCCAGAGCGAAGAACTCGCCCGCCTGGCGCAGGGCATGACGGACGAGCAGATCGACCGCCTCAAACGCGGCGGGCATGACCTGGTGAAGATCCACGCCGCCTATGCCGCGGCGGCCAATCACCAGGGCCAGCCCACGGTGATCCTGGCGCACACCAAAAAAGGCTATGGCATGGGCAGCGCCGGCCAGGGCAAGATGACCACGCATTCGCAGAAAAAATTCGACGGCGAAGAGCTGATCGAATTCCGCAACCGCTTCAACCTGCCGCTGTCTGACGAGCAGGCCAAAAACCTGGCCTTCTACAAACCGGCTGCCGACAGCGCAGAGATGCAGTACATGCACTCAAAACGCGCGGCGCTGGGCGGCTACCTGCCACGGCGTGAAACAGCGGCCGACATCGTGAACGTCCCGGCCCTGCCCTCTTACGCGCAGTTCGCGCTCGCTGCCGACGGCAAAGAGATGAGCACCACCATGGCCTTCGTGCGCATGCTGGGCGGCCTGCTGAAAGACCCGGCGCTGGGCCCGAAGATCGTGCCCATCGTGGCCGACGAAGCGCGCACCTTCGGCATGGCCAACCTGTTCAAGCAGGTGGGTATTTACTCCAGCGTGGGCCAGCGTTATGCGCCCGAAGACATCGGCTCGGTGCTGAGCTACCGCGAAGCGCTCGATGGCCAGATCCTGGAAGAAGGGATCAGCGAGGCCGGCGCCCTGGCCAGCTGGACGGCCGCGGCCACCAGTTACAGCGTGCATGGCCTGGCCATGCTGCCCTTCTACATTTATTACTCGATGTTCGGCTTTCAGCGCGTGGGCGACCAGATCTGGGCCGCCGCCGACCAGCGCGCACGCGGCTTCCTGCTGGGCGCGACCTCGGGCCGCACCACGCTGGGCGGCGAAGGCCTGCAACACCAGGACGGCACCAGCCACCTGATCGCCGCGACCATTCCCAACTGCAAGGCCTACGACCCGGCGTTTGCCGGCGAGCTAGCCGTGATCCTGGACCGCGGCATGCAGGAGATGATGGTCGAGCAAAAAGACGTCTTCTACTACGTCACGCTGATGAACGAGAACTACGCGCAGCCTGATTTGCGCGCCGGCGTTGAAGCCGACATCATCCGTGGTTGCTATCAATTCAATAGCTATATGCCAAAGCAGGATAAGGGCCAGAGCCTTAATACGCTTAAGAAATCGGCAGCTTCCGTCACACTGATGGGCTCAGGCGCCATCCTCACCGAAGTCATCAAGGCGGCGCAGCAACTGGCCGAACAAGGCATTGAGGCGACGGTGTACAGCGTGACCAGCTGGAGCGAACTCGCGCGCGACGGCGCGGTGTGCCAGCAGCGGGCGATCAATGGCGAGCCGGTGACCGAACCCTTCATCGCGCAGCAGTTGCAGGGCAGCACCGGACCCATCATCGCCGCCACCGACTATGTGCGCGCCGTGCCCGAAAGCATCCGCGCCTTTGTGCCCGAAGGCCGACGCTACCTGACGCTGGGCACCGACGGCTTTGGCCGCAGCGACACTCGCGCCGCGCTGCGTGAGTTTTTCAATGTAGATGCGCAAAGCATCGTGAAGGCGGCGCTGCACGTGCTCAAGCCCTGACGCTGTCAGTCCATCTATCTGGTTTTCAATCTGCGTAAATCTGCGTAATCTGCGGATGAATTCTTTATCCACAAATTACGCAGATTTACGCAGATTAAGACCACGGAGCGGACGTGCGAAATCCGTGCGCAGTCTTGCCGCGCACGGACCTGAAATACCGCTTTTTTTATTTGGGCAGCAGCACCTTATCAATTACGTGGATGACACCATTGGACTGATAGACGTCGGCGATGGTGACAGTAGCCACGCCGCCTTTTTCATCCGTCACCGTGACCTTGCCGCCGGCTGACTTGGCCACCAGCGTGCCACCCGCCACCGTCTTGATCGAGGCCATGCCCTTGCCGTCGGCAATCATCTTGCTGATGGCGGCCGCGTCCCATTTGCCAGGCACCACGTGGTAGGTGAGGATGCCGGTCAGCATGCCCTTGTTTTCAGGCTTGAGCAGGGTGTCTACCGTGCCGGCAGGCAGCGCGGCGAAGGCGGCGTTGGTAGGCGCAAACACCGTGAACGGGCCAGGGCCTTTGAGCGTATCAACCAGCCCCGCAGCCTTGACGGCGGCGACCAGCGTCGTGTGGTCTTTGGAGTTGACGGCGTTGTCGATGATGTCCTTGCTGGCGAGCATGGGCGCACCGCCCACCATGACCTGCGCAAAAGACGGAATCGCCGCGAACAACAGCGCCATGGCCATGCCAATAGACGCGAGTTTGTGTTTTGTCTGCATGTGAATTTCCTTTGAACGTGTTGAAGCAAAAGGCCGAGCAAGTCGTGCCGTGAGCCGAAATCAGGATGATTCAAGCGGCTGTCATGAATACGGCAGTGCAGCCCCGCTGGATTCAAAAAAGATGCGCAACAAGGCGTAAGCGGCAGCGCCCGGTCGGACGCACCGCCGAACCTCAGGCAGCGCGTTCGAAGAAAGCGCGCACGGCCTGCGGATAGATCAGGTGCTCTTGCGTCAGCACGCGCGCAGCCAGCGTTTCGGCGGTGTCGCCCGGCAGGACCGGCACCACAGCCTGGGCCAGCGTCGGGCCGTGGTCGAGCTCGGCCGTCACCTGGTGCACGGTGCAACCCGCCACCGTGCAGCCGGCGTCTATCGCGCGCTGATGTGTGTTGAGCCCCGTGAAGGCCGGCAACAGCGACGGATGGATGTTGATCAGCCGCCCCGCATAGTGCTGCACAAAGCCCGGCGTCAGGATGCGCATGAAACCGGCCAGCACCACCAGCGCCGGTGCGTACTTGTCGATCTGCGCCATGAGCTCGGCGTCAAAGGCTTCGCGCGAATCAAAGGCTTTATGGGACACCACCGCCGTGGCGACGCCCAGGCTTTTGGCCAGCGCCAGGCCTGCGGCCTCCGGCTTGTTGCTGATGACGGCCGCCACCTGCACGCCCCACCGGCTGCGCCAGGCTTCTTTGTCGGCGGTTCGGGCGATCACGGCCATATTGGAGCCGCTGCCCGAAATCAGGATGACGATGTTTTTGTCCGTTTTGTTCGCAGGAGCCATAGCCCTCTAGTTTAGAACGTGACCTGCGGCCCCGGCCTTCTACCCTGGGTCCCCTACCCAATGTCCCACCTGAGACATAAAATTGCGAACGACCGTGCTAAAAATAAGAAATCCGCAGGCCATCAGCCGCAAGCACCTCGACAACCTGGAGACAAGCCCGC
>JAJKJM010000089.1 GCA_021153985.1 Polaromonas sp.
GCGGCGGGGATTCCAGCGGGCGTGTAGCGAAGAGGACTTGCCTCGGCGATACAGGCGGTCAGTTCAACGTGGTTCACTGCGTGCTTTTGCTCAATGGCAGCTGCGCGGCAGCGAGGCGTTCAACAGCATGTTGGCTATTAAGCCGCATACTCCTGCTGTTGGGCTTTGCGGGCTTCTTCCCTCTCGACGTTGCGCATCATGAGGGATGGGCCGGTTTCGGCTTTCTTCTTCACCACGGTCAGGTGGCGCAGCACGGCATCGTTGAACTTGAACGCGTGTTCAATTTCTTCCATCACGGCCTGGCTGGCTTCGATGTTGATGCAGAGGTAGTGGGCTTTGGCGAGTTTCTGGATCAGGTACACCAGCTGGCGGCGGCCCCAATCTTCAACACGATGCACTTTTCCACCGCCGGCGGTAATCATGCCCTTGTAACGTTCCAGCATGGCTGGGACTTGCTCGCTTTGATCCGGATGGATCAGCAAGACGATCTCATAGTGACGCATAAACTCTCCTTGTGGTTGATTGAAGCTGCCCCAGCGTCGTTAAGGGTGCAGCAAGGCGGAACCCAACATTATAGCGTGTTTTGACCTCTACCGGCCGGGGCTGCGGAACCGGCTTTGCCGGGCCGCAGGCGCAGCGCCCCCTCGGGGGGCAGCGAACCACACGCAGTGGGGAGCGTGGGGGCTCTATTTCTAGAGGCGTTTGAGGTCCGGGTAGCGGATGTATTCGACCAGGTCCTGGACCTTTTGGCTGGGCGGCCGGGTGACCAGGCTCACCAGCACAATCACCGCAAAACCGACCGGCACCCCGAAAAGCCCGGCGGAGATCGGGTCTATGCCCCACCAGAGCTGTACCGGCGAGGTGATGCCGAAGGTGGCGCGCAGCCAGGCCTGATTGGTGAACATGTAGTACGAGGTCACCCCCAGGCCTGACACCATGCCCAGCACGGCGCCGATGCCGTTGGCGCGTTTCCAGAAGATGCCCAGGCTGAGGGCCGGGAAGAACGAGGCGGCGGCGAACGAGAATGCCGCCGAGACCAGGAACAGGATGTCCGCTGGTTTTTGTGCCGCGACATAGGCCGCCAGCAAGGCGACGATCAACAGCAATATCTTGGACACCGTCACGCGGCTCACGGTCGAGGCGTTGGGATCGATCATCTTGTAATAGAGGTCATGACCCAGCGCATTGGCAATCGTCAGCAGCAGGCCGTCGGCGGTAGAAAGCGCGGCAGCCAGCCCGCCCGCCGCAACCAGGCCTGAAATCACGTAGGGCAAGCCCGCCAGCTCGGGCGTCAGCAGCACGACGATGTCGCCGCCTATGTTCATCTCGTTGAGCTGCAGGATGTTGTCCTTGTTGATGTCCGTGACCGACAGCAGCGAAGGGTCCACCCGCGTCCAGGAATGCACCCAGGCGGGCAATTGGTCAAACGGCATGCCGACCACGGCGGTGAATATCTCGTACTTCACCAGCACCGCCAGCGCCGGCGCGGTGAAGTAAAGCAGGAAGATGCACACCAGTGACCATGTGACCGACTGCCGCGCCTCCCGCACGCTGGGCACCGTGTAATAGCGCATCAGGATGTGCGGCAAGGCGGCGGTGCCCACCATGAGGCAAAAAACCAGCGCCAAAAAGTTGCGGCGCGAGGTGTCATAGATCTCCTGCTCTTTCGGTGTCCCGTCCGGGTTGCCGGAGAACTGGGCAGCGTGGGCGGGCATGCCGTTGAGCGGTTGGGTTTTGACGTCAGCCGCGGCCTTGGCCGTTGTCCAGGCCTTCACTGCGGCGGCCTCGTCCCTGGGCATGGTGGCCAGGGCTTTGGCGGCCGATGAGATTTCGGCGACGGACGCGTTGCCGCTTTTGAGCTGCTCCATGCGCCTGGCGGCGGCCAGCTTGTCGGCGGCCAGCGATTCGGCCGGGTGATCCAGCTTGCCAGACAGAGCCTCCGAACGCTGCCTGAACAGCTCACGCACCTGCAACTCCCTGGGATCCACCGTCAGCTCTTTTTCCCTGGCCGTGACTTTTTCAAGCTGGAACCCGTAGACCAGTTGCGGCACCGGAACGCCCGTCTGCTTGACCGACAGCCAGATCACCGGAATCAGGTAAGCCACCACCAGGATGATGTACTGGGCCACCTGCGTCCAGGTCACCGCGCGCATGCCGCCCAGGAAGGAGCACACCAAAATCCCGCCCAGCCCGAGGAAGATGCCCAGTTCGAAGGCGATGCCGGTAAGGTAGGACGTGATCAGGCCCACGCCGTAAATCTGCGCCACCAGGTAAGTGAAGGAGCACAAAATCGCCGCCGCCACACCGATGAGCCGCGGCAGGCGCCCGCCATAGCGCTCCCCCAGAAAATCAGGAATGGTGAACTGGCCGAACTTGCGCAAATAAGGCGCCAGCACCAGCGCGACCAGGCAGTAGCCACCCGTCCAGCCCATGATGAAAGCCAGGCCGCTATAGCCTGTGAGGTAGAGCGTGCCCGCCAGGCCGATGAAGGAGGCGGCCGACATCCAGTCGGCGCCGGTGGCCATGCCGTTGTAGACCGCCGGCACGCGCCGCCCCGCTACGTAGTATTCAGAGGCGTCGGTGGTGCGGCTCATAACGCCTATGCCTGCGTAAAGGCCAATGGTGGCCAGCAGGAAGGCCGTGCCTATCCAGAGCCGCGGCAGGCCTGCCCGCTCCAGCAGCGCCAGGATGCCCACGAACACCACCAGGCCCAACGTGTACCAGCGGTAGACACGGTCCAGCTGTTTTTTGAACTGCCGGCTGGAGAGCATGACCCCGTCGCGCGAACCAAAGAAACCGCCCATTCAGTCCTCGTCCGCCACGTCGTGCTCAATGTCGAGCCGATTCATGTACCAGGCATAAAACCCCACGATGAGGCAATACACCACCAGGGCACCCTGCGCCCCCATCCAGAAGCTGAAGGGCCAGCCGAAAAAGGTGAAGTTCAGTGAGCGCGCAAAGTAGGCCACGCCAAAGGTGACGCTGAACCAAATCAGCAGCAGCACCGCCGTGACGGCCAGGTTCTTGCGCCAGTAAAGCCGGTGGCTCTCAGTGGGTTGCATGGGTTGCCTCATCTTTGCCTGCAAAAATCGCCTCGTTCTCGCGCTCAAACTGCGCTGCCACACGCGGCTCAAAGCGGCTCAGGTGCGCGATCACCTTGCGCGCCTTGTCGGGTTGGCCCAGCGCCAGCCAGACCTGCGCGAGCCGGTACCAGCCATAAGGGCTCAGGGGCTGCAGGGCTGTGTTCTTTTGCAGGGCCTGGGCGGCTTCTTCAAACCGCCCTGCATGAATGTGCACCAGCGCCAGGCCATACCAGGCGGGGTCCAGGCGGGCGTCCAGCGCCACTGCGCGCTCAAATGCCGGCCCGGCCTCTTCAAGGCGCCCTGCCTGCTGCAACACATAACCCAAGTTGAACCAGCCGGCCGCTTGCCCCGGCCTGACGGCGGTCAGCTGCCGCAGGCTGGCAATAGATTCGTGCGTGAGCTGGAGTTGCGCCGCCACATGGCCGCGGCTGGCCAATGCATAGGGGTCTGCCGGCCGCAGCCGCAACATCTCATCAAACGTTGCCAGTGCGGCATGCCGTTTGGCACAGGCAAGAAGAAACAATGCCCGCGCTTTCAGAAAGCCATACCGGATGCTGACCCCTATTTGCATAACGCCACCCCGATTTCCAGGCAGATGTGGACTTTGGCGACCGCCGCAACAACCCAGACCATCAACAGCACCAGAAAAGCCACCAGCGGCAGGTGGCGCTCCATCACCACCGGCGGGGATATCCAGCGTGCCGCTTTCACCCAAGGCCGGCCCAGCAGTTCGAGTACACGGTAAAACGGGTTGCCATCACGCGCAGCACCTGCAAGCACGCCCAACAACCACTGGCCGGCCAGCGCAAGCAGGGCGATTTCAGTGAGCAGTTTGACGGTAGTGGCAACAGCAAGCATGGCTCAGCAGGGCAAAAGAAAGAAGAGAGGCAACGTTCCCGATTGTCATCCGGGGACTTGCCGGTTGCTTACCGGGAAACCTTGCGCCACCGGGGGTTTTCCCTCGGAGCCGGCCAAAAAAAAGCGCTGCGGATTTGCCCGCAGCGCATTTTCTCAACTCACGTTAACGACTTTCACCCTCAGTTAGCTAACTGCTTCCAGGTGTCGATCACCGTGTCGGGGTTGAGCGAGATGGAACCTATGCCCTCCTCTTTCAGCCACTGCGCAAAGTCAGGATGGTCGCTGGGGCCCTGGCCGCAGATGCCGACGTATTTGCCCTGCTTGCGGCAGGCCTGGATGGCCCGGCTCAGCATGGCCTTGACGGCCGGATCGCGCTCGTCGAAGTCCTTGGCCAGGATTTCCATGCCCGAGTCGCGGTCCAGGCCCAGCGTGAGCTGGGTGAGGTCGTTCGATCCGATTGAGAAGCCGTCGAAGTACTCGAGGAACTCGTCGGCCAGGATGGCATTGCTCGGCACTTCGCACATCATGATCACGCGAAGGTCCTTCTCGCCACGCTTGAGGCCGTGCTGGGCCAGCAAATCGGTGACCTTCTTGGCTTGCCCGAGGGTGCGCACAAAAGGCACCATCACTTCGACGTTGACCAAGCCCATGTCGTCGCGCACGCGGCGCAGCGCCTCGCACTCCATCGCAAAGGCTTCGCCAAAATCGGGGCTCAGGTAACGCGACGCGCCACGGAAGCCGAGCATCGGGTTTTCTTCTTCGGGCTCATAGCGCGAACCGCCAATCAGCTTGCGGTACTCGTTGGACTTGAAGTCCGACAGGCGCACGATCACCGGCTTGGGCCAGAAGGCGGCAGCAATCGTCGCCACACCTTCAACCACCTTGTCGACATAAAAAGCGCGCGGCGACGCATGGCCGCGGGCCACGCTTTCCACCGCTTTTTTCAGGTCGGCGTCGATGTTCGGGTAGTCCAGGATCGCCTTGGGGTGCACACCGATGTTGTTGTTGATAACAAACTCCAGCCGCGCCAGGCCCACACCGTGGTTGGGGATCTGGCAGAAGTCAAAGGCCAACTGCGGGTTGCCGACGTTCATGGTGATCTTCAGGTCAATCGGTGGCATGTCGCCGCGCTGCACCTCGGTCACTTCGGTTTCCAGCAGGCCGTCATAGATGTTGCCGGTGTCGCCCTCAGCGCAACTCACCGTCACCAGCATGCCGTCTTTCAGCGTTTCGGTCGCGTCGCCGCAACCGACCACGGCCGGAATGCCCAGCTCGCGGGCAATGATGGCCGCGTGGCAGGTGCGCCCGCCGCGGTTGGTGACGATGGCGCTGGCGCGCTTCATGACCGGTTCCCAGTTCGGGTCGGTCATGTCGGTGACCAGGATGTCGCCCGGTTGAACCTGGTCCATGTCCTTGATGTCGTGCACGATGCGGACCGGGCCGGTACCGATCTTCTGGCCGATGGCCCGGCCTTCGGCCAGCACAGTGCCGGTTCCCTTGAGCTTGTAGCGTTGCTCGGCTTTGCCTTTGGACTGGCTTTTCACTGTCTCGGGGCGAGCCTGCAGGATGTAGAGCTGGCCGTCGATGCCGTCTTTGCCCCACTCGATGTCCATGGGGCGGCCATAGTGGGTTTCAATGATGAGGGCGTAGCGCGCGAGCTGCTCGACGTCGTCGTCGGTCAGCGAGTAGCGGTTGCGCAGTTCGGTCGGCACGTCGGTGGTCTTGACCAGCTTGCCGCCGGCTTTTTTCTCTTCGGCGGTGGTGAACTCCATCTGCAGCAGCTTGGAGCCCAGGTTGCGGCGGATTACGGCGCGCTTGCCGGCCTTGAGCATGGGCTTGTGCACATAAAACTCGTCGGGGTTGACGGCGCCCTGCACCACGGTTTCACCCAGGCCGTAGCTGGAGGTGATGAACACCACGTCTTCAAAACCGCTTTCGGTGTCGATGGTGAACATCACGCCCGCCGCGCCCTTGTCGCTGCGAACCATGCGCTGGATGCCGGCGGAGAGCGCCACATCGGAGTGAGCAAAGCCCTGGTGCACGCGGTAGCTGATGGCGCGGTCGTTGTAGAGAGAGGCAAACACCTCTTTCATCTTGTGCAGCACGTCTTCAATGCCGACGACGTTCAGGAAGGTTTCCTGCTGGCCGGCAAACGAGGCGTCAGGCAAATCCTCAGCGGTGGCGGACGAGCGCACCGCGAAGCTGGCCTGGGCGTTACCGGCGCTTAAAGCGGCAAAACTGTCGCGAACGGCTTTTTCGAGGTCGGCAGGAAAAGGCTGGGCTTCCACCAGCGCGCGGATTTTGGCGCCGGCTTCGGCCAGCGCCCGCACGTCGTCGGTGTTCAGCGCGTCCAGCACGCCGTTGATTTTTTTGTCGAGCCCGTCGTGGGCCAGGAACACACGGAATGCGTGGGCCGTCGTTGCGAAACCGGTGGGCACCCGCACGCCCTGGGGGCCGGTGGGCAGTTGCGAGATCATTTCGCCGAGGCTGGCGTTCTTGCCGCCGACAGACTCGACGTCTGTCATCCTCAGGTTTTCAAACGGTACGACCAGGGCGGTCGCCTCAAACAGCTTGGACATGAAAATACTCCGGGAGGTTTAAAAACCGGGGAATTCACCATGCACGGCAGGCAACCTTGTTGTTGTTCGAAGGGGTTGTGGCGGGGCATGATGTGACAAACTGGATAATTGCCACGATTGTAGGTGCCCCAGGCTCCCCGTGCCGTGTCAGGCTTTCACCCAGCTTTCAACCAGCCAAACCCTCATTTCCCGACCTCTCATGTCCCAACGCACCGTATTTTTCATCTCCGACGGCACCGGCATTACCGCTGAAACCTTTGGTAACGCCATCCTGGCGCAGTTTGAGTTCAAGCCGCGCCATGTCCGCCTGCCCTTTATCGACAGCGTGGACAAGGCCCACCAGGCGATCCGGCAGATCAACCACACGGCCGAAGTCGAGGGCAAACGGCCCATCGTCTTCACGACGCTGGTGAACATGGAAATCCTGGCCGTCATCAAAACCCATTGCAACGGCATGCTGCTGGACATGTTCGGCATGTTCGTCGCGCCGCTGGAGGGCGAACTGGGCATCAAATCCAACCACCGGGTGGGCCGATTTTCAGACGCCTCCAAGAGCAAGGAATACGACGACCGCATCGA
>JAJKJM010000090.1 GCA_021153985.1 Polaromonas sp.
CCGACGAACGTGAGCCGAGCGTGCGTACAGCGGCGCGCGAAAGGCCCGTTTTCGCTCAGGAAGCCGTAGCCGGGGTGAATCGCTTCGGCGTCCGTCACCTCAGCGGCCGAAATGATGGCCGGCATGTTGAGGTAGCTGTCTTTGGAAGGCGCGGGGCCTATGCAGACCGACTCGTCCGCCAGTTTGATGTATTTCGCTTCGCGGTCGGCCTCTGAATAGACCATCACGGCCTTGATGCCGAGTTCGCGGCAGGCGCGCTGGATGCGCAAGGCGATCTCTCCGCGGTTGGCGATCAGTATTTTCTTGAACATGCGTCGGTAAGCCTGGTTTGAATAAGGGGGCGAAGCGCCGGCTTATTCAATGATGAAGAGGGGTTGGCCGTATTCGACAGCCTGGCCGTTTTCCGAAAGAATCTTGGTGACCGTGCCGGATTTGTCGGCTTCGATCTCGTTGAGGATCTTCATCGCCTCGATGATGCAGATGGTTTCGCCTTCCTTGACGACGCTGCCCACCTCGACAAACGCCTTGGCGCCGGGGCTGGCGGAGCGGTAGAAGGTGCCCACCATAGGCGACTTGACGGCGTGGCCGGCCGGTGCGGCGGGCGCCGCGTCGGCCACGGGTGCGGCGGGGGCGCCGGCTGCCGGGGCCGCTGCGGGAGCTGCTACCATGGCAACCGGCTGCTGCATCACGAGCGGGGCACCGCTGGATTTGACGATACGCACCTTGCCTTCGGCTTCGGTGATTTCCAGTTCAGACACGTTGGACTCCGAAACGAGGTCGATCAGGGTCTTGAGTTTTCTTAAATCCATGGGGTTCTCTCCAACGACGGTAGATGCTGGCGCGAGGACTTCAGCGCAGCGTCTGAATAAAGCCTGAAAAGCGGGCAAGGCGTAGAGCCTATACCGAACTTCCTTCTTTTTTCAATTACTTCCTGCTTTTGTGCCCTAAAGCACCTATCAGTTTATTACTGCAGGCGCCAACCAAGTAGCTGAGCCTGTGAGAGCGCAGAGTGTACATCAAGCCGAAGGGCTCCCCAAGCCCCTGCCGGCGACCTGCCTGCCCGTCAATAAGCGCGCATACCACTGCCGTTCAGTGCAGGTGGCTGCGAGTTCACGTCATTTAGATCAAAACAGGGATCTGGCCTTATTTGAGTTTGGCCCACTGTGCCAGGTCTTCAGGCTGCACCTGGCCGATCTTGCGATGCAGGAGCTCGCCCGTCGCGCTGAACACCGCCGTAAACGGAAGGCTGCCAGCCAGATTGCCCAGCGATTTGCTCAGCTCTGTGCCACCCATGCCGGCCATGCCGACCGGAAAGTGCAGCGGCGTAGCCTGCAGCCAGTCACGCACTTTGCTGGGCTGGTCAACCGCCAAACCCACGATCTGGATATTTTTGTCGCGGTTTTCCTGGAAGAAATAATCCAGTAAAGGCAGTTCCTCAACACAAGGCGGGCACCAGGTTGCCCAGAAATTCACCAGCAGAAGCTTGCCGCGAAAACTGCTCATGGACAGGTTTTTGCCGTCCGGCGTGTCGAAGTTCAGGCTCCAGAACGCGTCGGTCGCATTCCCCGTCGCGGCACCGGGTGCTGGCGCCACAATTTTCTCATCCACCTGGCGGGGCTGGAATTTCCACCAGGCGACGCCCGCGCCAGCCAGGCCGGCCAGAGCGGCGACCCCGCCATAAAGCATGTTTCTGCGATTCACGAGTCTGAAGCTCCAGGTTGGGTAGACAGCAATTTTTGCACGGCAGCCACATCGCCACGGGGGCTGCGGCCCTTGGCATCGGGCCTCAGGGCGCCGCGCAGGTCGTCATGGTCATACACCATCAGGTGCACGCCCACGGTTTCGTTCAGAGGTTTGCACACACTTCGCAAACTGAGCGCCTCCACGCTGTCGCCGGTGAAGCCGGTCACGGTGCGTGGCTCGTAATCCACATTGTGTTCAATCAAGGCAATCTCGGCCGATTTGGGGTCGTCGCAAAAGAGCTGGATATAGATATCGGACAGCCGCGTGGCCGTGCCGTGCCAGACGGCGCCGCCCAGGTAGGGACGAAACTGGACCAGCCGCTCCATCCAGGTCAGTGCCAGCTCACGCAGGGCGGCCAGCTCGGCCGGCTGGGTGTCGGCACAAAACAGCGCGATGTATTCGCGCACCGCGTCTTCCAACTCGTCGTTGCCCGGCAGCTCGGTGCGCGCGGGCAGCGCCATCTGCTTGACGGCACGGCGCTTGGCCGGACCGTATTCCAGCCCTTCTTCCACGACCAGCGCGGCGGCCGTGGCGGCGATTTCGGATTTGAGGGTGTGAGGGGTCAAGATCAGCTGGGGTGTGCCAGTGGGGAAACAGGGTTCGGAAGATGCAGTCCGGGGAAGCGATTGTGCCCCGGTTAGGCCTCAGCAGCCGCCTAAAGTTCACGGCAAATGGTGAAAGACCGGGTTGCTATGAAATCAGGAGCTAGAGACCAATGTGGTGATTGGGCTAGAGGCCATATTTACTTAGAACACCAGCGGGGTGGCGGCGCTCTCACCTGCCGGGCCAAAAAACGCCCTGCCTAGAATACAGGCCATGCACATACATATTCTGGGAATCTGCGGGACTTTCATGGGCGGTCTGGCCGCACTTGCGCGGGAGGCAGGGCACAAAGTGACGGGTTGCGACACCGGCGTCTACCCGCCCATGAGCGACCAGTTGCGCGGCCTGGGGATTGAACTGATCGAAGGCTACAGCGCCGACCAGATGGCTTTCGAGCCGGATGTGTTTGTGATCGGCAATGTGGTGTCGCGGGCCCGCCAGCCAGACGGCAGCCCAAGGTATCCGCTGATGGAAGCCATTTTGAACAGCGGCAAGCCCTACACCAGCGGCCCGCAGTGGCTGTCGGGCCACGTGCTGCACCACCCGACGCATCACGCCACCGGCCCGCGCCATGTACTGGCCATAGCCGGCACGCACGGCAAGACCACCACCACGGCCATGCTGGCCTGGATTCTCGAACAGGCTGGCCTGAAACCAGGTTTCCTGGTGGGCGGTGTGCCGCTCAACTTCGGCGTCTCGGCCCGGCTGGGCGACGGCAACACCTTTGTGATTGAAGCCGATGAATACGACACCGCGTTTTTCGACAAACGCAGCAAGTTCGTGCATTACCACCCGCGCACCGCCATCCTGAACAACCTCGAGTTCGATCACGCCGACATTTTTGACGACCTGGCGGCCATCGAGCGGCAGTTTCACCATCTGGTGCGCACCGTGCCGTCACAGGGCCGGGTGGTGGTGAATGCGGGTGAAGCCGCCCTGCAGCGCGTGCTGGCCAAGGGCTGCTGGAGTGAGCAGATGCTTTTCGGCGGCGGCTTGCTGAATAAAGACGGCTTTACCGCCCAGGGCGAGCCGCACGACTTCCAGGTACTTAAGGCCGGGCAGGTGGTGGCCCACGTGCAGTGGGGCATCAGCGGCGTGCATAACCAGCTCAACGCACTGGCCGCCATCGCCGCGGCCGAGCATGTAGGTGTCGCCCCCGAAACCGCGGCCCAGGCGTTGGCGACCTTCCAGAATGTCAAGCGCCGCATGGAAGTGCGCGGCGTGGTGGCGCAAAGCGGCGGCAACATCACGGTGTATGACGATTTCGCCCATCACCCGACCGCGATTCACACCACGGTAGACGGGCTGCGCCGCCAGCTCGCCGCCGCCGGCAAGGGCAGCGAACGAATCCTGGCGATCTTCGAGCCGCGCAGCAACACCATGAAGCTGGGCGCCATGACGGCCCAGCTGCCCTGGAGCCTGGAGCAGGCCGACTTGGCGTTTTGCCATGCCGGCGGCCTGGACTGGGATGCACGCGCCGCGCTGGCGCCCATGGGCGACCGCGCGCAGGTGGCCGGCACCATCGAACAGCTCCTTGAGCAGGTGCTGGCGGCGGTGCGGCCAGGTGATCATTTGCTATGTATGAGCAATGGCGGGTTTGGCGGGATCCACGCCAGGCTGCTGCAGGCGCTGAAAGCCTGACGAACCACCATGCCTTCGGGTTCGGCTCGCTATTAATTTAATAGCATTTAGCCTATGATGGATATGGGCTAGAGGCCTAAATTGCTTAAGAAAAGGCGGGCGCTCGCCGGGAAAGCTTTAGAAGCTGATGCTGAGCGTTGCGACGTCGACGTGCACGACCGGCTTGCCCAGCGCCGCACTCGACGCCCGGGCAAACTCCTGAGCCCATTTGGCCTCGGCAAATTTCGCCGGGCCAGCCGCCTGGGCGACCACCACCACCTTGTCGGCGGTCAGCAACTTGCCCGTGGGCCGCAGCGGCTCGCAGCCCATCTGCGTGAACTGGTCGTCCAGCCACCAACGCGCCACATCATGCGGCATGGGCTGCACTTCGTTGAGGTCCAGCCGCACGGGCGGGCTGTCCTTGAAGTTCACGGTGACTTCGCTGCGCATGATGGGCTCCTAGTCAAGAGTCCATAGTCGGCGACTTGCGGGTGCTGCGGCTATTCGCACAAACCCGCAAGCGACCGGCTTACTTGGCGGCGCGGCGCTTGAGGACCGCAGCCGACAGGATCTCCAGCACGTCCAGCGAATCGCCCCAGCCCAGGCAGGCGTCGGTGATGCTCTTGCCGTATTCCAGCGCTTTCGAGTCGTCTTTGCCGGGGGTGAATTTCTGCGCGCCGGGGTTGAGGTGGCTTTCCACCATCAAACCGAACACATGGTGCGACCCGCCTGCTACCTGGCCAGCGATGTCGCGCGCCACTTCGACCTGCTTTTCATGCTGCTTGGAACTATTGGCATGGCTGCAATCCACCATCAGCGTGGCCGGCAACTTCGAGGCTTCGAGCTCCTTGCAGGCTGCCGTGACGCTGGCCGCGTCGTAGTTGGGTGCCTTGCCGCCGCGCAAAATCACGTGGCAGTCCTTGTTGCCGTTGGTCTGCACGATGGCGACTTGGCCGTTTTTGTGCACCGACAAAAAGTGGTGGCCGCGCGCCGCCGCCTGGATGGCGTCGGTGGCGATGCGGATGTTGCCGTCCGTGCCGTTCTTGAAGCCGATCGGTGCGGAGAGGCCCGAGGCCAGTTCGCGGTGCACCTGGCTTTCAGTCGTGCGTGCGCCGATGGCGCCCCAGGAGATCAGGTCGCCGATGTACTGCGGGGAAATCACGTCCAGGAACTCGCTGCCGGCAGGAAGGCCGAGGCGGTTGATGTCGATCAGCAGCTGGCGCGCGATGCGCAGGCCTTCATCAATGCGGAAGGTTTCGTCGAGGTAGGGGTCGTTGATCAGGCCCTTCCAGCCGACCGTGGTGCGCGGCTTTTCGAAGTACACGCGCATCACGATTTCCAGCGTGCCCTCGTACTTTTTGCGTTGCTCGACCAGTTTGCGGGCGTATTCGAGCGCCGCCATCGGGTCGTGGATGGAGCATGGCCCGACGACGACGAGCAGGCGGTCGTCCTTGCCCTGGATGATGTTGTGGATGCTCTTGCGGGTTTTGCTGATCAGCGTCTCGACGGCGGTGCCGCGGATCGGGAAAAAGCGGATGAGATGCTCGGGAGGGGGTAGCACGGTGATGTCCTTGATGCGTTCGTCGTCGGTCTGGCTGGTTTTTTCGACGGTCGCATACCAGTTGTCGCTGGCGGAGGTGGCTTTGGCATTCATCGCTGGTTTCCTTTTCTAGATATCGTTCAATTCAGGATTCGTTCAAACATCAACAATCGGGGCGCGCAAAAAAAAACCGCCGGAGGGCCGGCGGTTTCTGGAGAATCGGTGCGTTTTATCGGGTCACGCCTTGATCTCTCTACCGCCGGAAGCGCTTGAGAACCAAAAGTAACCAAAGTAAAACTTGGCGGAATTCATAAGCTGAAATGTAGCACAGGTCAAAAACGGGGCTTTTTAGCGCCTGTTGGGGCCTGATCAGGCCGTTCCGCCCACAGTCAGGCCGTCAATGCGCAGCGTCGGCTGGCCGACGCCGACCGGAACGCTCTGCCCTTCCTTGCCGCAGGTGCCGACGCCGCTGTCCAGCGCCATGTCGTTGCCCATCATGGTGACACGGGTCAGCGCGTCAGGGCCGTTGCCCACAATCGTCGCGCCCTTGACTGGATACAGGATCTTGCCGTTTTCCACCCAGAACGCTTCGCTGGCTGAAAACACGAATTTGCCGGACGTGATGTCGACCTGGCCGCCGCCGAAGTTGGTGGCGTAGAGGCCCTTCTTGATGCTGGCCACGATTTCTTCGGGCTGCTTGTCGCCGCCCAGCATGTAGGTGTTGGTCATGCGCGGCATGGGCACATGGGCGTAGCTTTCGCGGCGGCCGTTGCCTGTGGGCTTGACCTTCATCAGGCGCGCATTGAGCGAATCCTGGATGTAGCCCTTCAGGATGCCGTCTTCAATCAGCACATTGCGCTGGCTGGCGTTGCCTTCGTCGTCCACATTGAGCGAGCCGCGGCGGTCGGCGATGGTGCCGTCGTCCAGCACGGTGACGCCCTTGGCTGCCACGCGCTGGCCGATCTTGCCGGAAAACGCGCTCGAGCCCTTGCGGTTGAAGTCGCCTTCCAGGCCGTGGCCGATGGCTTCGTGCAACAAAATGCCGGGCCAGCCCGAACCCAGCACCACCGTCATTTCACCGGCCGGCGCGGGGCGCGCGTCGAGGTTGGTCAGCGCGGCTTTCACCGCGTCGTTCACGTATTCGGCAATTTGTGCGTCGTCAAAGTAGGCCAGGCCAAAACGGCCGCCGCCGCCGCCTGAGCCGACTTCACGCCGGCCTTTTTGCTCGGCGATCACGGTCACGCTCAAACGCACCAGCGGGCGCACATCAGCGGCCAGCGTGCCATCGGCGCGCGCCACCATCACCACGTCGTATTCGCTGGCCAGGCCGGCCATCACTTGCACGATGCGCGGGTCTTTGGCCTTGGCGAGTTTTTCCACTTTTTCCAGCAGCTTGACCTTGGCGGTGCTGTCCAACGTGGCGATCGGGTCCAGGCCCTGGTAGAGCGAACGGCTGCCGGCGATTCTTGCGGACGGCGTTTTCACGCGGGCCGACTTGCCGCCGGCGGAAATGCTGCGCACGGTGCGCGCCGCGTCGAGCAGCGAGGCTTCGGAAATGTCGTCGGAATAGGCAAAGGCGGTTTTCTCACCGCTCACGGCACGCACACCCACGCCCTGGTCGATGCTGAAAGAGCCGGTTTTCACGATGCCCTCTTCCAGGCTCCAGCCTTCACTGCGGGTGTACTGGAAGTAGAGGTCGGCGTCGTCGGCGCCGTAAGAGGTGATTTCGCCCAGCGCGCGACTCAAATGCGCCTGCGTCAGGCCGAACGGCGCCAGCAGCAGCTTTTCAGCGATTTCCAGCCGCCCCGAGGTGGACTCCGCCGTCGGCTTGGCCTTTGAGGAGGCCGTGGACTTGTTGGAGGCAGAGGAGGGGGTGGAGCGAAGTGATGTCATTGGGCCATTGTAGGCAGTCTGCCCTGCTGACGCCCGCCCATGGACATTGCGAATGCGGCTCAGGATTTGCCGGCTTGACCCTTGAGGTGCTTGAAAAGCGCCGCGTCATCCTCACTAGCCAGCCCGGCCTGGTGCGCCTCGGCAAAAACCTGGCTGGCACGCAGGCCCAGCGGGCCGTCAAACCCGGCGGTGCGAGCCGCTTCCACCGCCAGCCGGGTGTCTTTTTCCAGCAGGGTCACATGCGCGCGCGGCGCGTAGTCACCGGCAATTGCACGCCGCATGCGGTCCGAACCAATCCAGCTTTGCCCGCTGGACTGTTCGATCACGTCCAGCGTCGTACCCAAATCCAGCCCGAGCCGGCCCGCCAGCGCCAACGCTTCGGCCGCCCCCACCAGGTTGATGCCCGCCAGCAGGTTGTTGACCAGCTTGGTGCGGGCGCCGTCGCCGGGCTTTTCACTGATGCGGAACACCTTGGCCGACAAGGCCTGCAGCAAGCCGGCCTGCTGGGCATAAACCTCGTCCGCGCAGGCCAGCATCAGGCTCATGGTGCCGTCGCGCGCCCGCGCGGGCCCGCCCGACATGGGCGCGTCCAGCGTGTGCACGCCGCGCGCAGCCAGGCGGCTGGCGAAAGATTCAACGTCCTGCGGTGAGATCGTGGGGCACAGCATCACGGCATGGCCGGGCTGCAGCATGCGGGCCAGGCCCTGGCCATCAAACAGCACGTCTTCGGTTTGCGCGGCGTCCACCACGCAGATGATGAAGGCCAGCGAATCGGTTGCGGCCTCGGCCGGGGAGTCGATGGCCGTAGCGCCCAGCGCCACCATATCGGCCACCTTGCCCGCATCGATGTCACACACCTGCACATCCCAGCCCTGGCTGAGCAGATTGGCCGCCATGCCGCCGCCCATATTGCCCACCCCAATCACGGTCACGAGTCTGGGTTTCACGGCGAAACTCCGTTCAGGTTCAGGACTGCACCAGCCGCTTGGCCTTGGCGATCGACATCAGCATGCCGATGGCCAGGCCCAGCGTCACCATGGCCGTGCCGCCGTAGCTGATGAAAGGCAAAGGCACGCCCACGACGGGCAGGATGCCGCTAACCATGCCCATGTTGACGAAAGCGTAGGTGAAAAAAATCATGGTCAACGCGCCCGCCAGCAGGCGCGCAAACAGCGTGGAAGCATCCAGCGCAATCGCCAGCCCGCGCAGGATGAGGAAGATGAACCCGGCGATCAGCAGCAGGTTGCCCAGCAAACCGAACTCTTCCGAGTAGGCCGCGAAGATGAAGTCGGTGGTGCGCTCGGGGATGAACTCCAGGTGCGTCTGGGTGCCGGCCATAAAGCCCTTGCCGGTGATGCCGCCCGAGCCGATGGCGATCATGCCCTGGATGATGTGAAAGCCCTTGCCCAGCGGGTCACGCGAGGGGTCAAGCAGCGTGCAGATGCGCTGCTGCTGGTAGTCATGCATGATGGGCCAGCGCACGCCGTCGGCGCACAGCTGCGGCTCAAACCACACGACCAGGAACACGCCGATCAGCCCGAGCAGCGCGGGCGGCAATATCAGCTTCCAGCTCAGGCCGGCAAAAAAGATCACGGCCAGGCCCGCAGCCAGCACCAGCAGCGAGGTGCCCAGGTCAGGCTGCTTCATGATCAACCCGACCGGGGCGAGCAACAGCAGCCCGGCCGCCAGAAAGTCCAGCGGGCGCAACTGGCCTTCGCGTTTCTGGAACCACCAGGCCAGCATCAGCGGCATGGCGATCTTGAGGATTTCGCTGGGCTGGATGACCACGCCTACGTTGAGCCAGCGCCGCGCGCCTTTTTTGGTGATGCCAAAAATGGCCACCGCGACCAACAGGGCGACGCCCGCGATATACAGCGGCACGGCAAAGGCCATCAGGCGCTGCGGCGGAATTTGTGCCACCACAAACATGATGGCCCCGGCAATCAGCATGTTGCGCCCATGGTCGACAAAACGGGTGCCGTGGTCATAGCCCGATGAATACATGATCAGCAGGCCCGCGCAGGCCAGCAGGAAAACGGCAAAAGCCAGCAGCCCGTCAAAACCCTGCAGCATGGGCAAGGTTCGCTGGTAAAGAGAGGGTTTGTCGAAAACGGCAGCCATGCGGCGATTATCCGCCAGCCTTGGGCCGGCTCTTGCGCCACAAGGATGCCCGTGGGGGCTTTCAGCATCGCATCCTTGCTATCAAATCTATAGCTACATGTCCAATATCCACCTTGACTGCGGCCACTTTTCGCTTAAAAAATGCCCGTGACGGGTTTTGCGGTCTTCTGAGGGCTTGCACCGCACGCCATCCCGCCCCGCCGCCCGCCCGTCTACCATGCGGCCATGCGCACCACTCACCTGCTCTACCTGCACGGCTTTCGCTCTTCCCCCCAGTCCACCAAAGCCCAAAAGATGGCGGCGCTGGTGCGAGAACGCCACCCGGCCGTGCACTGGTGGTGCCCGCAGTTGCCCGCGTCGCCCAAAGCCGCACTGCGAATGGTCTTTGATGAAATTGCCGGCTGGCCGCAGCAGCCCGCCTACAAAAGCATGGCGGTGATCGGCTCGTCGCTGGGCGGCTTTTATGCCACCGCGGTGGCCGAGCGCACCGGCTGCAAAGCGGTGCTGCTCAACCCCGCGGTAGAGCCGGCGCGCGACCTGGCCAGCTACATCGGCGAGCAAACCACCTGGCACAACGCGGACGAGCATTTTTTCTTTGAGCCGCGCTTTGTGGACGAACTCGAGGCGCAGCACGCCGGGCCGCTGAAAGCACCCGAAAACTACCTGGCCGTCATCGCCAAGGGCGACGAAGTGCTGGACTGGCGCGAAATGACAGCGCGTTATCCGGGCGCGCACATCCGGCTGCTGGAAGGCGGCGACCATGCGCTGAGCGACTTCGACGCGCACGTGCCTGAAATCCTCGATTTCCTCGCTTTGGCCTGAAGTCTCTCGAAACAGAGCCTGATTACACTAGTCCCAAGTCATCAAAGACACCAAAGGGATCCCGTTTTGTTTGTATTGTTTGAAGAAGCCGGCAAGTTCCTGGCCGGCCGCATTTTGTCCGAGAGCGACGCCTCGCTGCAGGTCGAGCTCGACTCGGGCAAGCGCGTGAAGGTCAAGGGCGTCAATGCCCTGCTGAGATTTGAAAAACCCTCGCCCGCCGAGATGATGGCTGCCGGGCAAAAGCTGAGCCAGGATATCGAACTGGACCTGGCCTGGGAATTTGCCAGCGAAGAGGAATTCGGCTTTGCCGACCTGGCGCGCGACTACTTCAGCGCCGACGGCAAGGCCGCTTCGCTGGAGCAGCAAGCCGCCGCCCTCTTTCGCCTATACGACGCGCCACATTACTTTCGCCGGGCCGGCAAGGGCCGCTTCAAAAAAGCCCCTGCAGAAATCCTGCAGCAGGCGCTGGCGGCCATCGAAAAGAAAAAACAGGTCGCGGCGCAAATCACCGCCTGGGCCGAAGAACTGGGCCGGGGCGAATGCCCAGCGCCTGTGCGCGACCAGCTTTACAAAATCCTCCTCAATCCCGACAAGAACAGCGCTGAATACAAAGCCGTGGTCGAGGCCTCACGCGCCACGCACACCGCGCCGCTCGATCTGCTGCAAAAGTCCGGCGCCATCGCCTCGCCCTACCAGTTCCACTGGAAGCGCTTTTTGTTTGAAAACTTCCCCAAGGGCACGGGCTTTCCGGCGCTGCAGGCGCCTGAAGTCAAGGACGAGTTGCCACTGGCCGACGTGAAAGCGTTTTCCATCGACGATTCGGCCACCACCGAGATCGACGACGCGCTTTCCGTGCAAGGCCTGGGCAGCGGCACCGTCACCCTGGGCATCCACATCGCCGCACCGGGCCTGGCGGTATTGCCCGGCAGCGCTATCGATACCGTGGGCCGCGCGCGCCTTTCGACCGTCTACATGCCGGGCTACAAGCTGACCATGCTGCCCGACGAGATCGTCAAAAGTTACACGCTGCAGGAAGGCCGCAACTGCCCGGCCCTGTCGCTGTACCTCACGCTGGATGAAGCCACGCTGGAGATCAGGGAAAGCGTGACCCGGCTGGAGCAGGTGCCCATCGTGAGCAACCTGCGCCATGACATGCTGGACAGCACGTTTACCGAGGCATTTTTTGAAGCCGCGCAAACCACGCCGCCCACCGGTGTGCAATGGGGCGTGGAGCTGACCTTTTTGCATAGGCTCGCCAGACACCTCAAAGCGCAGCGCGAAATCGTGCGTGGCAAGCCCGAGAACTTCAACCGGCCCGACTACAACTTCCGCCTGGACAACCCCACGGGCGGTGAGCCTCAGGGCAATGAAACCGTCAGCATCAGCACCCGCCAGCGCGGCGCGCCGCTGGACTTGATCGTCGCCGAGGCCATGATCCTGGCCAACAGCACCTGGGGCCAGTGGTTGGCCGAGCACGGCGTGCCCGGCATCTACCGCAGCCAGGCCAGCCTGGCGCCCGGCGTGAAAGTGCGCATGGGCACGAAAGCATTGCCGCACGCAGGCATCGGGGTGAAAAGTTACGCCTGGAGCACCTCGCCGCTGCGCCGTTATACCGATCTGGTCAACCAGTGGCAGATCATTGCGTGCGCGCGCCACGGCCGCACCGCCGCGCTGGCTGCGCCTTTCAAGCCCAAGGACGCCGAGCTCTTTTCCATCATCTCGGGCTTTGACGCAGCCTACAGCGCCTACAACGGCTTTCAGGCGGGCATCGAGCGTTACTGGACGCTCAAATACCTGCAGCAAAACAACATCACCGAGCTAACCGCCACGGCCTTCAAAGACAACCTGCTGCGCGCCGACGAACTGCCGCTGGTGCTGCCGGCCGTGGGCGCCCAAGGCTTGCCGCGCGGCGCGAAAGTACGCGTCAAGCTCGGTGAGATCGATGAGATCACGCTGGATATTTCGGGCACGGTGATCGAGCGGCTGGATGTGGAAATCGATGAGTCGCCCGATCCGCTGGGTGAGGACGACGGCGAGTC
Source organism: Polaromonas sp. (assembly GCA_021153985.1). Lineage (GTDB taxonomy): Bacteria > Pseudomonadota > Gammaproteobacteria > Burkholderiales > Burkholderiaceae_C > Polaromonas. The sequence continues at coordinate 12,382 of JAJKJM010000090.1, forward strand.
CGAGATGGCTGCCGGCCCGATCTCCATTGCAGTCGATGTCAATGAGCCACAAACCGACGCCGCTGCTGCGGCTCCGGTGGCTGGTTGACACCAGAATGCACGCATAAGCCGCGATAATCTCCCCTGTGAAATCCCCCAGCACACTGCAAATTGCCTTAGGCGCCTCGATCGCCTTTCACGTGGTGTTGCTGACGGTGCGCTTTGTCGACCCTGAGCGCTTTAACCGCGTGTTCCAGGACACGCCGCTGGAAGTGATTCTGGTCAACGCCAAGTCCAACGAAAAGCCCGATTTCGCCAAGGCCATCGCGCAGGCTTCGCTGGCGGGCGGCGGTGAAGCCGAAAAAGGCCGCGCCACCTCGCCCCTGCCGCCTTCAGCCCTGACTCAAATTGGCGAGTCTGATGAGGACTCACAACGCAAGGTTGAGTCGATGCAGGAACAGCAAACGCAATTGTTGGCCCAACTCAAAAACGAGCTGGCATCCATGCCGCCACCGGATCCAAGGCTGACGGCCAACGATCCGCTCCAGGCGGAGCAAAAAGAGCGGCGCCGCCAGATGATCAAAATTCTGGGCGAAATTGAAAAACGCATCAACGAAGAAAATGCCAAGCCAAAGAAGCGCTATATCAGCCCGGCTACAAGTGAACAGGTCTATGCGGTCTACTACGATGTCCTGCGCCGCAAGGTTGAGCATCAAGGCACGGTGTATTTCCCCGAAATGGGTGGTAAAAAACTTTACGGTGACCTGATCATGACTATTGTCGTGAACTTCGATGGGAACGTTGTCGAAACGACCATTGAACGCAGTTCTGGCAATACCTTTCTTGACAGGAGGGCACAGGCGATCGCAAAGAGTTCCGGACCTTTTGGCACGGTCCCTTTAAATGTACGAAGTGGCCTCTTGCGTACGGGCTTTAATCGCCTTGCTTTCGTGCAGACCTTCACCTTCAATCGCGACGACACGCTTGAGACCAAACTCACGAGCCGCTAGGTTCATGAAATTGCGCCGCCATGGATAAGTACTACGTCCTGGGCAACCCGATCGCGCACAGCAAGTCACCGCTGATCCACGCGCGCTTTGCCGAGCTGACGGAGCAGTCGCTGCAATACGAACGCCTGCTGGTGCCGCTGGAAGCATTTGCCGCCACGCTGGCGCAACTGGCGCAGGACGGCGTCAAAGGCTGCAACGTCACTGTGCCTTTCAAGCTCGATGCTTTTGAGGCTGCCACGACACTGACCGACCGGGCGCAACTGGCCCGGGCCGTCAACACGCTGCGGCTGGACGGCGGTATCGTTCATGCCGACAACACTGACGGCGTGGGCCTGGTGAACGACATCCAGAACAATGCCGGCGTCGCCCTGGCCGGGCGCGACGTGCTGCTGATAGGCGCAGGCGGCGCGGGCGCCGGCGCCTTGGGGCCGCTGCTGGCGGCGGGGCCGCGCCGGCTGGTGCTGGTCAACCGCACACGGGCGAAGGCCGATGCGCTGGCAGCCAGCCACCAATCGCACCCTTCCATGCAGGCCTTGCTACAAAAAACAGAGCTGCTTACCCATGATTTACAAGGGCTGCAGGGAAATTTCGATGTGATCATCAATGCCAGCGCCAGCAGCCTGGCAGGTGCGGGCGTGCCGGTTCCGGCCAGCGTGCTCAAGCCCGGGGCGCTTGCGTGTGACATGATGTACGGCCCCGCCGCGGCCGGCTTTATGGCCTGGGCCCAAGACCACGGCGCCACACCGCGCGACGGGTTGGGCATGCTGGTGGAACAAGCCGCCGAGGCCTTCGAGCTGTGGCGCAAGGTGCGCCCTCCGTCTGCGCAGGTGCTGCAGGAAATGCGGGCGCAGTTCGGATGAAAGCGCACGCATCATGAAAGCGCTGCTCAGGCTGTTGGGCCTTGGGCTGATCGCGGGCCTCGCGCTGCAGCTCTTTTTTGTGGCGCGCATTGCCATGATGGCTGTGGTGAATCCGGAGTCCACCGCCTTCCAGCGTTCAGAGGCCTACCTCGTCGCGCGCAACACCGGCGCCCTGAAATGGCGCCAGCAGTGGGTGCCTTACAGCGAGCTGCCGGACCACCTGAAACGCGCCGTGATTGCGTCGGAAGACGCCAGCTTTGCCGAGCACGACGGCGTCGACATGGAAGCGCTGGAAAAAGCCTGGGACAAAAACGCCAAGGCCGAGCAACGCGCCGCGCAGTCGGCCAGCCGGCTGGCCCCCTCCAAAGCGGCGGCAGCGCCAGCCAAGCCGCCCAAGATCGTGGGCGGCTCCACCATCACGCAGCAACTGGCCAAAAATCTTTTCCTGTCGGGTGAACGCACCCTGCTGCGCAAAGGCCAGGAGCTGGTGCTGACGCTGCTGCTGGAAGCCCTGCTGAGCAAAGAACGCATCCTGGAGATTTACCTCAACAGCGTGGAATGGGGTGAGGGTATCTTCGGCGCCGAGGCGGCCGCCCAGCACTATTACCGCAAGCCTGCGGCAAAGCTCAGCGCCTATGAGGCGGCACGGTTGGCCGTGATGCTGCCCCGGCCCAAGTATTTTGAAACGCGGCCCGCTTCGGGCTACCTGGCTTCGCGTGCCGGCACCATCGTGGCGCGCATGGGCGGCGTGGAACTGCCTTAATCTCTGAAGAAGTACTGGTCAGCGCTTGACCACCAAAGAGGCGGATCCAGGCGCCGTATTGCGGCCAATGTCGGTTTGCAGGCTGCCCGGCGGTGCGGTGGTGGTATAGGTGCCGGCCTGGGCCGCGCGCACCTTGACGATCACCGAGCACCCGCCGTTGCGGATGGCCATGCCGGCGTCGACGGACACCGTGGCGCCGCCCGGCGCCGCGTTGACCGCACCCAGGCAACTGCCGCTCAGACTGAGCGGCGTGGCGACCACCAGTCCTGCGGGCAGCGTCTGTGTGAACGGCGCGCTCAGCACAGTGCCGCGGGCTCCCGTGCTGCTGAAATGCAGCTCCAGCGTGCTGGTGCCGTCAGGCGCAACCACCGCCGGCGTGAAGATATGGTTGATCACAGGCGCGTTCGCCGCATTGCCGGTCACCATCAAATCCCGCACCTCATGCACATTCTTGGCGCCGCCGGTGCTGCCGGCTACGCCCACACTCAGCGCGGCTGGCGCGGCATAAGGGAAGTCTGCGTTGCTCACCAGGCGCCGGAAAGCGCCGACCGCACCGTCGCGCACATCGACGTTGATGGTGTAGCCCGGGCCCGCAGGCTTGGGCGAAAGTGTCATCACGACCTGGCGAGCCACCGGCCGCGTGGTGGCGGCGGCCTGGTCGACATTGCCGGGCATAGGCACATGGCCAATGAAGGGATTGCCGGCCGTTACGGGGCCGCGCAGCACCAGCGCCTGTGGCGCGCCGCCGGGCCCGCCGCCGCCGGCGCAGTTGTCAGCCGGACTGGAGAAATTCCCGTACTCGTCCAGCGCCAGCGCCAGGTAGCCGCCGGCGCCTTTGCAATAACCCAAGCCGCCGCCCAGCAGCGCACCCGACATGTTTTGCGTGGCGTCATAAAGGAACACGGTGATGCCGTCGGCGCCCGGCACACCGCCGCCCCAGGAGGCATAACTGAAAGACAGCGTCACGCCGCCCTGCGCACTGAAGCTGCCGGCGGTGTAGCGCGCATTGCCCTGCGAACTGGCGACATTGCCTGTGAGCCTGAGCCAGCCGGCCCCTTCGGCATCGGCAACAGGCGCTGTGAGCGCCACCGCGCCTCCCGGGCTCCACCCAGGGTCCAGCGTGGAAGCCGAAAAGCGCCCGTGGACCTGGAACTGGCCCCACGCGGTGCAGGAAAGCGCCAGGCACCCAGCGCCGGCGAGCCAGCGAAACAAAAGTGTCCCACGCAGGGACATGGCGGAAAAAAGGGAGATGTGGGATTTCAGCATGAACGACAAACAGAAGTATTAATAAGTATGCGCATCTTGCTGTGTACCAGAATAGTTCGAGTCGCGCCAGACGGTCATGGCGGGAACGTATCATCGGCGCCATGCTTGCCAAAATAATGAGCCTTTTCCTGCTGGGGCTGATCCGCCTGCTGACGGGTGCACAGGCCCGCTGGCAGGGCTGCCCGCCCAAAGCCGAGCAGCGTATTTATTTCGCCAATCACCAAAGCCACGCCGACCTGGTGCTGATGTGGGCGGCGCTGCCCGAAGAGCTGCGCAGTATCACCCGCCCCATCGCGGCCAAAGACTACTGGACCAAAACGCCGTTCAAGAAATGGATCACCACGGCGGTGTTCAACGCGATTTATGTGGACCGCGCCAAGACCGGCGACCAGGACCCGCTGGAGCCGCTGATCGAAGCGCTGACCAACGGCGACTCCATCATCCTGTTCCCTGAAGGCACGCGCGGCAACCAGGAAGAGCCGCAAAAATTCAAGGCCGGCCTTTACAACCTGGCGCTGAAGTTTCCTGGCGTCGTGCTGGTGCCGGCCTGGATCAACAACGTGCAGCGCGTCATGCCCAAGGGCGAAGTCGTGCCCGTGCCCATCCTGTGCTCCGTCACCTTCGGCGCGCCGATTGTGCTGGCCCCCGGTGAAGACCGCGGCGAGTTCCTGGCGCGTGCGCGCCAGGCAGTCCTGGAGCTGCGGGAATCCTGATGAACACTTTTTTGCGCAATCTCTCTCCCTCGCAGCAAGTCGGCCTGCTCTTTGTGCTGGTATTCGGCGTGCTGACACTCATCAGCGTGGCCGCGTTTGTGATGTCGCTCAAAGACACGCAAGAAGACGACCTGCACACCGAAAAACTCAAGGAGTTCAACGGCGTGCTGCGCACATCCTGGCTGATGTCTACGGTGTTCTGGGTCGGCTGGACACTGGGCGAAACCGTGGCCACCGTGTTGTTTGGCCTGGTGGCATTTTTTGCGCTGCGCGAGTTCATCACGCTCTCGCCCACCCGCCAGGGCGACCACCGCAGCCTGGTGCTGGCCTTTTTTGTGGTGCTGCCGGTGCAGTTCGCGCTGGTGATCACACGGCGTTTTGACCTGATTACCGTGTTCATCCCGGTTTACGTATTTCTGGCAATCCCGGTGGTGAGCGCGCTGGCCAACGACCCGCAGCGCTTTCTGGAGCGCAACGCCAAGCTGCAGTGGGGCATCATGGTCTGCGTCTACGGCATGAGCCATGTGCCCGCGCTGATGCTGCTGAAGTTTCCGAACTACGACGGCAAAAATGCCTTTCTGGTGTTCTTCCTGGTGTTCGTCGTGCAGACCTGCATGATCGTGGAATACCTGGTGGGCCGCAAACTGCAGCGCCCACCCAGCGCGCCCAATGTGAGCAAGAGTTTTAACTGGACCAGCTGGCTGATTGCCGTGGTAGCAGGCAGCCTGCTCGGCGGCCTGCTGGCGGGCCTGACACCCTTCAAGCCCGCGCAGGCGGTGGCTATGGCTTTCATCGCCTGTGTGTCGGGCTCACTCGGGCATCTGGTGATGAAGGCACTCAAGCGCGACCGCGGCATTCCCAACTGGGGCAAACGCGGCGTGGGTGTCACCGGCGCCAGCGGCCTGCTCGACCGGGTGGACGCGCTGTGCTTCGGCGCACCCATCTTCTTTCACTCAGTTCGGTGGTATTTTGGCCTCTAGCCCTTATTCCATATTGGCCATTAGCTACCAAATTCATAGCAAATGCGAATCCTAGGCATAGACCCCGGCTTGCAGACTTCCGGCTTCGGCGTGGTCGATGTGGAGGGCCAGCACCTGCGTTATGTGGCCAGCGGCACCATCAAGACCACGCACCTGGAGCGTGCCGACCTGCCCGGCCGTCTCAAGGTGCTGTTCCAGGGCGTGTGCGAAGTGGTGGAGCGCTACCAGCCGGATTCAGCATCCGTCGAGATTGTTTTTGTCAACGTGAACCCGCAGGCCACGCTGCTGCTCGGCCAGGCGCGCGGAGCCTGCATCACAGCGCTGGTCTCGCGCGAGCTGTCAGTGACCGAATACACCGCGCTGCAACTCAAGAAAGCCGTGGCCGGTTATGGCAAGGCCGGCAAGGCCGAGGTGCAGGAGATGGTGATGCGGCTGTTAAAGCTGCCCTCGCTGCCCGGTAAAGATGCGGCAGATGCGTTGGGCCTGGCCATTACCCATGCCCATGTGGGCAGCGCCATGGCGCGCATGGCACAAGCCAGCGGCGGCGGGCAGATGACGGGGAACTACCGGGGAAGCCGCAGCCGCTGAAACGGCCGGTCGCGCCAAGCCGCTAAGCGATGCGCTCGAGAATCAACACCGCGAAAAAGCCGAACGCGGCGATCAACGTCCACTTGAGGATGGTGAGCCCGTAGCGCTTGAAACGCGCCTGCCCGGTTCCGGCGTAAAACATGAACGACACGATGGCCGCCAGCAGGAAAAGCAGGATGAGCCAGCGAAACAGCAGCATGAAGATGCTCGCCTGTCTGCCTACCAGGCACGCGCCAGAGTGGCAAAACCCTGAGGTGCTTTTTTCTCGTCTTCGAAAGTGACCGCCTCGTAGGCGTCCTGGTGCGCCAGCAGTTCGCGCAGCAGCTTGTTGTTCATTGCATGGCCGGAGCGAAACGCGCTGTAGGCGGCCAGCAGCGGCTTGCCCAGCAAATACAAATCGCCCATGGCGTCGAGGATCTTGTGCTTCACGAACTCATCGTTGTAGCGCAGCCCGTCGCTGTTGAGCACCTTGTAGTCGTCCATCACGATGGCGTTGTCCAGCCCGCCGCCCAGCGCCAGGCCGTTGGCACGCATCATTTCCACGTCTTTGGTGAAGCCGAAGGTACGCGCCCGCGCGATGTCGCGTGAGTAGGCGCCCGAACCCATGTCGAACTCCACACGCTGGCCAGTGGAGTCCACCGCCGGGTGGTCAAAATCAATTTCAAAACTGAGCTTGTAGCCTTCGTAAGGGCTCAGACGCGCCCACTTGGTGTTGGCGCCCTCGCCTTCACGCACCTCAACCGGCTTGATCACCCGGATGAAGCGCTTGGGCGCGGCCTGCAGCGCGATGCCCGCCGACTGCAGCAAAAACACAAACGACGAAGCCGAGCCATCCAGAATCGGCACTTCTTCCGCCGTGATGTCGACATAAAGATTGTCGATGCCCAGGCCCGCGCAAGCCGACATCAAATGCTCAACGGTATGCACCTTCGCCGCGCCGCTTGAAATCGTCGACGCCAGCCGCGTGTCCGTCACCGCCTGCGCAGAAATCACAATATCCACCGGCTGCGGCAAATCCACCCGCCGAAACACAATCCCCGTGTCCGGCGCCGCAGGACGCAAAGTCAACTCCACCCGCTGCCCACTGTGCAGGCCCACGCCCACGGCCTTGGTCAACGATTTAAGAGTTCTTTGGGCAAGCATGCTGTCTATTTTAGGTGGCACAAGGCCATTTCAAGGGTAGGGGATAGCAATGCCGGGCATAGCGGCAGTGCATTGACCAAGGCTTTACACCCGTCGAGACGCGCGCCGCGCTCACTACCCAACGGCGATTAATGGGATGGAAAGCGTAGCGAGCAGCCCGAGGTTGAGGCGAGGAGCGGAACCGTACATAAGTACGGTGAGCACCACAGCCTCAAGATCGGGTTGCGCAGTAGCTTTACACCCATTAAGCGATTAATCGGCTTGTTTGCGGAGAAAGGCTGGGATCTCGAAGTCGTCCATGCCTCCCGAAGCCAATGCATCCACCTTCGCCGCGGCCTGCGTCCGATTCGTACGCCACACGCTGGGCACCGACATATTCCCGTAGTCAGGCTGGGCCGATCCCGTCGTCATCTGCGTCGCGCCGCCAGCGCCTGCCGTCGCGTTCAGCGTGGGCACGTTGAAAGGCACGTTGTCAGTCCCGGTGCGCAGCACCTGCAGGGGCGGCGCATGGCGGCGCACGCCCTGGCGCGACAGGCCCGTGGCGACCACGGTCACGCGGATGTCGTCACCCAGCTCGTCGTCATAAGCCGTACCGTAGATCACATGCGCATCAGGCGACGCGTAAGCGCGGATGGTGTTCATCGCCAGCTTGGATTCGCTCAGCTTGAGCGAGCCCTTGGCGGCCGAGATCAGCACCAGCACGCCCTTGGCCCCCGACAGGTCGATGCCTTCGAGCAGCGGGCAGGCCACGGCCTGCTCGGCGGCGATGCGCGCGCGGTCAGGGCCGTTGGCCTTGGCCGTTCCCATCATGGCCTTGCCGGGCTCACCCATCACGGTGCGCACGTCTTCAAAGTCGACGTTCACATGGCCGGGAACATTGATGATCTCGGCGATACCGCCCACGGCGTTTTTCAACACGTCGTTGGCATGGGCGAAAGCCTCGTCCTGCGTGACGTCGTCGCCCAGCACTTCGAGCAGCTTTTCGTTCAGCACCACGATCAGCGAGTCGACATTGGCTTCCAGTTCGGCCAGGCCCAGGTCGGCATTGGTCATGCGGCGGCCGCCTTCGAACTCGAAAGGCTTGGTCACCACACCAACCGTGAGGATGCCCATTTCTTTGGCAATGCGCGCGATCACCGGCGCCGCGCCGGTGCCCGTGCCGCCGCCCATGCCGGCGGTGATGAACAGCATGTGCGCGCCGTCAATCGCGCTGCGGATGTCGTCAGCCGCCAGTTCGGCCGCGTCACGGCCTTTGTCAGGCTTGCTGCCCGCGCCCAGCCCGCTGTTGCCCAGCTGGATGGTCTTGTGCGCGCTGCCGCGGCTGAGTGCCTGCGCGTCAGTGTTAGCGCAGATGAATTCGACGCCTTGAACGCCGCATTCGATCATGTGCCCGACAGCGTTGCCGCCGCCGCCACCCACACCGATCACCTTGATCTGTGTGCCTTGGTTGAATTC
>JAJKJM010000091.1 GCA_021153985.1 Polaromonas sp.
AGCGCAGGGGACGCAGCAAGTAGGGTCGCCTTTCTTTTGCTTACTTTTCTTTGGCGAAGCAAAGAAAAGTGAGTTGCATGCCGGGCAACCCCCGGCCAGCAAAACTCAGCAAAAAGCACAAAGACAGAACAACAACAGCGCTATCAATTCAGGAGCCACAACCCAAAGCGACACCTGGGCTAGAGGCCAAAAAGACTTAAAAAATCTAACCAGCCAACTGCTTCCTCATCACTTCATGCCGATGCTGATAAACCCCCAACACCGTCTTGAAAGCCTCCCGCTGCTTGCCGATGCCAGGCAGCTTGACCTTGGTGGTCTTGGCACCCAGCAGGCCTTTTTCGTGCAGGGTGATGGTCAGCACATCGCCGCCGAAGCCGTTTTCATAGGCCAGATTTTTAATCTCATCCCATGACAGCTCGTCGGGCCGGCCGGGCAACTGCAGGCCGCTGTAGTTCACGCCGACGGCGAGCCTGGCTTTGAGCGGGAACTGCACGGGCGGAAAGTAACGCAGCACCAGTGCGCGCTCCATGTCGTTGTCGGGTACGTAACGGTAAGCCAGGGTGCGTTCATGGTCGGCGGCAAAGCCCTGCTCGTAAGCGGCCCACAGGCGCTGTTCGATCTGCGGCGCGGTCTGTATGTCGTCGGCCCAGTTGCGCACCGGCGGCTCTGTCACGATGGCGCCGAAGGCATCGGGCTTGACGAGGTGGCGCACGTTCTTCATGCGGTCCAGCATGGCTGGGTGCGAGTCAAACGGGTGCGGCACGCTGGCCGAACCCATGGCTTTCACGAACTTGGCCGACGCAGCGTAGGGCGCCAGGCCCGAGGCCACAAACTGCGCAATACCCAGTTGCTGGCCGTGCTGGCGGTCTTGCTCAAACAGCTCGCGTTCGATTTCAGACCGGTAGCTGTCGTAGGCCGCGATCTTGATCAGCGACTGCACGATGGCCTGCGGCGAAACCAGTTTGGCGGCGGTGCGGTCGGCCTTGAACTCGCGTTCGCGGCTGTCGCGCATCAGCGCAATCTCGAAGATCACGCGGTACAGGTACATCAGGTGATAGACCACCACCGTCAGGCCGCCGCCGCGCATCATCATCAGGTAATGGTCGTACTGCACGAGCTTGGGCCCCAGCCGCGCGCTGCTGGCCGCGTCGCCGCCCCGGAAGTGGGCGAGCTCGTGGCCCAGCACGGCATCGGCCTGCGCGCGGTCCAGCAGGCGCAGCAGCGGCAGGCTGACAAACAGCGTGCGGCCGGTCAAGGCTTTGCCCGCCACGGTGAGCGGCGCCTCGGTGACAAAAAAGTTGGTGTCGATACCGGCCACGATCTGCTTGGGCGGCGCGGTTTTCAGGCGCGCGGCCAGTGCGCGGGTGTTGGCCCACAGCCCCGGCGCGTCGCCGTCGCCGACCAGTTCGCCCTCGATGGTGTTGCCCAGCGCCGGGCGGCGCAGCAAGCCGGTGATGGCGAAGAACACGGCAACCGCCGCCACAAAACCGATCACGGCGATCAGCTTGATGGAGTAAAAATGAAAGAAGAAGGCCGTGACCCAGAACGACAGCCACACCAGCATCGCGCCCTGCACCAGCAATTGCGTGGCGCTGGCCAGGCTCAACAGGCGCCAGCCGGTCACAAAACTCAGGTACTGCGCTTTGCGGCTCCAGAAGGCCACGGCGCCCAGCAGCAGCTCCAGCAGCAAAATGGCCACGCCGCCGGCAACTGTCCATTTGGCGACGAGATGCGCCGCATAAAACTGCCAGACATTGGAGAACGGCTCGCAAAACATATCCCTGTCCTGCACAAGCTTTGCGTCGGTGTCGGCGCACAGGCTGGAGGTCGGGTGGGCGCGGTAAAACGCCCTGGTTTGCGCCTTGCTTTCGGGGGACATGCTCGGGTCCTGGTCAATCTGCCGCTCTATCGACCGCAGGATGGTGCGGTCGAATTGCTGCTGGGCATGCTGGGCAAACAGCCATGTCGCCGCCGGCACCAGAAAAAGCGAGAGCAGCGCCAGCGCCAAAATCCTGAACAGGTCCTTCCTGACCCTGCTGCCGACATTTCCTGCCGCCGTGCTGCCCGTTTTGCCTTCTGCCATACCCGCTCCCCCTGCGCTATTCGCTATTGTTGTGTGTGTTTTTGACCGATAGATGGCCGCTTCAGTGCGCGGCTGCGGCACGTCAGAATTCAGATCAGACCGGCCAGACCACGCCCTTGTCGTTGAGGATGGCGTCCAGCGGAATGTCGTGCGGCTCGGGCTCCATGTCGGGCAGCCAGCCGTGGGTGTAACCCAGGCCCACGGTAAAGGGCCGGGGCTGCAGCGTGGCCAGCGTGCGGTCATAAAAGCCGCCGCCGTAGCCCAGCCGGTAGCCACCTGGCCCATAACCCACGCAGGGCACAAACAGCAGGGTCGGGACAATCACTTCCGTGTCTTTGGGTTTGGGGATGCCGTAGGCGTCCTCCTCCATCGGGCAGCCGGGGTACCAGGCGTGAAAAGTCAGGGTCTTGTGCAGCTTGTTGACCACCGGCAAGCCGATCTTGCGCGGCGACCTGCCTGCTATGCTTTCAGTAGCTAACTGTGCAGACTGCACCTGGGCCAGCGCCGGATTGGATGATGAATCCTGGCTCAGGATGGCATCCTCTTGCCAACGGTACAGCGCGGGCAGCGGGTCAAACTCTCCCTTGATGGGCCAGTAGGCGCCAATCACCTCGTGGGTGGAACCTACCAGCCAGATGCGCATCACACGCTGCAGCAGGTCGGCCCGCTCCTGGCGGTCGGGCATGTTCAGGCGGGCTTCGACCAGTGATTTGCGGGTGCTTAATTTGTCCATAATGTCCCAGATGCTATACAAATTTCTTTTCGGCCCTGCGCGCGCGGCCACCCTGCCTTCTGTTTTTTGTGCGCTTGCATGCCTGGCCCTGGCGGCCCCGGCGGCGGCGCAAACCCCGGCTGCAGGCGCCAACGGTGCGAATGGCGCCGGCGACAACGTGATCGTCGAGATGAACAAAGCCTTCAGGCGCGGCGACAAAGGCCGGCTGGCGCAACTGCTGCCGCAGGCAAAAGGCCACGCGCTGGAGGCCTGGGCGGCTTATTGGGAGCTCAAGCTGCGCCTGGGCGAAGCCGCCCCGCAAGAGGTGCAGGATTTTTTCAGCCGCTACGCCGGCACCTACCAGGAAGACCGCCTGCGCAACGACTGGCTGCTGCTGCTGGGCCAGCGCCGCGACTGGGCCGGCTTTGCCGCCGAATACCCCAATTACCGGATGAACGACGACAAGGAAGTGCGCTGCTACGCGATCCTGGTCGAGCACTTGAAAAATCCGGCCATCGATGCGCGCCTGGCGGATGAAGTGAAGAAGAACTGGTATGCACAGCGCGAAGCCGATGACGGCTGCAATTCCGCTGCCGAGCGGCTGGTCGGCGCCAAAACCCTCACGCCGCAAGACGTGTGGATCAAGGCCCGCCTGGCCACCGAAGCCAATCGCCCGCGCGCTGCGGCAGCCGCCGTGCAGATCGTCGCCCCCGACGCCGTGGGCATGGTGAACGATCTCAACGCCAGCCCCATCAAATTCCTGGCCGGCAAACACCTGGCGATCAGCAAGGCGCGCCGTGAGCTCATCACGCTGGCGTTGATCAAGATGGCGATTTCCGACACCGAAGGCGCGGCCTTCCAGGTGGAAAACAAATGGGGCATGCAGCTGAGCACCGAAGAGCGCAACTGGGTCTGGGGCGCGATCGGCCGGCAGGCCGCCACGCGCCTGGGCACGGTGCCTGCCGGCGACGCGCTGCAGTACTTTGCCAAGGTCACCAAAGACACCGACCTGAGCGACGACATGCTGGGCTGGAAAGTCCGCGCGGCATTGCGCGCGGGCACCCAGCCCAACTGGGCGCTGGTGCTGGCAGCGGTCAACGCCATGAGCGAAGACGCACGCAAGGACCCGGCCTGGACTTATTGGAAAGCCCGCGCGCTGCTGGCTGCCGCGCCGCCTGATGCCCCGGCCAAAACGCCTGTGGCCGTCCCCGCCACTGCCGGCGTGACGCAAACCATCAGCACCGGCATCACCATCTCGCCACAGCGGGCTGAAGCCCTGGCGCTGATGCAATCGATTGCTTCGGCGCGCGGTTTTTACGAGCAGCTCGCACTGGAAGAAACCGGCCAGAAAATCACCGTTCCCGCCAAGCCTGCGCCGCTCACGCCCGAAGAAAAAGATGCCGCCCGGCTGAATCCGGGCCTGAACCGCGCCGCCTACGCCATCGCGATTGGCCTGCGCCCCGAAGGCACTCGCGAGTGGAACTACACCACCAACCTGCACAAGCGCGGCGGCATGGCCGACCGCGAACTGCTGGCCGCTGCCCAGTTTGCCTGCGACCGGCAGATCTGGGACCGCTGCATCAACACCAGCGAGCGCACCAAGGCAGAGATTGATTTCGACCAGCGCTTTCCAATGCCCTTTCGCGAAACGGTGACCAAACGCGCCCAGTCCATCAGCCTGGACCCGGCTTACGTCTACGGCCTGATCCGCCAGGAAAGCCGCTTCATCATGGACGCCCGCTCCGGCGTGGGCGCCTCGGGCCTGATGCAGGTCATGCCGGCCACTGCACGCTGGACAGCCAAAAAAATCGGCCTTGAAGGCTTCACCCAGGACCAACTCAACGACCGCGACACCAACATCGCCATCGGCACGGCCTACCTCAAACTGGCGCTGGACGACCTCAACGGCTCCATGCCCATGGCCGCGGCCGCCTACAACGCCGGCCCCGGCCGCCCCCGCACCTGGCGCAACGGCCCGGTGCTGGACGCCGCCATCTGGGCCGAGAACGTGCCTTTCAGCGAGACACGCGACTATGTGAAGAAAGTGCTGTCCAACACCACTAACTACGCGGCGATTCTGACGGGGCAGCCGCAGTCGCTGAAGGCCCGCCTGGGGACGGTCGGGCCGCGGGATGCGTCGCAGCCTGAGCCTTACAAGGATTTACCTTGAGGGTTGGGCTGGCTGATTTTTAAGTCTTTTTGGCCTGCGGCCGAGGTGTTACCTTGGTTTGTAGCTCCTGAATTGATAGCGCTTGTGTTGTTCTGTCTTTGTGCTTTTTGCTGAGAGCTGCTGGCCGGGGGTTGCCCGGCGGCAACTCACTTTTCTTTTGCTTCGCCAAAAGCAAAGTAAGCAAAAGAAAAGGCGACCCTACTTGCTGCGTCCCCTGCGC
>JAJKJM010000092.1 GCA_021153985.1 Polaromonas sp.
GCCCATTTGCCGCGCCAGCTTTCCCGGGCACTGTGTGTGACCCATTTGCTGACGCGGTGCGTCACGCGCGGCGCACAGCCGACCACGATCCAGCGTGTGGGATTGCGCTGTCCGCCGGCGGGCAGCATGGGTTGCAGCATCTGCAGGGCATGTGCGGCATCGTCAATGTACACAATGATGTTGTCCATAAAGTTCTCCTTGAGTTAGTCGTCGTTTTAGAAAGCTTGCTGGGAGCTAAATAAGAGGGGCGTAAGCCCCCGGGGATTGCCGGTTTCAGTGAGGAATAAGGTCTGCGTTGTCGTTGGAAGACTTGGCGCGCCGGGTAGCCAGCCAGCCACCGCCCAGGACACCTGCGACCGCGAGGGCGTAAGTCGCCCACTGCGCGGCAATTTGCAGGTTCTCGGAAGTCAGGGCACTTGGGCCGCCGTAGATCGGGTCAAGCAGTTGTTCGCTCACGATCATCTTGGCGGCAGTGAAAGCCAGAACGGCCGCGCCCAGGTTGATGATGATGGGGAAGCGCTCCACCAGTTTGAGCACCATCGTGCTGCCGAACACCACGATGGGGATGCTCACCAGCAGGCCGATAACGACCAGGTCAAACGAACCGTGCGCGGCGCCGGCCACTCCCAGCACGTTATCAACGCCCATCAGCGCGTCAGCCACGACGATGGTTTTCATCGCGCCCCAGAAGGTGCTGGCAACGGGGCCATCGTGGCCTTTGTCACCCTGGTCGGCCAGCAGTTTGTAGGCGATCCACAACAATCCCAGGCCTCCGATGAGCATCAGGCCGGGAATTTTCAGCAGCCACACCACGCCAACGGTCATGGCGGAGCGGACCACGATGGCGCCGACTGTGCCCCAGACAATGGCTTTTTTCTGCAGGTGAGAGGGCAGGTTGCGGGCAGCCAGCGCGATCACGATCGCGTTGTCCCCGGCCAGTACCAGGTCAATAAGGATGATCGCCAGCAGGGCCGACCACCAGGGGGCGGTAAATAGTTCCAAGTTCACACTCCAGGTCAAGTTTCGACGTGGAAATCCGTACGTGCGGATTTCCGGCTTCGTGAAACCGGAACAGGCTTGTAAGTGGTTCGGCCGGGAATTTACGCCGCGAACACCTCGATCAAACCTGTTCAGGTTTCAATCGAAGGTCTGGCTCGACATGCAGTGTCGCTGCATGCCCAACAAGCCGGAAGTGTCAACTTCGTAATGACGACTTGTTGTTAGCGATTTTGCTGTGGTGTCTGTTTTAGTAAATTGCAGCAAAACGAGGGAGTTACTCCCCTTCGTCTGCATATTTGACATGAAAAAAAGAATTTTTGCAAATCGGGGGTAGCGCTTTTTTATAAGTGTTTGCCATTAACGCCGTTAATGCCATGACGGTGCTATTCACGGCGTCCAGTCCTACGCCCAGCGTCTCCGCCATCCTGGGGATGACATCTTGGCGCGCGAAGCTTAAGGTTTCCCCTGGTTCGGATTTCAGGCCAGAGCGAAGGAGTACTTTCCATGAGCAGGCAATTGATCATCTGCTGCGACGGCACCAACAACAACCTCACCGGCGGCGCCAGAGACACCAACGTCACCCAGTTGTGCGACCTCCTCGCGCCGGACGCCAACGGCCAGTTGCTGTACTACGACCCGGGCGTGGGAAACCCGGGCGAGTTGCCCGGCGCGTCCCTGACAGACAACCTCAGCCGTCTCTACGAGCGCCTGCACGGCCTGGCGTTCGGCAAAGGCGTCTACGAAAACATCGCCGAGGCTTACCTCTTCCTCATGCGGCACTACCAGCCTGGCGACCAGATTTTCCTGTTCGGGTTCTCGCGCGGTGCTTTCACCGCGCGCAGCATAGGCGGGCTGGTCACGCAATTCGGCCTGTTGCGCCCCGAGATGGAAGGTTTGGTGCCCACGCTGCTGCATGTCTATTTTTCAGACCGTGAGCGAGGCGGCAAAAAATACATCGCCATCCGCGACCAGATCGGCCGGCTCTTTACGACCGACCAGACACGCGCCACGCCCGTCTGGTTCGTCGGCGTCTGGGACACGGTATCTTCGGTCGGCGCTCCCTTGCTCAGCCGCACCATCACCGCCTCACCGACCATTGTCGGCAAGCGTTTCAACCACGTGCGGCAGGCGCTGGCGCTGGATGAGTACCGCCGCTCCTTCGAGCCGCGCCCCTATTACGTCGACCCCACGCACAACTACGCCGCCACCGGCCAGAGCATTGCCCAGCTGTGGTTTGCAGGCGCTCACTGTGATGTGGGCGGCGGGTATGCCCGCGCCGAGGCGCGCCTGTCGCAGGAGCCGCTACTCTGGATGCTGCAGGAGGCCGTGGACTGCCAGCTGCGCCTGCGCGCAGGGCTGCTGGATGCTACCGGCCAGGTCGACACGCAAGCCGTGCTAAGCGCGCTTGCGTCTCCCCCTCTGCTGTCTCCCGCCAGCCCGCAGCCACAGCCGCGGATCCACAGCGAAACCTATCCCACGGCCCTGTGGGCGCTCGCCGGGCTGCAGCAGCGCAATACGCATCTGGTTCTGGACGCCGGAAAACCGCAAGACGTGGTGCCGGTGGAGCACCCCTCCGTGGCGGCGTTCGGTTTGTCGTTTCCCGCTGACACGGTCTGGGCGCGGCGCCGGCCGGTGAAGGGGCTGCTGGTGGCGATGGCCTTTGCCGCCGCGTTCTGGCTGCTCGCCGGCGGTCTGTTGCAGGGCTGGATCGCGCCCGCTCGCATGACGCTGTGGGAATGCCTGCTGGCGTTGGGCCAAAGCTTCGCCCAAGCCGGCCAGATAGCCGCTGCCAACTTCGCTCTGGCCCGCTGGCAGCTGGAATGGGCGCTTTCCATGGCCTACCCCCTGGTCACGCTGCCGCAGCCGCCAAACCGTGTGGCAGCCGCCATCTGGGCGGATTTCGGCCTGATCGCCGCCTATGCCTGCCTGCTGGCCCGCGCCGTGACCTGGGCCTTTGCCCGCATCGTGCGCCTGCAGCTCGTCAGCCACCGGCCTTCCGCCTTCCTTAATGGGCTAGGGCTTGCCGCCGCGCTGGCCGTGGGGAGCGACCTGCTGGAAAACCTGCTGACGCTGGTGCTGGTGTCGGCCTTCCCCTGGCCCTTGCTGGCCGGGGTGGAGCCCGTGCTGGGGCTGGCAATGACGGCCGCTGCGCTGGCCAAATTGGTGGGGTTGCTGGGGTGCGGGGTGCTGGTGGTGTGGGGCTTCGCCGCCAAAGCCCGCTGAGCCCTCACTGCCTGGGCGGGCTGGGCGCTGAAAGGCTCGAGAGCCCAGGATTTTCAAGCCTTTTCGGCCTCTAGCCCAGTCATCACTTTGGTTTTTAGCTATTGAATTAATAGCAACCGTCTGCAAACCATAGGTGCCCCCGGGGTCTCAAACGTGCGGCCGGCGGGCGGTTTGCCGCTGCCCGATAATGAACAGCCCGGTAAGAAGCTGCCACTTTGGCGCGGCCAGCCACCCTTTGGTACCCATCTTTCCCATGCCCGGCATCCACATCACCGACATCGAAGCCGCCATCAACTACTGGCGCGAGAAAAAGCCCTCACCCGACGGCATCACGCTGGCCCCTGAGCTGCGCGCGCTGGCCGAGGTGTATGCGCTTATGATTTTTTACCATGAGGACGAGGCCGACGAAAAGTCCTTCCCGCCCCAGGCGCTGGCCGCCTGGCGCGCCTGGTACGACACCACGGCCGACACGCCCTGCATCGCGATTTGCTCCACCAGCCAGGGCGACGCCTTGTGCAAGGGCTGCGGCCGCAGTTTTGACGAAGTGCAGCACTGGCCCGAAATGAGCCCGGCCGCAAAACGCGCCACCTGGCGGCGCATCACGCAAGAGGCCACGGCCTGGCGCTTCGGCCGCTATGCCGACCGGGCGCTGGAAAATAAACCCCTTCCCTCGCCGGATGGCGACGCCTGAAATTACAAGCTTTTTTGGCCGCCAGCCCAATGCACACATTGGAATGTAGCTATCAAATTTGTAGCGCGAATTTTGCCGCAACGGGCTACACTGGCGCATGATCAGACTGACCAGGGCACCCAATATCGCCATCGCCGCGCTGTGGGCCGACGCCCTGCAGCAGGCCGGCTTTGCAGCCAGCGTGCAGCGCTACTTTTTGGGCAGCGTCGCCGGAGAACTCCCGCCAGACCAGTGCCAGCCGGAAGTCTGGCTTACCCACCACGAAGACGAAGTGCCCGCCCGCGAACTGCTGCACAGCCTGCAGAACATGCCGCAGCGGCGCTGGCTGTGCAGCTGCGGTGAAATCGTCGAGGGCGGGTTTGAGGCGTGCTGGAATTGTGGTGCCGCCATGCCGGCGGCACCTGCCGCGAGCGCTTAGAAGAGGCCTAGACTCGCTTCGCTAACTCGGCTGCCTTACCTGTGTAGCTGCCAGGCGTCATTGTCAGCAGGCGCTCTTTTTCAGCTTGCGGAATCTCCAGCGAGCGGATCAACACGTGCAGGTCTTCGGCCTTCACGGTTTTGCCGCGTGTGACTTCCTTGAGCTTTTCGTACGCGCCCTGCACGCCGTAGCGGCGCATCACGGTCTGGATCGGTTCGGCCAGCACTTCCCACGACGCGTCAAGGTCGCCGTCCAGCGCTTCGCGGTTGAGTTCGAGCTTGTTCAGCCCCGTGCCCAGTGAGTTGTAGGCCAGCACGGCATAACCCAGCGCCACGCCCATGTTGCGCAGCACGGTCGAGTCGGTCAAATCGCGCTGCCAGCGCGAGATCGGCAGTTTCTCGCTCATATGGCGCAGCAGCGCATTGGCCAGGCCCAGGTTGCCTTCGGCGTTTTCAAAGTCAATCGGGTTGACCTTGTGCGGCATGGTCGACGAGCCAATTTCGCCTTCCTTCAGGCGCTGCTTGAAGTAACCCACGCTGACATAGCCCCAGATGTCGCGGGCCAGGTCGATCAGGATGGTGTTGGTGCGGGCCACGGCATCAAACAGCTCGGCCATGTAGTCGTGCGGCTCAATCTGGATGCTGTAGGGCTGAAAGGTCAGGCCCAGTCCCAGCGGTTCGGGTGTTTCGATCACATTGCGGCTGAAGGCTTCCCAGTCGAAATCGGGCCAGGCGGAAAGGTGGGCATTGAAGTTGCCCACGGCGCCGTTCATCTTGCCCATCAGCTTGACGGCGGCGATTTTCTCGCGCGCGGCCACCAGGCGCACCACGACGTTGGCCAGTTCCTTGCCGACCGTGGTCGGGCTGGCCGTCTGGCCGTGCGTGCGGCTGAGCATGGGCTGGTCGGCATGCACATGGGCCATTTCGCGCAGCTGGCTGATCACTTTGTCCAGCGCCGGCAACACGACCAGGTCGCGGCCGCTTTTGAGCTGCAGCGCATGGCTGGTGTTGTTGATGTCTTCGCTGGTGCAGGCAAAGTGCACGAACTCGCTGGCGCTCTTGAGCTCCGGCCGGGCCTCGAACTTGGATTTGATCCAGTATTCGACGGCTTTCACGTCATGGTTGGTGGTTTTTTCGATTTCCTTGATGGCGGCGGCGTCGGTTTCGGAGAAATTTTTGACCAGGCCCAGCAAATACGTGCGGGCACCGGGGCTCAGCGGCTTGAACTCGGCGAATTTGGCATCGGAAAGTGCGATAAACCAGGCCACTTCGACCTGAACCCGGCGGTGCATATAGCCCTGCTCGGACATCAGGGGGCGCAAATGGCTGAGTTTGGCGGCGTAGCGGCCGTCCAGCGGCGAGAGGGCGTTGATCGTGGAAAACGGGTTGGAAGAGCTCATCCTCCAATTGTAGGCCGCGCGCCCCCTCGGTCTCCCCCAAACGCAGGGGGCCGTCCGGCGCCGGCGACTGTCTCGATTTGAGACGCTTTGCGCTGCGTCAGCCAGGGGGGTTGGCTTAGTCGATAGAATGCACTTCCCCCGGACCACGATCTCACACC
>JAJKJM010000093.1 GCA_021153985.1 Polaromonas sp.
AGGCGGTGGCTCAGGAAGATGGCCAGCCACAGCACACCGGCCCCGATGATCCAGGGGTCGCGCAGCATGTCGCGCGCCACGTCTTCGCCATGGCCGCGGTGTACCTGGTAGGTGTAGCGCAGCATGCCGAAGATGACCACCGGCACGGTATAGAGCAGGCGTTCGCCGTGCTGCAGCTGTGCCTCGGGGCTGGTGGCGAAGAGGCTGTAGGTGGCCAGGGTGGCGGTCATGGTGACGGCCATATAGGTGTCGAGCAAAGCCGGCGGGTAGTGCGCCATCACGGCGCGCTGGCTGGCCTCTTCATGAAAGCTCTCGGCCTTGCGTTTGGCAAAGCCCAGGAACAGGGCCACAAAAATCCCCGTCAGCAGCAGCCAGCGCGAAGGCGGAATGCCGACGGCCACGGTGCCGGCCAGAAGCCGCAGCATGAAGCCCGAGGCGATGATGGACACATCGACCACGGGCACCTGTTTGAGCCGCCACGAATACGCCAGGTTGAGGGCCGCATAGACGCCGAGCAAAGCCAGCAGCGTGCGGTTGCCCGCGGCCAGCAGCAGCCCCGCCACCAGCAGCAGCGCGGCCAGCACCAGCGCCACCGGCGCGGCCACCGCGCCGCTGGCCAGCGGCCGGTGGCGTTTGACGGGGTGCAGGGCGTCGCTTGCGCGGTCGTGCCAGTCGTTGATGATGTAGACCATGCTGGAGAGACAGCAAAACGCGGCAAAGGCGTAGAAGGCGCGCAAGTCCAGCGCGGTGTCTTGCCAGTTCTGGCTGAACACCAGGCCGGCAAAGACAAAAACGTTTTTTAGCCACTGGTGCGGACGCATGAGCCGGACCAAGGCAAGCAGGGATGAGGGCGAAGAAGGCATCAGGGTGGGGAAAACGCCCCAGAGGAGGCGACGCTGAAGCATAACTGACCGAGCCGGCGCTCATGGAAGGCCTGGCAACTACGAGAGGGCTTCGCTGGAGACGGGCTTCACGCGGGGCCACCGCGGAACCGGCTTTGCCGGGCCGCCAGTGGCGCCCCCTGAGGGGGGAGCGGCCGCAGGCCGCTTCGGGGGGGAATCAAGTCCTCACGCGGCCGTCACCTGTCAGCATCGACAGCTCCACAAAACTGGAAGCCACGTGATCGGTCGGCGAAAACGACACCGAAAATCCACCCAGCGACTGAGAACCTATGCTTTCCAGGCCGGCAATCAGCGACTCGCGGGTGATCTTGGCGCCGCCGCGTTTGAGCCCGTCGACGAGCACCTTGGCGGCTACATAGCCCTCCATGCTGGAGAAGTTGACCTGCGCGTCCTTGCCAGCGGCCTTGACGGACTCGACAAATTCGCGTGCGATCGGGCGAGCGGTGTTGTAGGGCGAGGGCATGACTTGCGACACCACCACGCCCGCGCCTTCCTTGCCCAGCTCATCGGCCAGCGCCTGCGTGCCGACAAACGACACGTTGTAGAAAGTGCCGCCGTAGCCGGCCTTGCGGGCTTCGCGGATGAACGCGGCGCAGGCCTTGTAGGCGCCAATCTGCACCACCGCGTCGGGGCCGGCCGCGACCAGGGTTTTGACGGCAGCGGCCACGTCTACGGTATTGCGCTCGACCGTGGCCTGCGCCACGGGCTTCAGGTTCTGCGCGCCCAGCGCCAGCACGACGCCGTCCAGCCCGGCCTTGCCGTAGGCATCGTTCTGGTAAAACACGGCGATTTTTTTGAGCCCCAGGGCGGTCAGCTGTTTGACGATGAGGCCGGTTTCGTCGTTGTACGAAGCACGCACGTGAAAGGCGTACTTGTTGAAGGGTTCACGTAGCGCCATGGCGCCGGTGAAGGGGGCAATGAAGGGGACCTTGTCTTTGGTTGCCAGCGGCAGCGCGACGACGCTGGTGGGCGTGCCGATATAGCCAAAGAGTGCGAAGACGTCGTCGGCAATCAGTTTGCGGGTGTTTTCGGCGCAACGGCTGGGCTCGTAGCCGTCATCCAGGTTGCGGATTTCAATCAGGCGCTTGCCGATTCCACCCTGGGCGTTGACCTGGTCGAAATAGACCTTCGCGCCCTGATAAAACTGGATACCCAGCTGCGCCGCCGGGCCGGTAAAGGGCGCCGACTGGCCCAGGATGATCTTGTCGGTCTGGGCGTGGGCGATGTTAAAACCGCCCAGCATGGACGCGCCGACAACGGTGGAGAAGGTTCTGCGAGTGAGTTTCATGCCCATATTTTCGCAACGCAAGCTGCGCCTGTGTGCTCATCGTCACAGAATGGGAGCCGTTTGTAAGATAAATCACCATTTTTGAGCCCTAACTAGCCCAATTGCCCGCAATTTGACAGCAACTTGACAGCTTTTGCGGCATTTAGCCAACAGTGCTGTCGGGGTAGCGCTACTCCCGCACCCGCCCCGTGGCGTCGATCAGGCTGAGTTCCACCAGCTTGGAGCCCACACGCTCACCGTCAAAGTGAACGCGAAAGCCCCCCAGGTTCAGGTCCTGCATGGTGTCCAGCGCCTTGCGCAGCTTGGCGCGGGTGGGATCCTTGCCGGCCTTGCGCAAGGCTTCGGTAAAAGTCCAGGCGGCGATATAGCCCTCGAGCATGTAGACGTTAGACTTGAGTTTGGCGGCCGCAGCGTCAGCCTGCAGCTCGCGCACCAGAATGCTTTTGGCGTTGTCCGACTTGGGCGTCACGCGCACCACCACCACGCCGGCGCCCGCCGCGCCCAGTTGCTCCGCCAGCAGGCTTTCACCGGTGTTGGAAAAACCATAGATGGGCCCGCGAAAGCCCTTGGCCCGCAGATCGCGTATCGCGCCGGCGGCGCCCGAGGCGTCGCTGATCACCAGCACCGACTCAGGCTTCTTGGTCAGAATCTGGTCAACGCTGGTGGCGATGCTGCCGCCTGAGAGGGCTGACTTGGCCACCAGGTTGGCGCCCAGGCCGCCCATGGTGCGCTCGGCCGAATCCAGCGCCGCCAGCGACTCCAGGTCTTTGCCGTGCAGGATGGCCAGCTTTCGCATGCCAAGGGTTTCGGCGTGGCGCGTGATCACCGCGGCTTCTTCAGAGTAGCCGGGCCGCACCGAATACACATTGGGGTAAAGCGAGCCGCGCAATTCGTCGGCGCCTGCCATAGGAGCAAACAGCAGGATGTCCGTGTCTTTGAGCAGCGGATTGATGGCGGTGACCTGCGGCGAGCCGTAGTAGCCGAACAGTGCGAACACTTTCTGCTCGATCAGTTTTTTGGTGTTGGCCGCGGTGGTTTCAGGGTTGCCTGCGTCGTCCAGCGTCACCAGCTCAACCTTGCGGCCGTTGATGCCGCCGCCCGCATTGACGCGGTCAAAGTAAAGGCGCGCACCTTGCCCGAACGGCGTGGCCAGCGTGGTGCCAGCGCCGGTCATCGCCAGCGACTGCCCCAGCGTGATGGCGGTCTTGCTGACGCCGTCCTGGGCTTTGTCCTGGGCATTGACCCCTGCCGCCGCAGCGACCGACAGGGCCGCTACCATGGTGATGTTGGCCAGGGCGCGAAATGCCGGCTTTCCATTTTTTGTTGTTGTCATGATGTCTCCTCTCCCCGGTGTTCCAGGATTTCTGCCAATATAAAGTTGAACCATGAGCAATACCATCAGCATCTCCCCTAAGGCCAAGGCCAACCCTGACAGCGAGCTGAAGCCGGCCGCGGTGAAGGTACTGGGCGCCTGCCCGCATGACTGCCCTGACACCTGTTCGCTGGTGACCACGGTGGAGGGCGGCATCGCCACCCGCGTGCAGGGCAACCCGGACCACCCGCATACCGGCGGCGTGCTGTGCAACAAGGTCTCGCGCTACACAGAGCGCACCTATCACCCCGAACGCCTGCTGCAGCCGCTCAAGCGCAGCGGCCCCAAAGGCAGCGGGCAGTTTGAGCCGGTGAGCTGGGAGGCGGCGCTGGCCGATATCGCGGCGCGCCTCAAGCCCATCGCGGCGCGCGACCCCGAGGCGATCGTGCCCTACAGCTACGCCGGCACCATGGGCCAGGTGCAGGGTGAAAGCATGGCCGGGCGCTTCTTCAACCGCCTGGGCGCGTCCTTCCTCGACCGCACGATCTGCTCCTCAGCCGGCGGCGAGGCGCTGATGCAAACGCTGGGCGGCAAGGTCGGCATGCGCGTGGAGTTTTTCGCCGAGTCCAAGCTCATCATCATCTGGGGCAGCAACTCCATCGGCAGCAACCTGCATTTTTGGCGCTACGCGCAGCAGGCCAAGCGCGACGGCGCCAAACTCATCTGCATTGACCCGCGCAAAAGCGAAACCGCCGAAAAATGCCATGAGCACATCGCCCTGCTGCCCGGCACCGACGCGGCGCTGGCGCTGGCGCTGATGCATGAGCTCATCACCCACGACTGGCTGGACCACGACTACATCGCGCAGCACACACTGGGTTGGCAAGACCCCGACGGCGGGCTGCGCGAGCGCGCATTGCAGTGGAGCCCCGAGCGCGCAGCCGCCGTTTGCGGCGTGCCGGCGGAGCAAATCCGTTCGCTTGCCCGCGACTACGGCGAGTGCATGCTGAACAAACAACCCGCAGCCATACGCCTGAACTACGGCATGCAGCGCGTGCGCGGCGGCGGCAACGCGGCGCGCGCCATCGCCTGCCTGCCCGCGCTGACGGGCGCCTGGCGGCACCGCGCCGGTGGCGTGCTGCTCAGCAGCTCGGGCCTCTTTCCCGTCGACAAAGCCGCGCTGCAGCGGCCCGACCTGCTCAAAGGCCGCCAGCCCCGCACCATCAACATGAGCACCATCGGCAACGCCTTGCTGGAGCCCGCATCGAAGCAGTTCGGCCCGAAGATCGAGGCGGTGATTGTTTACAACAGCAACCCCGTGGCGGTGGCCCCCGAGTCCGGCAAGGTGGTGCAGGGCTTTGCGCGCGAAGACCTCTTCACCGTGGTGCTCGAGCATTTCCAGACCGACACGGCGGACTACGCGGACTACATCCTGCCGGCCACCACCCAGCTGGAGCACTGGGACGTGCATGGCGCCTACGGCCACACCGACGTGCTGCTGAACCGCCCCGCCATCGCGCCCATGGGCGAGGCCAAGACCAACACACAAATCTTTCGCGAGCTCGCTGCCCACATGGGTTTTACCGAGCCCTGTTTTCTAGAGAGCGACGAGCAGCTGTGCCGCGCGACCTTTGGCGACAAGGTGGACTTTCAGCGGCTGCTGGACACGGGCTTTGCCACGCTGGCGCTGCCCGATGCGCCGTTTGCCGCCGGCAACTTTCCCACCGCGTCGGGGCGCTGCGAATTCTTCAGCGCGCGCCTGGCCGCAGAAGGCGAAAGCGGCTTGCCCGACCACCTGCCCAACCATGAGGCGGCCGGAACGTCTGCGCAGTTCCCGCTGGCCATGATCTCGCCGCCGGCCCGCAACTTCCTGAACTCCACCTTCGTCAATGTGAAAAGCCTGCGCGACATCGAGGCCGAGCCCGTGCTGGAAATCCACGCCGACGATGCCGCGCTGCGCGGCATCACCAGCGGCGCCATCGTCAAGGTGTTCAACCAGCGCGGTGAATACCGCGTCAAGGCCGAGATCTCCGCGCGGGCACGCCCCGGCGTGGTCAACGGCATGGGCATCTGGTGGCGCAAGCTCGGGCTGGACGGCACCAACGTCAACCAGCTCACCAGCCAGCATCTGACCGACATGGGCCGTGGGCCGGTGTTCTATGACTGCCTGGTTGAAGTGCAGCGCGAAACACAGGCTGCCTGACCCGCACAGAGTGTGAAGCACATCACGGTGAAACGAACACTTGCCGTGGCCCTGGTAGCGGCGCTGGGCCTGGGCGGCTGCGCCGATCTCGGCTACTACTGGCAATCGGTCAGCGGCCACCTGGAGATGCTCAACGCGGCCCGTCCTGTGGATGAATGGCTGAGCGATACGGAGGCATCCGGGCAGCTCAAAACCCGGCTGGCACTGGCGCAGCGCATCCGCAGTTTTGCCGTGACCGAGCTGAAGCTGCCCGACAACCCCAGCTACCGCCGCTACGCCGACCTGCACCGCAGCGCCGTGGTGTGGAACGTGGTGGCCGCGCCGGAGTTTTCGCTCACCCTCAAGACATGGTGCTTCCCTGTCACCGGCTGCGTCGGCTACCGCGGCTACTTCAAGGAAGCCGAAGCGCGCGCCGAGGCCGAGCGGCTCAAAGCCGAAGGCCTGGAGGTCAGCGTCTACGGCGTGCCCGCCTATTCCACGCTGGGCTGGATGAACTGGGCCGGCGGCGACCCGCTGCTTAGCACCTTCATCGGCTATCCCGAAGGCGAACTGGCCCGGCTGATCTTTCATGAGCTCTCGCATCAGGTGGTCTACGCCAAAGACGACACCATGTTCAACGAGTCCTTTGCCACGGCCGTCGAACGCATGGGCAGCCAGCGCTGGCTGGACAGCGAGGCCCTGCGCGGCAACGACAAGGCCCGCCAGGACTACGCCGTGTTCGACGGACGGCGCCGGCAGTTCCGCGCACTGGCGCTGGCCACGCGGCGCGAGCTGGC
>JAJKJM010000094.1 GCA_021153985.1 Polaromonas sp.
TGAAG
This sequence comes from Polaromonas sp., assembly GCA_021153985.1. GTDB lineage: Bacteria > Pseudomonadota > Gammaproteobacteria > Burkholderiales > Burkholderiaceae_C > Polaromonas. The sequence continues at coordinate 6 of JAJKJM010000094.1, forward strand.
AAGTGACCGAAATGCAGCGCAGCGTGCGCGGCGAAGTCATCTCTTCCACCTTTGACGAACCCGCCGCACGCCACGTGCATGTGGCCGAAATGGTGATCGAGCGCGCCAAGCGCCTGGTCGAACTGGGCAAAGACGTGGTCATCCTGCTGGACTCCATCACCCGCCTGGCACGCGCCTACAACAACGTGCTGCCTTCATCGGGCAAGGTGCTGACCGGCGGCGTGGACGCCAACGCGTTGCAGCGCCCCAAGCGCTTTTTCGGCGCGGCCCGCAATATTGAAGAAGGCGGCAGCCTGACCATCATCGGCACCGCCCTGGTCGACACCGGCAGCCGCATGGACGAAGTGATCTTTGAAGAGTTCAAGGGCACCGGCAACTGCGAAATCCACCTGGACCGCCGCCTGTACGAAAAACGCGTCTTCCCCGCCATTCACCTCAACCGCAGCGGCACCCGCAAGGAAGAGCTGCTACTCGCACCCGAAATCCTCCAAAAATCGCGGATTTTGCGTCAATTCATGTACAACATGGATGAAATCGAGTCCATGGAGCTGATGCTCAAGAACATGAAGGCGACCAAAAACAACCACGAGTTCTTCGACATGATGCGGCGAGGCGGCTAGAACATAGCCCCCACGGTCGCTCACTTCGTGTAGCTTCCTGCCCCCCGAGGGGGCCGCCCGCCTTGCGGCCCGGCAAAGCCGGCTCCGCGGCTCATGCTGGGTTGAAGATTCAGGGCGTATGCAGTGGGAGGTATTCACCAGTGGGCAGCCGCGGGACTGGCTTTGCCAGACCGCAGGCGCCGTCCCCTTGAGGGGAGAACAGGCTACACGCAGTGAGCCTGGACAGGGGTGCTATAATGTGCGGCTTAGCGGAAAGTGCCCAGGACTGGCTTGTGTGGCTCCCGCAACGAAATAAGGAAGATCATGAAAGAAGGCATTCACCCCAACTACCGCGAAGTTTGTTTCCTGGACTTGTCCAACAACTTCAAGTTTGTGACCCGCTCCTGCGTCAACACCAAAGAAATGGTGAAGATGGACGACGGTCGCGAGTTGCCCCTGTACAAGCTCGATACGTCCAGCGAATCGCACCCCTTCTACACCGGCACACAAAAATCCGTGGACAACATGGGCGGCCGCGTTGAGAAATTCCGCAACCGTTTCGGCAAGACCGCTGCCAAAGAGGCCGCGCCCGAAGCTGCGAAGTAAGCTGCGAAATTTTCGCCAGCCTGCCAAAAAGCAGCCTGAATTTCAGGCTGCTTTTTTTTCGGCAAAATTCGCCGGATGCCGCAAAGCATCCCGGCCCGGTTTAACGCAAAATCACCGATGGCTCACGGTGCGTGACCGATAGTCTTTTCTGCCCCGCTCACCACTTCCGCCGTTTTCAAATTCCAATCGTTTTGAACAAACCCTCGCCCGCCATCATTGCCCAGTCCGCCGTGCGCCGCCTGCCACGGCTGGCTCTGTGGCTGTTCTGCATAGCCTATGTGCTGCCGGGTTTTCTGGGGCGGGGCCCCTGGAAGAACGAGGACATCGCGGCGTTCGGCGTGATGCGCGAACTCGCATCCGCCGCATCCCACTGGCTGCAACCGCAGCTGCTGGGCAAGGTCACCGGCTTCGATGCGCTCATGCCCTATTGGTTGGGCGCCATCGCCATCAAATGCCTGCCTTTTCTTGACCCTGCCCTGGCGGTGCGTATTCCGTTTGTGGTGCTGCTCGCACTGACCCTGCTGGCTACCTGGTACGCCGTCTACTACCTTGCCCGCAGCCCGCAAGCCCAGCCGGTTGCTTTCGCTTTCGGTGGCGAGGCCAGCCCGGTCGACTACGCCCGGGCCATTGCCGATGCCGGCCTGCTGGCGCTGATCGCCTGCCTTGGCCTGGCCCAGCTCTCCCACGAAACCACGCCCGCGCTGGCGCAGCTTGGCTTCACCGCTCTGGCGTTCTATGCCATGGCGGCCAGCCCGTATCGCCCGGCCACCAAAATCCTGGGGCCGGCCTTCGGCCTGCTGCTCGGGCTGGGTGGACTGGCTTTGAGCGGCGCCCCCACATTGGCCCTGTTGTTTGGTGTTGGCGGCGCCCTGGTGGAGTGGACCCACATGCGCTGGGGAACCGGCCAGGCCGACCCTGCGGCCAGGCAGCAGTCCTGGCACTGGGTGCTGCTGATTACCGGCATCACGCTGGGGGTCTCCCTGCTGGCTTACTCACTGGACCTCTGGCGCTGGCGCATCCACCTGCCCGGCACCGACGATGCCACGGCCTGGAAAGACTGGCGCAGCCTGGGCCGCCTGTTGTTGTGGTTCACCTGGCCGGCCTGGCCGCTGGCGATGTGGACGCTGTTTCGCTGGCGCAGGCAACTGGCCAGCCGCCACGTTGCGCTGCCGCTCTGGTTTGCCGGGATGGCGGTTGCCGCCACGCTGACCACGACAGCCTCTGACCGCAGCCTGCTGCTCAGCCTGCCCCCGCTCGCCGCGCTGGCGGCCTTCGCACTGCCTACGCTCAAGCGCAGCGTGGCTTCGCTGATCGACTGGTTCACCCTGCTGTTTTTCACCGGCTGCGGCATCATCATCTGGGTGGTCTGGATTGCCATGCAGACTGGCGTGCCGCGGCAGCCCGCCGCCAACGTGGCCAAGCTGGCGCCGGGCTTCGAGCCCAGCTTTTCCTGGTTCGCCTTCCTGGTGGCTCTGCTCGCCACTTTAGCCTGGGCCTGGCTCGTCAAGTGGCGGGCGGGCGCGCAACGCGCAGCCGTGTGGAAGTCGCTGGTGTTGCCTGCCGGCGGCGCCACGCTGTGCTGGCTGCTGCTGATGACGCTCTGGATGCCCTTGCTCGACTATGCGCGCAGTTTTGCGCCCATCTCGCGCCAGATCGCCAGCCTGGTCGACAAAAATGCCTGCGTTGAAATTTACGGCATCGGCAGTGCGCAGGCGGCGGCCTTGCAATACCACGGGCAGCTCGAATTGCGCCAGGCTGGCGCCCAGGCCAGCTGCCCCTATTTGATTGTCGATATCGAAGCCCAGTCCACGCTCAGCAGCACGGTCAATCTGCCCGACTGGGCCTTCCAGGCCACGGTGCGCCGGCCCACGGACAAGACAGAGAATGTTCTTCTCTACAAGCGGGTGAGCCTTGATGCCCCGCCTGCCGCCAAGCCGGCCGGCAGCGCACGCCGCGCCAAACCAAGAACCAGTCCTTGAGCGAACTCAAAGTCATCAGCCAGCACGCCGGCACGGTGCTGGTCGGGCAACTGGCCGTCATGGCCTTCGGTGTGGCCGACACCGTGATTGCCGGACGCTATAGCGACGAAGCGCTGGCGGCTCTCTCGGTCGGTTCCGCCCTGTACGTCAGCGTGTATGTCGGCCTGATCGGCATCGTGCAGGCGCTGTTGCCTATCTGGGCCGAGATGCTGGGTGCGCGCAGGCATGAGGCGGTGGGCGCATCGGTGCGCCAGAGCATGTACCTGTGCGGTTTTATCGTGGTGGCAGGCATGACGGCGATGCTCTTTCCGGGCCCCCTGCTGCGCTGGGCGCAGGTGCCCGAACTCATGCGGGATGAAGTACAGCGTTACCTGGCAGTGCTGGCTTTCGCATTCGCGCCGTCTCTGCTCTTTCGCATCTACAGCACCTTTAACCAGGCCCTGGGCAAGCCGCTATTGGTCACCTGGCTGCAGGTCGGCGCACTGCTGGTCAAAATTCCGCTGTCGATCTGGCTGGTGGCCGGCGGCGCCGGTGTGGAGCCCATGGGCGCGGTGGGCTGCGCCTGGGCGACCCTGACCGTGAACTATCTGCTGCTGGTGCTGGCCATAGTGATGTTGCGCACGCAGTCCCTCTACAAGCCGTACAACATCTGGCTCCGCATGGAGCGGCCCGACTGGGCGCAGATCGGCAACTTCGCCAGGCTCGGCATTCCAGGCGGGTTGGCCTATCTGGTGGAGGTGACATCGTTCACCCTCATGGCCCTGTTTATCGCCCGGCTGGGCACCGTGGCGTCTGCGAGCCACCAGATTGCCTCCAGCGTGGCGGCCGTGCTCTACATGATGCCGCTGTCCATGGCCATTGCCTGCAGCGCGCGCGTGTCGTTCTGGATAGGCGCCGGCCGCCCGGATTACGCCAAACGCGTGGTTCTGCTGGGACTCAAACTCACAGGCGTTGCGGCGATCACGCTGGCGGCCCTGGTTTCCCTGGCCGGCCCGCTGATTGCGGGCTGGTACTCGGGCAACCCCGAAATCGTTGCCCTCGCTTCCTCACTGCTGGTATGGGTGGCCTTCTATCATGTGGCCGATGCGACCCAGGCCCTGACCGCATTTTTGCTGCGCTGCTACCGCATCACGATCACGCCACTGGCGCTTTATGGCGTGTTGCTCTGGGGCCTCGGGCTTCTGGGAGGCTATCGCCTGGCCTATGAGGGCATTGCCGGCCATGCCGCGACGCAATCAACCGGAAGTTTCTGGGCTGCCAGCACGGTGGCCATCGGCCTGGTAGCCGCCTGCTTTCTGGGCTTGCTGTGGCACGCTGTCAGGCGCAGCCTGCGGGTCGCGCCGCAGGCTCAGGCGGCCTAGGCGGCTTGCACGATTTGCGCAACCTGAATCCGGCGCACGCGCGTGGCCGGAAAGATGATCGAAAAGCAGGAGCCCTGCCCGATTTCACTTTTGATATTCAACTCCGCGCCGTGGCGCTGGGCCACATGCTTGACGATGGCCAGGCCCAGGCCGGTTCCACCGGTCTCGCGTGAACGGCTTCGGTCGATCCGGTAAAAACGCTCGGTCAGCCGCGGCAGGTGTTCCGGCGCAATGCCTGGCCCGGTATCCCTGACCTTGAATTCACCGCGTCCGTCGTCCCGCAACGTCCAGCTGACACGAACCAGCCCGCCTTCGGGCGTATAGCGCACGGCATTGGTCACCAGGTTGGACATGGCGCTGTAAAGCTCAGTTTGCACGCCGGCAATTTCACAGGCCGGGCCTGGATCAAATTCCAGCCGGTGCCCTTGTGGTGCGATCACCCCGGACAAAGCACGTGCCTCCTGCTCGCATTGGGCCAGCAACGCGCTGAGCGTCGTCCAGTCATTGGCGCCCGGGAACGGGCTGCCTTCGAGGCGCGACAAGGTCAACAAATCGTTCACCAGCGTCTGCATGCGCTGGGACTGCTGCGCCATCAGCGACAGGTAACGGGCGCGCTCGGGCTCCTTGAGCGGTAAGGTTTGAAGCGTCTCGATAAAGCCCGACAGCACAGTGAGCGGCGTGCGGATCTCATGCGACACATTGGCCACAAAATCCCTGCGCATGGCTTCTGCCAGCTCGACCGCAGTGATATCGCGCGACAACACCAGCTTGCGATTTTTCCCGTAAGAGTGCACGTGCACCGACAGTTTGACGGGGCGGGCCGGCGTGCTGAAGTTGCCGGGGATCACCACGTCATGGGAGAAGTCGCCCGCCGCCATATAGGCCTTGAAGGCAGGCTCCCGAACCAGGTTGGCGATATGCTGCAACACGTCGCGCTGGGCGTCGAAGCCGAAATGCTGCGTTGCCATCTGGTTGCACCACTCGATCCGTCCCTGGGCGTCCAGCAACACCACCCCACTCGGAGAGGCCTGCATCGCAGCCAGGAATTCATCCAGGCGGGCCTGGCTCTCCTGCAACTGCTGGTCGCGGTTCTTGAGCAGCCTGCGGGTCCGGTCCGCGACCTCGCCCCACACGCCGGGCATGCTGGGAGCACTGCTCGCCATCACGGCAGGCGCGTCCTTGTTTTGCTCAGTACGCAGCCAACGCAGCAGGCGGTTGATGAAGAAGCTGTCGATCACCAGCCAGACCATGGCGGCCACCGCCAGGCCTATGCCCAAGCCGAAGCTCAAGCCGTTGACGGTACGCGCCCAAAAGCCCAAGCCGCCGCCAACAATCATGCAGGCGGCAAAAACAATCCACCGATTAATCATCCTGGAAACAGCAGTTGACCGCTTGTGAACCTTCGGAAAGCCTCGTGAACATTGACGTTTCCTCTTCGTTCGAATTCAGCTGATGGGTAACAACGCTACGTACCCGATTGCGCCGCGCCATGCGGCGTTGCTCCGCCTTGTGGGCAGTAGCCCACTGCGTTGTCGCGCCTTGCCTGACACCCCGCGCGCAGCACACTCGGGCACATCCAACTGCTGTTTCCAGGATCATGCGTTCGATTGTGCCGCAGCGACCGCGTTGTTGGCAGCCATCGCGGTCAGGCGATACCCTGCCCCACGGACTGTCTCCACCATCACGCCCGCTGACCCCAGGGCTTCCCGCAAGCGTTTGACATGCACGTCCACTGTGCGTTCTTCAATGAAAACGTGGTCGCCCCAGACTTTGTCGAGCAGGGAACTGCGGCTGTGCACGCGTTCGGCGTGCTTCATCAGGTAGTGCAGCAGCTTGAACTCGGTCGGGCCCAGTTTGAGTTCCTGGCCCAGGTAGGAAATGCGGTGTGTGGCGGCATCCAGGACCAGCCCGCCCACCGTCACGCTGTCGTTCACCGACTCCGGCGCGCGGCGGCGCAGCACAGCGCGTATGCGCGCCAGCAGTTCCTGGGTAGAGAATGGTTTGGTGATGTAGTCGTCGGCGCCGGCATCCAGCCCTGCCACCTTGTCAGGTTCATCACCGCGCGCTGTCAGCATGAGGATGGGAATGCTCTTGGTACGCGCCTGCTTGCGCCAGTGGCGGGCCAGCGCAATACCGCTTTGGCCCGGCAGCATCCAGTCGAGCAAGATGGCATCGGGCAGCACGGCGTCGAGTTCGCGCTGGGCCGAGACACTGTCTTCCGCCACCACGGGGTCAAAGCCGCCATGCCGCAGATTGACGGCAATCAACTCGGCAATGGCCGGCTCGTCTTCAACAATCAATATGCGTGGCTGGTGCTTCATGATGAAAATTCGTTCTTGCAAAGGTCCAGGCGCTCGTGCACCAGGAAATCCTCTGGCGGCGGGCTACTTCTTATATCAGCAGGGGCCGCGGGACTGGCTTTGCCAGATCGCAGGCGCAGCGGCCCCCTCGGGGGGCAGGAAGCTACACGAAGTGAGTGACCGTGGGGGCTCATTTCACTGCGGACTCGATCTGTTCCATAGGGGTATGGCGTACGTCGGCCCCTTTGACGATGTAGATGATGAATTCTGCAATGTTCTTGGCATGGTCGCCGACGCGTTCAATGGCCTTGGCCACAAACAGCAAATCCAGGCTCGGGGAAATCGTGCGGGGGTCTTCCATCATGTAAGTGATGAGCTTGCGCACAAAGCCGTCGAATTCCTGGTCGATCTGGTCGTCTTCTTTAAGAATGGAAACAGCCACCGCGGTGTCCAGGCGGGCAAAAGCATCCAGCGCCTTGCGCAGCAGACCGGAGGCGAGTTCCGCCGCCACACGCAGATCGGAAGAAGGCAGAGCGCGGGACGATCCGCTTTCGATGATGGACTTGACCATGCGTGCGATCTTCTCGGCTTCGTCGCCGGCACGCTCAAGGTTGGCGGTGGTTTTGGAGATGGCGATCAACAAGCGCAAGTCGCGGGCCGTTGGCTGGCGCCGCGCAATGATGGACGACAGCTCACGGTCGATGTCGATTTCCATCGCGTTGACGCGTGATTCGGTGTCGATCACCTGGTTGGCGCTTTCGGCGCTGAACTGCGACAAGGCGTAGATGGCCAAACGAATCTGTGACTCGACGAGGCCGCCGAGCTCCATGACGCGCGAA
>JAJKJM010000095.1 GCA_021153985.1 Polaromonas sp.
AGCGCCGCAGCCAGCGTCACCAGCCACGAGTAATACACCCACACCAGAAAAGCCAGCAGCGGCGCAAACGAGCCGTAGATCGTGCGATACGTGGGCACATTGGCCAGGTAAATCGCAAAGCCGTACTTGCCCAGCTCGAACGCGATGCCGGCGAGCAGGCCGCCCGTGATCGCATGGCGCCACCGCACGACAGTGTTGGGCACAAAACGGAACAGGCAGGCAAAGCCCGCCGCGCTCAGAATGGCGGGCCCCAGGTTCAGCGCATGCGGCACCCATGCAGGCCGCGCGCCTACCAGCCCGCTGGAGGCCGCCGCCAAATAAGACGCGGCCCACAAACTCGCGCCGATAAGCACCGGGCCGGTGAGCAGCATGCTCACGTAAAGGCCCAGTCGGCGCAGCACCGGCCGCGGTTTCTTGACCTGCCAGATGCGGTTCAGCGTGTTCTCCATGCTCAGGAGCAGCGACAAGGCCGACACCAGCAGCACGGCAAAGCCCACCAGCGTCAGGCCATTGGCATTGCCCGCAAACTGCGCCAGATGTTTAAGCACTGTCTTGGCGATGCCCGCCGGCAGCAAGCCGCGCAGCAGGTGCTCGCGAATCGCATCACCGGTGGCGTGCAGGGCGGGCGTGCGCGCGAAGAGCGCGAAGCTCACCGCCAGCAGCGGCACCATGGACATCACCATGGTGAAGGTGAGCCCACCCGCCGCCTGGGGCAGGCGCTCTTCCCGGCCGCGCCGCAGGATGACGCTGATCAGGTTGCCCTGGTTTCGGCTGGTGGTGGCCATGAAATCGTGAGGCTCGCGTGGGGCCGATCAGGAAGTACGAGTTCAGCCCAGCAGGCGAAACAGGCCGTAGAGGGCCAGGAGTGCGGATGCCACGAAGAGAGCGGTCCGGGCCGCGCGGGCGCCGACCAATGCGCCGACGATGCTGCAAGCGAGGATGGCGCCAAGGATGTAGGTTGTTTTCATGGCCGCAATAGTAATTCCATTTCCAGATCATCCGTGCACTTTGTCGGCTTCGCTGGCCGTACGTTTGTACTGTCTGCGCTTCGCCTTCGCGTTCACGAATGATCTGGAAATGGAATAGGAGCTTCGCCAGATCATCCGTGCACTTTGTCGGCTTCGCTGGCCGTACGTTTGTACTGTCTGCGCTCGCCTTCGCGTTCACGAATGATCTGGAAATGGAATAGGGGCTTCGCCAGATCATCCGTGCACTTTGTCGGTTTCGCTGGCCGTACGTTTGTACTGTCTGCGCTTCGCCTTCGCGTTCACGAATGATCTGGAAATGGAATTGAAACCAACTCCCGAGGAAACGATAAAGCTCAGGGCTTCTTTGCCGCCGCATCACCGGCATGAAACATTCCCGCCGGCCGGACGAAGTTGCCGCCCCCCAGATGGTGAATGGTCTGCAGATCGACGTTGTCCTCAGTGAAGCGCCAGTGGCCATTCTGGAACACACGCTCGTCGGCGGCTGCGGCGACCACCTCGGCAAAGCAGGTGTCGTACGCGTCCTCGGTATGCGGCTCACTGATCAGCCGGCACTCCAGCCAGGCCGCGCAGCCTTCTTCCAGCAGGGGCATGCCCAGCACGGGCCCGATGCGGGCCTTCAAGCCGTAGTGCAAAAACTTGTCGACCGTGCGGCCGGACTCGCTGCCGACCGCATGCGTCAGGCCGGCCAATGTCGTGCAAGGGATGCAGACGCCAAACCCGCCGCTCGCGGCGATGAGTTCACGCGTGTAGGTTTTCTTGTCTATGACGATGGCAATGCGGGGTGGGGTGAACTCCACGGGCATGGACCAGGCGGCCGCCATGATGTTGCGCGCTGTGCCATGAGCGCTGGTCACCAGAACCGTGGGCCCATGGTTGATCAGGCGGCTGGCATGTGAGAGCGCGACTTGCTTGAAGTGGGTCATGTCAGGGTTTTCCGGATGATATCAATGGTGGCGACTATGTCGGGCTAGTCCGAATGTCGTTCCCCTTCACTTTCGAGCAAAATGATAGTCAATAATAATTTTGAGGAGCGGGGGTATGAGTTTGGTCGAAAACATACGCGAGTTCTTTCGGACCTCTAAAAGTCCAGTGCTTTTTGCGGGTGCCGGTGTCTCCATGCGAGTGGGATTGCCAAGTTGGCCCGCACTTCTATCAGGCATTGCCAACCAAATACGGAAAAATGATCCCCTAGCTGCAACACTCATTGAGCAATGTGTAGCGTCCAACCAGTTGCTATACGCAGCGACTATTTTTGATGCTCATCCGGTAATTACTCCGGCGGTGAAGCGAAAAATTCTGAGTGGCTTGCTAAGCCAAGACAACGTAGATCCGTTGCGCTCAACGGTGAGGTTACCAGTCAGCGCAATAGTAACGACCAATTTTGATCGAACCTTATTGAATGCATATGCAGCTGAACATGGGAAGGCCGCGATCGACTACCAGTATGGATCAGGTTCTTTTATAGCAACTACGTTGGAGCAAGATTTTTTTGTAAGCCGAATTCATGGTCGTATCGAAGGCCAGGATCCGATAGTTTTCACTGACGCGCAATATCAAATTGCTTTAAACGATGCCGCATATTTAGATGTCATTCGGCACTTGTTCACGCAGCGACAGTTGCTAATCGTCGGGTTTTCCTTTTTAGACCCTGCGCTTCAAGCGGTGTTGGCGGCGGTTGAAAAATTGTATGGCGGTCGAAGTATGCAAGAGCATCTCGCACTCCTCCCTGAGGATGCTGACGACTCGATGCTTGCAAAATTGAATCGCTATAACATACGAAAAATCACATATTCGCCTGTTAATAATCATTCAGAGTTGTGGCGTGCCATTGATGAATTTCATCCTCCAACGAGCACCGCAGCATCGCCCAATAGTTCGGTCGATTTGCACCCGCCAGTGGTCGTGGGTCCCCTTGATCCTATGAAGCGATTTTTGTCAGCCACTTTTGCGAGACTGGAGCTTCGACAGGACAAAGACACTCTTCGAAATGTTACTTTTGAAGGGGTGATTCTTGGCTCAATTACGGAAGAGTCAAAAGGTCTTTCGCGACCGGAACTTCAAAGAAAATTCAAATCACAGTTCGGGTTGGATTTACAGGAGTCTAACGAGATACTCAAAAATTCGCTGGACAAGCTACTTGCAGAAAAACTAATCACTAGGCAAAGGCAGGTAGATCGTGGCGAGGTATTTTTCAAATCTAATGAGGCTTTAGCCAACCCACTTAAAGTGGCAACAGACTCATTAGTTCAGTCCGTTATAGATCGAATCAAGGTCATGTATGGCACAGGCTCTACATCAGACATGAAGAGGGGAATTGCGAAGACGATTGAAGTACTGATTGAGAGCCGAGGATGGGACTTAGGTGCGGCCTTTCTTCGGAACTCCACTCCGCCGGATGTAAATATCGAGCACCATGTCCGAGATGCTGGCCGTTTGTTGACGCCGAAACAGTTAGAGCATATTTCTTCTGCGATGAAGCATCTGTTTGTTTATCCGTCGCCAGTTGAAGCTAAGTTATTGGCTGAAATAGGAAGAGTCAGTTTTTCTATTGCGCTAATCTATTCCGCTCCCAGAACCGCCGTTAGTCATGCCTCGTTGTTGCCCGAGCGGATTTACTTAGATGCAAGTGTTCTGCTTCCGGCGCTTGTTCCTGGTCATAGGTACTTTGATCTTTACCAGTCGACCATTCGCGCTTTGAACAAAATTTCAAGAAAAGTGAACAAGACTTTTTCAGTTCTTGTGTATGACGGTTATCTGAACGAAGTGATCAGCCATCGCTGGCGCGCCCTACATGAGTACGAAATGGAGGGTGAAGGTTTTAATGACTTCGCGATTCGCCAGGCAACTTTAGATGGATCTCAGAATATAAATGTATACATGGGAGCGTTTGTTCAGAATTTGTTGACCGAACCAAGCCTTAAGTTTCACGAATTTATTGCTCGGAATGCACCGTATACGACGGAGAGGGAACTTGAACAGCACATCAAGAAATTAGACATACTGACCCTAAAAAAGAATGAAATCGTTGGTGACGGATATAGCGATATTTCTTTTGAATTAACCAAAGCTTATGCGCGAGACGGTGATCGGATAAAGAATCCGACATTAATCGAACATGATGCGGTGCAACTTTCGGCTCTTGAACGGGAGGCTGATAAAGGGTTGCGTTCAATATGGGTTACTGCAGACAGAAGACTAAGAAAAAAACTAGTGGGGGCTCGATTTGATGCGGTTGCTGATCAGATGATTAGCCATTTCGGACTGGCAGAACTTGTAGATTTCGTCTCTGATTACGAGCCATCCAGTTTTGGAACTGTGGGCCTGTTGTGGGGAGTGACGCCTTCGGACGAAACAGCTCGTGTCCGGGAGTTCTTAGTCAATAAAGCTCTGCAGTCATACGATGAAGCGTATGCGATGGAGATGCAGGAGCTTGTTGGTGACATCTCCCAGGCTTACCAGCGCGAGGCGCTTCGTCAAGGCATCTCATTAGATTCGCCTAACCCAAACAGCAGAGACAAGGCGCTTCGTATATTGGGTGGATTTGAGGACAATTTTTTTGAGGCCCTCCGCGAAAAAATTGAGTTGCGAGAGCAGCAACGCTCAGTGGATAAACCTCCTTGAAGTGGGTCACGGCGCTTCCCTCACTTGGCGAATAGGTTGTCCAGCGTGGCGAAGGCCTTGAACTCGATGGCGTTTCCGGAAGGGTCGAGGAAAAACATGGTGGCCTGCTCGCCTGGCTCACCTTTGAAGCGGATGTAGGGTTCGATGACAAATTTCGTGCCACCCGCTTTGAGCCGAGCTGCCAGGGTTTCCCATTCGGACAGAGACAGGATCGCGCCGAAATGGCGGACGGGAACGTTGTGGCCGTCAACGGCGCTGGTCTGGCGATGGCCGCATTCCTCCGGCGCCAGATGCGCCACGATCTGGTGGCCGTAGAAGTTGAAGTCAACCCATTCGCTGGAACTGCGGCCTTCGGAGCATCCCAGAAGCTCGCCATAGAACTGGCGCGCGACGGCCAGGTCGTGGACGGGAAACGCCAGGTGAAACGGAGGGAGAACTTTGGCGGGGGTGGTTGCGGTTTGTGCGGTCATCGTAAGCCTCGTGGAGTCGTGGAAGTCATGAAAGCTTGTACTTTAGGCCGATTGATGCACCTTGAAAAACGATATATATTCAAACTGAGCATTAATAAATTCGATGAATTAAAGCGAGGCCCCTGTGATTACCGAGCTGAAAACCTTGATCGCGGTGGTGCGTTACGGCGGCTTTTCCGCGGCCGGCGGGCAGATCGGCCTGACCCAGTCCGCCGTCAGCAGCCAGATCCAGCGCCTGGAGGAATCCCTCGGGCTGACGCTGTTCGACCGGACACGGCGCTCCGCCGTGCTCAACGAGGCGGGCGCCCGGGTGCTCGCGCGCGCCGAAGAGATTGTTTCCCTGTTTTCCAAACTGGGCGATGTGGGTGGCGATGACGAACTCGCCAGCACCTTGCGGATAGGGGCTATCGCTTCCGTTCAATCGACGGTGCTTCCCCGTGCGATGGCGGCACTCCGGAAGGAGAATCCGAAACTGCTGGTCCATATCGCGCCCGGCGTGTCCATGAAGCTGATGGACCAGCTTGACAGCGCGGAAATCGACGCGGCCATCATGATCCGGCCGCCGTTCGGCATCCTGCCGGAGATGACCTGGCAGACCTTGATGCACGAACCTTTCAAGCTGCTCGTGCGCAAAGACACCAAAGGGCGGGACTGGCGCGCACTGCTCCAGTCGCAGCCGTTTCTGCGCTATGAACGCACGTCTTTCGGCGGGCGCCTGGTAACCCGCTTCCTGCGCGAGAACAAGCTTGCGGTGCAAGACGCCATTGAGCTTGACGAGATCACGGGCCTGATGAACCTGGTGTCTGAAGGCCTGGGGGTTGCGCTGGTGCCGATGGTCGAGGCCTACCTGCCCATGCCGCCGGGGGTGCGCGCCCTATCCCTGGGCGACAAGACTTTTTACCGTGAGATCGGCATCCTGCGAAAAGGCATGAGTTCCCGCAGGCTGGTGGTCCAAGCGCTTGAGCGCTGCCTTTGCGAAGCCCTGGCGCCGGCGGCCGACAGCAAATGACTGAGGGCATTTGGCAATCGGCCCTTGCCTGGCGCCGGGGGAGTGCGCCAATGTGGACAGGTCGCTGGGGGCTTTGCCCGGTGCGCGGTTGCACCGATCATTGGGAATCGCAAAAAAACACGCCTGGCTTGTCGATTTGGGGCCACCCCAAACGTCGTCTGGCCAGATGGCCGCTAAATCATTGGCCGGCATCAGCAACACTCAACCAGGCATCCCGCAAAGGAAATCACCATGGCACTTTCGACGACCCCCACCATCACCGCCTTCGAACGCTCGCCTGACCGTGGCCGGGGCCTGGCGCGCGACATGCGCGTTCGCTGGGCGCTTGAAGAAGCCGGTCAGCCTTATGACGTTCGCCTCGTGTCATTCAAGACGATGAAGGAACCCGCGCATCGGGCGCTGAGTCCTTTCGGGCAGATTCCGACTTACGAAGAAGGCGGCCTTGCGCTGTTTGAGTCGGGCGCGATTGTGTTTCATATCGCAGAGCGCCATGGCGGCCTGCTGCCTGCCGATGCGAACGCCCGCAGCCGCGCCATCAGCTGGATGTTTGCCGCGCTCAATACGGTGGAGCCGCCCATCATTGAGCGCTCCATGGCTGCGCTCTTTGACCAGGACAAGCCATGGTATGCGGAGCGCCTTCCCGTCCTTGAGGACCGCGTGCGTGCAAGGCTGGGCGAGCTTTCCAGCCGGCTGGGCGATGCCGACTGGCTCGACGGTGCGTTCAGCGCTGCTGACCTGTTGATGGTCACGGTGCTGCGCAGGCTGGGCAGTTCGGGCCTGCTGGACGAATACCCGAAGCTCTGCGCCTATATCTCCCGCGGTGAAGCACGGCCTGCTTACCAGCGGGCTTTTGCGGCGCAATTGGCGGTGTTCACTGCCCAGTCATCGGCCGGTTGATTAAGGTCAGTGCCGACGTTCTTGAGCCAAATCCCAGATGCCGACGGGGACGTCAGCCGTTTAAGCAACCTTCTCAAGAGCGCCCTTGTCTTTTTCGATGCGCCGTTGGTGGACATGCCAAACAACGCCGAAAACCAGTCCTAGAACGAGAAGCGCATAGCTAAGGTAGGCAGTGTCGAACGAAACAATGCAACTCAATGCCCACGCTATGGCTAGCGCGACGCCCAGCGCGACCATGACTCTCCATATCCAGACGCAAAGCGCGTAAAAAACGAGGACAAGCTGAATGGAGGTTGCATGGTCTTGAAAGGGCCCCAGTGCAATAAAGACTCCCGCAAGTGCTGCAAGCACAGGCAATATCATCAGCTTGGTTTTGCTCACGTCTTACTTTGGTTAAGTTGAATTTCCGCTTCTTGGTCGATGGGCGTTATCGTATCGGAGGCTCCAAGACGGCCACTACCCAACAAAAAAGCCCCCGGCAAAGTGCCGGGGGCCCGTACTTCATTGCCGTCTGGGCCCATCACCCCAGATTCACCGGCACAAAAATCTTGCTGTCCCCACGCTGAATCAACAGCGCCACGGACTTTTCAGCCTTGGCAACGGTGGCCCGTACCTGCTCGATGTTTTTGACTGGCACGCCGTTGATGGACAGCAGCACGTCGCCCACTTCCACGCCGGCGAGAGCCGCCGCGCCTGTGGCTTGTTGCACGACCAGGCCGTTGTCGACGCCGGCTTCCTGCTTCTCATCAGGCTGCATCGGGCGCAGGGCCAGGCCCAGCTTGCCCTGGTTGGGGGCTTCTTTTTTGGTGGCGGCTTTGGCCGACTTTTCGTCGGCACTGCCCAGTTTGGCGGTCAGCTCTTTGGCCGCGCCCTGGCGCCACACGTCCAGCTTGATGCTGTCGCCGGGGGTGGCCAGGCCGATGATGGCGGGCAGGTCGCCTGAGGACACGATGCGCTGGCCGTTGACGCCGCGGATCACGTCGCCGGACTGCAAGCCTGCCTTGTCGCCGGGGCCGCCTTTTTCGACCGAAGAGACCAGCGCGCCTTCGGGCCTGTCGAGCTTGAAGGAGTCGGCAAAGGCCTGGTTGACTTCCTGCACCGCCACGCCCAGGCGTGCGTGCTCGACCTTGCCGGTGGCCACGAGCTGGTTCTTGATGCGGGCCGCCACATCGATCGGGATGGCAAACGACACGCCTTGGTAGCCGCCGCTGCGGGTGTAGATCTGCGAGTTGATGCCGACCACTTCGCCGCGGGTGTTAAAGAGCGGGCCGCCCGAGTTGCCGGGGTTCACGGCCACGTCGGTCTGGATGAAGGGCACGGCGCTGTCGTCGGGCAGTGAGCGGCCCTTGGCGCTGACGACCCCGGCGGTTACGGTGTTCTCAAAACCGAAGGGCGAGCCGATGGCCAGCACCCATTCGCCCACCTTCAGGTCGCTGACCTTGCCCAGGGTGACCACGGGCAGGTTCTTGGCTTCGATGCGCAGCACGGCGACATCGGTCTTCGGGTCGGCGCCCAGCACCTTGGCGCGGTATTCACGCCGGTCGGTCAGCTTGACGGTGACTTCTTTCGCGTCGCGCACCACGTGGGCGTTGGTCAGGATGATGCCGTCGGCACTGACGATAAAGCCGGAGCCCTGGCCGCGCGTGGGAACCTCCCGGGGAACCCCGCCGGGCCGGCCGGGGCCTTGCTGAAAGCGCTTGAAAAATTCGAAGAAGGGGTCGCCGGATTGGGCGTCGTCGTTGTCGTCATCGTCGCCCTGGGCCAGGGGAGACTCATTGCGCACCTTGGTCGTGCCGGTCACGCTGATGTTGACGACGGCGGGGCCGTAGCGCTCGGTGATCTGCGAAAAGTCGGGCAGCGCGACCGGCACGCCGGGAAGGGGTGCCAGGGTGCCGGCGTTGGCACTGATGACCGCAGGCGCGGCGGCGGTGGCGACGGAGTGCGCGACGTTGAACGCGCTCACACCGGCGCCGCCGATGGCGCCGGCAGCCAGCAGCGCAAGAACGAGTTGGGTATTTTTCAATGCAGCGAATTTCATGAGTTGCTTCCTTGGGTTGGAGCACACCAATGGTGCCGTTACCCGCAACTATGAGGACGCTGTCTTAGGCCGGGCTTAAAAACGGGCTTGAAACCGGGCTTGAATCCGCCGCCCTCAGCGGCCCGCTCCGGATGGAGCTGCCGCGCCGGAGCAGGGCGGCCCCCGTCGAGCTTATTGAAGAAAAGTGCCGCTAGCCCAATAGCCACATGGACAGTTAGCTATTGAATAAATAGCAGACCGAAGCCGGAAAGCTCAGGCTGTAGGCGCGGCCGCAGGAAACCTGACTTCCACTTTCAGCCCGCTCAGGCGCTCCGACGTGCCCAGTTGCAGCGCCGCGCCGTGCCGGTCGGCAATCACCTTGACGATGGCCAGCCCCAGGCCGCTGCCGGCCTCGGCCGCCTCGCCGGGTGCGGCTTCCTTGGCAGCCCGGTAAAAGCGGTCGAACACGCGTTCGCGGTCACCGGGCGCGATGCCCGGGCCGCTGTCTTCGACCGTCAGCACCGGCCGGCCTTCTTGCACGGCCAGTGAGACATCGACCCGGCCGGCGGGCGGTGTGTATTTGACGGCGTTGTCCAGCAGGTTGCGCAGCAGGATGCGCAGCGCTTCGCCCTGGCCGCTGACTTCCATGGCCTGCGCCGGCAGCTCGCCCATCACGCCCAGGTCGATGTCTTTGTGGTGCGCATGCGGCAGCACGTCGGACACAGCCAGCTTGACCACGTCCTGCAGGTTCACGGCTGGTGCGGCCCCGGCGGCGGCGCCGGCCGCGCCCGCCGGTGCGGTGGCTTCTTCGCGGGCCAGCACCAGCAGTTGCTCGACCAGCCGTATGGCGCGGTCAATGCCCTGGTTGAGCCGCCCAATGCTCGCCTCGCGTTCGGCCGGCGCATCGCCGTGGCGGCGCAGGGCCTGGGCCTGCAGCTTGAGCGCCGTCAGTGGCGAGCGCAGCTCGTGCGCCGCGTCGGCCACAAAATGCCTTTGCGCCTCAAAGGCGGTGCGCACGCGGCCAAACAGCAGGTTGAGTTCGTCGACCAGCGGGCGCACCTCGTCGGGCAGCCCGGCGTCGGCCAGCGGCGACAGATCGTCGGCGCGGCGGCCGGCCACCTGGCGGCGCGCGCGCTCAATCGGCGCCAGCGACCGGCTGATGACCCACCACACCGCCACCATCAGTAGCGGCGTGAGGAACATAAAAGGCAGCACTGCGCGCACCGCCAGCGCCCGCGCGCGGGCCGAGCGCGCATCCAGGTCCTGCGCGATCTGCACGGTTTGCAGGGCGGTCTGCAGGGTATAGACGCGGTAGCGGTTGCCGTGGGCCTCTACATCTGAAAACCCCAGCACCGCGCGCGGCGGCAGGGCCGAGCGGGTCGAGCGGAAAATCTGCGTGCCGTCCTGGCCCCAGATCTGCACATACACCTCAAAGCGGTCGTCGCTGTCGGCTTCGTCCAGCGGTGAAGTCAGCGGAATGCCGCTGCGCAGCGAGCGCGCCATCTGCTGCAGGTGCTCGTCAAACATCGAGTCGGCCTGCTGCAGGGCGCCGCGGTAGGCGGTGGCAGCCTGAAGCAGGGCGGCCAGGAAAATTGCCGCCAGGACAAACCAGAGCAGCCGTCTTCTCAGGGAATGGTTGGCCGCCTTCTTCATTGCTTGGGGACCAAGTAGCCCAGCCCGCGCACGGTCTGGATGATGTCGTTGCCGAGCTTCTTTCGTACGCCGTGGATGTAGACCTCGACGGCGTTGCTGCTGACGTCGTCTTTCCAGCTAAAGAGTTTTTCTTCGAGTTGCGCGCGTGACAGCACGACGCCGGGGCGGGCCAGCAGGGGTTCGAGCACCGCCCATTCGCGCGCCGAGAGCGACACCGGCTGGCCGTTGAGGCTGGCCTCGCGCGTGGCGGGGTTCAGGCTGACCCCCTTGTGTTCAAACGCCGGCTCGGCGCGGCCGGCGCTGCGGCGTATCAGCGCGCGTATGCGGGCCAGCAGCTCGTCGGTGTCATAGGGCTTGACGACGTAGTCATCGGCGCCGGCGTCCAGCCCGGCGACGCGGTCGCCGACGGCGTCACGCGCGGTGGCCACCATCACGGGGGTGGTGTCGCGGCGCGCGCGCAGGGCACGCAGCACTTCCAGGCCGTCGCGCTTGGGCAGGCCCAGGTCCAGCAGCACCAGGTCGTACTTCGCGCTGCGCAGGGCCTCGTCGGCGATACGGCCGTCCCGCACCCAGTCGACAGCGTAGTGCTCACCGCGCAGCAACTGCAGCACGGTCTCGCCGATCATGGTGTCGTCTTCGACGAGCAACAAACGCATTGGGATTTTCCTTATTGGAAAGGCACAGTATGCATGTGCTGGCTTAGGCAAAGCTTAATAAACCGGCCATTTCTTCACTCCTTCTCCCCCTGGGAGAAGGTTGGGATGAGGGCGGCAGCGTGTGATGTTGCGCTGTCTGTGCAAAGGCCGCAAGCCCTCACCCTAGCCCTCTCCCAGAGGGAGAGGGAAAAGCCCTTAGCCCAGCCGCGCGCGGTGCCGCGCAATCTGCGCCTTCACCTGCGCCGGCGCGGTGCCGCCCAGGATGTTGCGGGCGTTGAGCGAGCCGCGCAGGCTCAGGCAGTCGTACACGTCTTTTTCGATCTTCGGGTTGAACTCTTGCAGCACCGTCAGCGGCAGCTCCGACAAATCGACGGCATGCGAGGTGGCCGCCTTGACGGCATGCGCCACGGTCTCATGCGCGTCACGGAAGGGAATGCCTTTTTTCACCAGGTAGTCGGCCAGGTCGGTGGCGGTGGCGTAACCGCGCAGCGCGGCCTTTTCCATGGCCTCGGGCTTGACGGTGATGCCGGCCACCATCTCGGCAAAGATGCGCAGCGTGTCTTTGAGCGTGTCCACGGTGTCGAACAGCGGCTCTTTGTCTTCCTGGTTGTCTTTGTTGTAGGCCAGGGGCTGGCCCTTCATCAGGGTGATCAGGCCCATCAGGTGGCCGACCACGCGGCCGGTCTTGCCGCGCGCCAGTTCGGGTACGTCGGGGTTTTTCTTCTGCGGCATGATGGACGAGCCGGTGGTGAAGCGGTCGGG
>JAJKJM010000096.1 GCA_021153985.1 Polaromonas sp.
CAAGAGCGAATGTTGTCACTACCAGGAGTGGTAGTTCAGTTGGTTAGAATACCGGCCTGTCACGCCGGGGGTCGCGGGTTCGAGTCCCGTCCACTCCGCCAAATCCGAAAGGGCTTGCAAGTTTTCTTGCAGGCCCTTTTCCTTTTCTGGCTTTCACTCCCCACTCTCCACTTCAGTATTCCCGTCCAGCGTCGGTGCGTCGGCTTGCGGCTGCTTTTTGTATTCCACTGTATCCACGCGCCCGCGCGATACCCCGGATTACGCATCGGCCGGGCCACGACACATGGGCGATACCCGGCCGCTTTCCAATACGTTCATCGGGCTTGGCTTCACCGAGCCGCTGCCTGTACGCCGGCCCGGCCCTCTTTTGGTACGCGCCGTGTTCTCACCCTGATGAAGGATTCTGACCATGACCTCCCGCCGCCAATTCCTTGCCGCCGCAACTGCGGCATGTGCAACGCCCTATGCCTCGGCTTTCTTCTCGCTGGGCCGCGCGCCCGCAGTGGCGCCGGAGTTCGCTGGCATCGACCAATGGCTGAACTCCGCGCCGCTGCGCATGGCCGACCAGCAGGGCAAGGTGGTGTTGATTGATTTCTGGACCTACACCTGTATCAATTGCCTGAACCACCTGCCTTCGGTGAAATCCTGGCATGACAAATACAAGGACAAAGGCTTGGTCACCGTCGGTGTCCACACGCCTGAATTCGCGTACGAGAAGTCGACCAAGAATGTGCAGTCGGCGATCGAGCGTTTGGGCATCAAACACGCGGTGGCCCAGGACAACAGCTATGCGACCTGGCGCGCGTTCAACAACAACTATTGGCCGGCCGTGTATTTGATCGACAAGAAGGGGAAGATCGTCTACAGCCACTTCGGCGAAGGGCGCTACGAGGAAACAGAGAAAACCATCCAGGCGTTGCTGGCCCAGTGAAGCCGGCTTCGCCAGCGTTGAAGCGCAAAATGCGACATCACGAGTTTTCCAGGACCCCTCATGCAGCCAGACCACATCCTTATCGTCGACGATGACCGCGAGATCCGGGAACTGCTGGGCAGCTACCTGGAGAAAAACGGCCTGCGTGTGACCAAGGCGGAGTCCGGCCGCCACATGCGCGCGGCGCTGGAGAACGTCGCGGTTGACCTGATCGTGCTCGACCTGATGCTGCCCGGCGAGGACGGCCTGACCCTGTGCCGGGACCTGCGCGCCGGCAAATTCAAGGCCATTCCCATCCTGATGCTCACCGCGCGCAATGAAGAAGCCGACCGCATCCTGGGCCTGGAAATGGGCGCCGACGACTATCTGGCCAAGCCTTTTGCGGCACGCGAACTGCTGGCGCGCATCCGCTCGGTGCTGCGCCGCACGCGCATGCTGCCACCCAATCTGCAGGTGGAAGAACCCTCGAACCTGATCTCTTTCGGCGACTGGCAGCTCGACACCACCGGACGCCATCTGCTGGACGCCAGCGGCACGCTGGTGCCCCTGAGTGGCGCTGAATACCGGCTGCTGCGCGTGTTTCTCGATCACCCGCAGCGCGTCCTCAACCGCGACCAGCTGCTCAACCTCACGCAGGGGCGCGATGCCGAGTTGTTCGAACGCTCCATCGACCTGCTGGTCAGCCGCCTGCGCCAGCGCCTGCAGGACGAGGCGCGCGAGCCGCGCTATATCAAGACGGTCCGCAGTGAAGGTTATGTGTTCTCTATCGCAGTCCAGGCCCGGCCGGAGGCCGCATGAGCATGCGCTCGCACGCGTGGTTGCGCTGGCCCCGAAGCCTTTTTGCGCGCCTCATGCTGATCCTGCTTCTGGGCATTCTTGCCGCGCAGGCCATGTCCTATCTGCTGGTGATGTTTGAGCGGGGAATGGTCGGCCGCGACCTGATGCTGGACAACCTGGAAAAAGACATTGCCAGTTCCATCGCCATCCTCGACAGGGTGCCCGCGGCCGAGCGCAGCGCGTGGTTGCCCTTGATAGACCGCAAAAACTACCGCTACCAGCTTGACGGCGGCATCACCGAACAAGGAAACGACAACGAGATCGTCGCGCGGGTCAGCGCGTCCATCGCCAATGCGGTCGACAAGCGCTACCACATCATGGTCAATGCCATCCCCAGCGACTCGAAACGCGTGCACATCCACTTGCGCCTCAGCGACGGCGCACCGGTCACCATCAACCTCCAGGCGGCGGCCACGCCGATCTCCCCGTGGCTGCCTGCGCTGTTGCTGCTGCAGCTGTCGCTGCTCGCCGTTTGCGCCTTCTTCGCGGTTCGCATCGCCACCCAGCCACTGCGGCAACTTGCCAATGCGGCGGATGCCCTGGGGCCCGACCTCAAAGGCACCGCCTTGCCTGAGAGCGGCCCCACCGAGGTGGCCCGCGCCTCCACCGCCTTCAATGCGATGCAGCAGCGTATCGCCGGCTACCTGACGGAGCGCACGCAGATCCTGGCCGCCATCTCGCATGACTTGCAGACGCCCATCACCCGCATGCGGCTGCGTACCGACCTGATGGACGACGAAGAGCAGCGCGGCAAGCTGCAGCACGACCTGGACGAAATGGTGACGCTGGTGCGTGAGGCATTGACGTACGCGCGCAGCCTGCACGGCGCTGGCGAGAACCCCCGAAAGGTGGACCTTGATGCCTTGCTGGACACCTTGCGCTGCGATTACGAGGACGCCGGCAAACCGATCCGCGTGAGTGGGCAGGTTGGCCATCCGGTGATGAGCCGCCCACTGGCGATGCGGCGCATCCTGACGAATCTGACCGACAACGCGCTGAAGTTTGGACAAGACGTGGAGTTGGCAGTGCAAGTCAATCCGAACAAGGACATTGAGATTTGCGTGCTGGACCGCGGGCCCGGCATTCCCGAGTCCGAGCTGCAGGCGGTGCTGCAACCTTTCTACCGCGTAGAGAACTCGAGGAGCCGCGAAACAGGCGGCACCGGCCTGGGTTTGGCCATTGCCCAGCAGCTGGCGTCTTCCATCGGTGCGCGGCTCAGTTTGTCGAATCGGCCCGGCGGCGGGCTGGCGGCGCGTCTGGTGCTGCCGTTCTCTTCAGGCCTGGAGCGGCCATAGGGCAGGGCCGTCTTTCTCTTTCTCTTCTCTGTCTGACCTCTTGCCTGGTTTTCAATCTGCGTAAATCTGCGTAATCTGCGGATAAAAAATCTATCCGCAGATTACGCAGATGAACGCAGATGGATGCAAGAAAGACCATCGTAATGCGAAGTTTTTTGTCTATCACGCGGGCGCAGCTGCTATCAAATTAGTAGCTGATAGTGCATGCGCTGGTTGGGCTGGAGGCCGATTTGATGCATAAGCGTGGAATGGCACGCTGTTGAAATAGCAAAAAGCCGCCTGCCCAGCAAAAGGGCAGGCGGCTTTTTTCCAGGCTCAGATCAGATTGATTTCAACGCCGATGTTGCCGCGCGTGGCCTTGGAGTAGGGGCACAACTGATGAGCAGCGTCCACGATGGCACGGGCTGTGGCCCTGTCCAGCCCGGGAAGGCTGACATTCAGGCGTGCCTGCAGAAAGAAAGCGTCACCAGCCGTGCCCAGGTCTACTTCAGCGTCGACCGACACGTCTACAGGCAGGGTGACTTTCTGCGCGCCGGCAGCACGGCCCATCGCGCCAATAAAGCAGGCAGACCAGCCGGCGGCAAAGAGCTGTTCAGGGTTGGTCCCCGCGCCGGCGCTGCCGGGTGGCGACAACTTGATGTCCAGCCGGCCGTCAGAACTGCGGGATTCACCGTTGCGTCCGCCGGAGGTATGGGTCTTGCCTGTGTACAGGACTTTGTCGAGGAGGGTGATGGCGGTCATGGTGAGTTTCCTTTTTGCGAAGTTGAAGAAGAATGGGTTTCCGGGAGGTTTTGAAAAGATCAGGGAGTCCTCACGAAACACAGGTGAATTACAGCGGCCTGGCATGTCGCAGGTGTCTCCACAACGCAATGTTCTGTACGCACTAAGCGGCCAGACACACTGCGGTACAAATCTCCCGTTTAAACCTGCAACTCAGCTGCGCAGCGATACCAGGTCCCACACCGCATCCGCAAATGCCTTGGGCGCTTCTTGCGGCAGGTTGTGGCCCACGCCCGGCACCACGCGGTGCGAGCGTGGCCCGCTGAACTTCGCGGCCTGCGACTTCCCGTCGGTCACGGGCGCCACGCCGTCAGAGTCGCCGTCCAGCGTGATGGTCGGCACGCTGATGACCGGCAAGGTGGCCAGCCGGCGTTCCAGCGCTTCGTACTTCGCAATGCCGGGCGCCAGGCCCAGGCGAAAGCGGTAGTTGTGGATCACGATCTCGACATAGTCCGGGTTGTCAAAAGCCGCGGCGCTGCGCTCAAACGTCGCGTCGTCAAACTTCCATGTCGGCGAATTACGCACCCAGGTGACCCGGGCAAAGTCGCGCCGGTTCGCGGTGAGGCCAGCACGGCCGCGCTCCGTCGCAAAGTAGTACTGGTACCAAAGGCCGGACTCGATCTTTGCGGGGATGGGGATGCCGGCGCGCGCGATGTCCTGTATCAGGTAGCCATTGACCGACACCAGACCGGCGCAGCGCTCAGGCCACAGCGCCGCCACGATGCAGGCTGTGCGTGCACCCCAGTCGTATCCTGCCAGCACGGCGCGGTCAATCTTGAGTGCGTCCATCAGCGCGATGGCGTCGGCGGCGACTGCCGACTGCTGGGCCGTGCGCGGCGTCGCGCTGTCGAGGAAGCGCGTTGTGCCGTAGCCGCGCAGGTGCGGCACGATCACGCGGCAGCCCTTGGCCGCCAGCAACGGCGCGACATCGGCATAGCTGTGAATGTCGTAGGGAAAGCCGTGCAGCAAGAAAACGGGCGGGCCGTCGATGGGCCCCGCTTCGTAGTAGCCGATGTCCAGCTCGCCTGCCTGGATTTGTTTGATGGGCGCTAACGGTTTGACAAGTCCGGAGGCGGACGCCGGCACGGACGACGTTGATGCACCTTGCGCCTGGGCGCTGCCCATGAATGCCATCTCGGCGGCGGCGATGCCTGCTGCGGCACTGCCCAGGAAAAATCGGCGTGGGTGATTGATGATTTCTGACATGGAGGTTCCTTGAAGTGGTTGATGAATTGAAGAGAAGAGAGGAGCGTTGTAGCGAGATGAGATAGCGCGCTTAATCAGCGTCTTTGCGGCCGCCTAGCCGCCAGACAACCGCCGGGCGCGAGTTGATGCATTGGCAACTGACCGGGTTGCGCAACTCGTGCGCAAAGCCGCCGAGAAAGAAGGTCAACGCGAACCAGAGTTTTTTCATGGGTGTGTCGTGATGAATGTTGTTGAAGCAGCTCAGCCGAAAGTGACGGCATACACATGCGCACCCGGGTCGAGAAACTCGATCTCAAACAGGTGATCACCCGCCCAGGCCGGCAGCCTGACCAGCTGGTACAGCCGGTGCGCGTCAATCACGCCACTTCCGTCCGCGTTCACATCGGTGCCATGGCTGGCCAAGGGCGGCTTGCCGTCAATCAGGATGCGAAAGTGCACGGCGCTTGCGCCGGGTTCCCGCCCCAGCACCAGGTGCAGGTCCCTTGCACGAAAGCGGTAGGCCAGGCGCGCGCCGGCGCCTGCTGCAACAGCGCGTTCGGCTTCCACCGTCCACTCGCCGCCCAGCGTCCAGCGGTTCAGCGGCAGGATGCTTGCGGGTTCGTAGCTGTGCCTGCGGTCCGCCTGAAGGCCACCTGCTGGCACGAAGCCTTGCGCGCGCTCGTGGCCGACATAGGTCTCGCCCGACAGCACCTGGCCACCGGGCGCGGCCTGTACGCCTTCACCCTGGACCGACACAAGCCCACTGGGTCTGGTGGCTCTGGTGGCTCCGGTGGCTTTGTCGGCCTCTGCCAGCAGCTTCTGGATGAGGCGCTCCGATTCTTCATACTGGCCTTCGCCCAGCACCTGATGACGGACATTGCCCTGGGCATCGACAAAATGCAGCGCCGGCCAGGCCTGGTTCTGGAATCCGCGCCAGATGGCGTGCCGTCTATCGACAGCGACGGGATAGGTGATGCCCAGATCCTTGACCGCCCGGCGCACGTTGTCCGGGTTCTTTTCAAACGCGAACTCCGGCGAGTGCACGCCCAGCACGACCAGGCCGGCGCCCCTGTACTTGTCGGCCCAGGCCCGGATGTAGGGCAGCGTGCGCAGGCAGTTGATGCACGAATAAGTCCAGAAGTCGACCAGCACCACCTTGCCGCGCAGGTCCGCACTGGTCAATGCGGGTGAGTTGATCCATCCGGTCGCGCCGGCAAGTGGTGCAAAGGTGCTTTCGTTCCAGGGCGCGGGTGTCGGCGAAGCTTGGTGCCCGGCAGCGGCAACAGCGACAGCTTCAGGTGTGGCTTCAAGAACGGCGATAAGTTTTTGCTCAATCTTCGACGTGCTGCTCAGCGACAGCTGGCTCAGCAGCCCGGTGTCGAGGCCCGTCGCAATCAGCGCCACGCCGGCCAGCACCGCCGCCCCCATGCCGCGCCGCGCCCATTGGCTGACGCCGAGCGATCGCCTCAGCAGCGCATACACATGCCCACCCACCAGCAGCGAAAGCGCCAGCGAGGTCGCCGCGCCACCCGCGTACGCCAACAACAACAGCGAACTGCCCACGTTCGCGCCCTGGATCGCCGCACCCGTGAAGATCAGGCCCAACACCGGCCCTGCGCAAGGCGCCCACAGCAGGCCGGTCGCCGCGCCCAGCACCAGCGATGAAGTAAAGGCATGGTCCTTGAGCGCGCCGCCGTCGCCGGAGGCGGCGATTCGTGCACCCAGCGCCACCAGCGGACGCGAGAGGCGGTCAGCCAGCGCGGGAAACATCAGCGTCAAGGCAAACGCGGCGAGCAAGGCCAGGGCTGCGAAGCGTCCGTACTCATTGGCCTCAACAGCCCAGCCACCACCCACAGCCGCCAGCGTAGCCACCGCGGTAAACGCCAGCGCCATGCCCAGCAACATCGGCAAACCATTCTTCAGAAAAGGCCGGTCGGCACGCGCCAGCACAAAAGGCAACACAGGAAGAATGCAAGGGCTGACGATGGTGAGAACGCCGCCCAGGAAGGCAAGGATCAGGAGTGTCATGGTTTGTCTCGGGTGAAGCTCGCAGGGTTAGTGATGGCTTCAGTGATTGGACCGCCCGTTCGTATCGCCGCTGTGTCGTGAGCGGGGCCAGTTCGCATGCGGCTGTATCTGTGCACGGACCGGATACACAGTCATACAAAAGACCGGGGGCCTTGCCTTCAGGCACGCAAACGTGTCCCTGCGCCGCCGCGCTTGAAGTTGGGGCGTTGCTGGCCGCACAATGCGCCATGCGCAAACATCTTTCCGAAACCAGCGCCCCCCAGCGCCTCATCGCCGGCCTGGTGGCCGGTATTGCCACCGCGGCGCTGCCGCTGCCCACCGTATGGCAATTCCGCGGCCTGCTCGGTTGGTGTGTAGGTGTGGCAATCTATTTGGGGCTGGCCTGGTGGCTGTGCGTGCGCTTTGACGCCAAACGCACACGCGCCCGCGCGCAGGCGCAAGACGAGCCCAGTGTGGTGTTATTCTTGCTGATGCTGCTGGCCACCATGGCCTGCGTGGCTGCCATCACGGTCACCATGCAGCAGTCACGCAGCCTGTCAGGCATGGAGCGCAGCCTGCACATCGCGCTGTCTATCGCCGCGCTGGCGGCCTCGTGGCTCTTTATCCAGACCATCTTTGCGTTCCGCTATGCGCACCGCTATTACTTTGAAGAAAAGCGGAAAGAGCCTGACGGGCCAGGCCTGCAGTTTCCCGGCGGGCTGGACCCGGACTACTTTGATTTTCTCTACTACGCCCACGTGGTCGGCATGACGTCACAGGTGTCCGACGTGCAAGTCACCTCACGCGAAATGCGCCGCCTCACGCTGATCCACAGCGTGCTGTCCTTCGGCTTCAATATGCTGATTTTGGCGCTCAGCATCAATGTGGTGGCGGGGGCGCTGTAGCAGGGGGAGAGGCGATAACCAGCTAGCCCGTTGTGTGCCAATACAACAGGACATAGTGTTTGGCTGATTGGCAGACGAAAGATTCCTCCATGCCTGAGAGATGAGGGACAAGATACAGCCTGCGCTGCAATTCGGCAGGGGGCTCGAAACCGAGCACCGATACGGGCGGGAAGCACAGGGCGGCGCCGGGAAGTAATGTTGCGTTGTAGTGGTGCATCCACGACGCGGGTTCACATGACTCAACCTCAAGTCCGGATAGATCGTTTTCGGTGCACCCCATATGCTCAGCCAGTGCTCGCAACGCCGTCGCGGCGAAGGAGGCGATGCTCTGGAACTCCGCATAGTTTCCAAGGATTGCATAGTTTTCCTCGGTCTCTCCTCTCGTTCTATTGACGTAGTGGACGGAGACTGAGTTGACGTCAGGGATCGTCGCCAGGTGGTTCAGAATTTCAGAGGCCAGCATGATGCGCGAATGTCAGTAGCGGCGTTTTAGGCTCGGCGGAATCCAACTCTTCGGTTCTTTACTTCGCAGTCTTCACATAACTGCCGTACAGCTTCCCAGCCAGCTTCTGCATCACATCATCCGTATTCGGCGTCGCCACATTCGTCATGACGACGATGGCGGCATCGCGCTGGGTGTCGACCCAGATATAGGCCTTGTTCATGTTGTTGGAGCCGCCGTGGAACGCGACCAGGTAATCCGTCCAGGCCATCTTGGTGGAACCCCAGCCCAGCGCGTACTGCGCAGCGCCCGCCACGGTGGTGGATGAGGTCGAGGCCGCCGACATGGAGACCACCGGTGTGATGAGTTTTTTCATCGTTTCGGGTTTGACGAGGAAAGGCGCGCGTTTGCCCAGGCCGGCCATCCAGCCGCCCCAGGTGGCGAAGTCGATCACCGACATGTGTGCGGTGCCGGCTGGGCTAATGACGAGCGGGTTATCCGCTTCGGGGCCGCCAATCATGGCTTTGAGTTTGCCGTCGACCACGACGTGCCCCAAGGGTGCGTCGATGCGGCCCAGTGTGGCTTGGGGGCCGATGCCTGCAGTGGTGAGTTTCAGCGGCGTGAACACGCGGTCATAGATCAGCTCTTCCCACGACTTCTCACCCACGCGCTCGATCATGGCGCCGGCCATGGTGTAGCCGAGGTTGGAATACGCAAAGGATGCGCCGGGTTCTCTGGCCAGCGGCTTGGTGACTGTCTGCTGGACCATCCAGTAACGCTGGTCGTTGAGGTTGCCGGGCTGAAGTGCCACCTTGGCCAGCAGCTCGCCAAAATCCGCGTCGTCAGAGGGCAGGCCGCTGGTGTGTGAGAGCAGCTGCGTGAGCGTGACGCGCTTCACGCCGGCGTCCATGCCAGCCGCCAGTTCAGGGAACACCTGCTCGAAGGTACTGTCCCAACGCAGCTTGCCGGCTTCCACCATCATGGCGGCCATCAGCGAGGTCATGGCCTTGGTGTCGGAGCCGATGTGAAAGCGGTCGTTGTGGGTGAGGGGGATGACGGTGCCGACACGGCGGGTGCCGCCGGTGCCCACGGCCAGCAGCTTGCCTTTGACCACAACTGCAGCGGCCATCGCTGGAAAGCCCGCCTGCTCGGCGTCGGCTTTGACCATTGCGTCAAGCGAGTCTTGTGCCTGGGCGGTGCCCAGGGTGCAGGCCACAGCCAGTGCGGCAAGCAGGGTGCTTGCCGCAAGGCGCCGGGTGGATGAACAGGATGGAGTCTGAGACGCGGAAGCCAGCAGCATGTTGAATCGCCTTGGTTGGTGTGAATCAAAGATCCCCGATTCTCACCCAGCCGCAGCGAAGCCCGTATTACAGCTGAAACAGCTGCTTCTTCAGCGCCATCTTTTCTTTCTTGCGCAGGCTCGCTTCGGATTTGCGATGCGAGCCGGCCTTGCGTTGCACCGCAGCCGCGACCAAGGGATTGCGCGGCTTGGGCGTGGCCAGCTTGATTTTGAGTTTGGTCTTGCGTGCGGAGCTCATACCCGTATTGTCGCGCGCGCGGCGCTCCTCAAGCCTTGCGTCCCAGCTTCAGCAACCCAGTCGACAGCGCCGTTCCGATCACAATCACCACAGCGCAAATGATCATCCACGCCGTCACGTGCTCACCCAGGAAGAGCACGCCATAGATCACCGCAAACACCGGCACCAGGAAGGTGACCGACAGCGCGCGCGGCGGGCCGGCGTTTTCGATCAGGCGAAAGAAGAGGATGTAGGCCACGCCCGTGCAAACCACACCGACGGCCAGCAGCGCCAGCCAGGCGTGCACGCCCGGCATCTGCGCTGGCCACAGCCAGGCAGCCGGCAGCGCCAGGCCCAGCGTGGCGCCGATCTGGCTGCCGGCGGCCGTTACCAGTGGCGGCATGCCTGTGAGGTAGCGCTTGGTGTAGCTGGCCGAGATGCCGTAGCAGATGCAGGCAAACAGGCAGGCCAGCACGGCCCAGGCCGGCGCGATGCCCGAGGCGTCGGGCTTGAAAGTGGCTTTGTCCCAGGCCAGCATGGCCACACCGGCAAAGCCGACGACCAGGCCCAGGATGCGCGAGGCATTGGGCTTGTCTTTCAGCCAGAGCCAGGCGATCAGTGCGCCGAACATCGGCACCGTCGCATTCAGGATGGCCGAGAGCCCGGTGGTGATGGACAGCAGCGCAAACGAAAAGCAGGCAAACGGAATGCCCGAGTTGAGGATGCCGATGAAGAAAATCTTCTTCCAGTTTTTCTTCAGGTCAGGCAGCAGCCCGCGCAGCCACACGATGGGCAGCAGGAAGAGCGCTGCAATGCCCACACGCACGGCGGCCGTCGGCAGCGGGCCGAACTCCACCGTGCTGATGCGCATGAACAGAAAGGACGAGCCCCAGATCGCCGCCAGCATGATGAAGTCGGCAGCCCAGCTTTTGGGTGCGGCCGCTGCGGCGGGCGCGGCCAGCCCGGTGGTGGTTGAACTCAAAACAAGGTCTCCTTCATGGGTGCGCCCTCAAGCTTGAGCAGCGCTGTTTTTTTATCAAGGCCGCCGGCATAACCGGTGAGTGAACCGTCGGAGCCCAGCACGCGGTGGCAGGGCACGATGACGCTGACCGGGTTGCGCCCGACCGCTGCGCCTACCGCGCGCACGGCAGCCGGTTTGCCGATGCTGTGGCTCAAGGCGCCATAGCTGGTGGTACCACCCTGCGGGATGGCCAGCAAGGCTTGCCACACCGATTGCTGAAAGGCGGTTCCGTAGGCCAGGTCCAGCGGCAAGTCAAAGTAAGTGCGCGTGCCGGCGAAATACTCGGTGAGTTGCGCAATCGCCTGCTTGATCACCGGATGGTCCGGGTCTTCGCGCCAGATGCAGGGCTCCACCAGTTGTGGCGGCAGGTGGCGCTGGCCGGCAAACCAGGTGCCGGCCAGGCCCTTGTCGGTTGCGGCAATGATCATCTTGCCCAGCGGGCTTTGGAATGTGGTTTGAACGATGGAGTTGTCGAATTTCATCTTTGTCACCTTTTGAGTGGTTAGGAGGTCTTGCCCGATGTCTTCAGGGCAGTTGAAGATTTAAGCTTTTTAGGGCTGTAGCCCATACAGGACGTTGGCAAGCAGCTATCAATTTGGTAGCGTTGGCTTTCGTCGCCCTTTGTTGTGCATGGCCGGGAAGCACACCTCGATCAACTCGACGGCGATGGTCGCCCGAAGGCGGCTTGCCGTCCAATGAAATCGAAGCCGTGCATTCATTCCGTATATGCATAAATCACCGTGAATTCCGGAATCAATGGCCCCGTCAGCCGGGACGCTCCAGCGTGCCGCTCCAGGCGCGGATCACCGCATAGCTGCGCCAGGGTTTCCAGGCGGCCGAAGCCGCTTCAGCTTCCCGGGCCGGGTTCTTCATGCCTTGCACGCTCAGCGCCTTGTGCAAGGCCACGTCGCCTGCCGGAAACGCGTCGGGCCAGCGCAGGGCGCGCATCGCGATGTACTGCGCCGTCCAGTCGCCAATGCCGGGCAACTCTTTGAGCGTGGCCATCGTGGCGTTCACATCGGCGCCGCTGTGCAGTTGCAGCCGTTTGCTGGCCACCGCCTCAGCGATGCCCACGATGGCCGCCTGGCGCTGCCTGACGATGCCCAGCTGCCCCAACGCGTCGCCGCTGGCGGCGGCCAGCACGGCGGGCGCGGGGAAGAGCCGCGTCAGCTGCGGCCAGGGCGTTTCAACCGGCTCGCCAAAACGGTCCACCATGCGCTGCGCCAGCGTGCGCGCCGCAGCCACGGTGATCTGCTGGCCCAGCACGGCGCGTACTGCCAGTTCGTAGCCGTCCAGCGCGCCCGGCACACGCAGGCCGTCGCCTTGCGGAAAGCTCGCGTGCAGCACGCTGTTGATGGTGGCCGGGTCGGCGTCCAGGTCAAACGTGGTGCGCACGCGGCGTATCACCAGCGGCAGCACTTCACGCAGCGAGTCGCTGATGCGCAGCACCAGCTGTGAGCGGCTTTCGTCAAAGCTGGCCAGCAGCCAGCCGGCATGCAGCTTGCCGCCGGACTCGATGCTGAACGTACGGCCCAGCGCGGGTTGCGCGGCCTCAGGCGTGACGAATTCAATGGCGTTGATGCAGCGCTTGGTAAAGAAGGCCAGCATGGCCTGCACGTCATAAGGCGGGCGGTAGCCCAGCCGCACGGTGACGCCTTCGCCCACCTCGCCGACGCGGGCCGGGCCCTGGCGCCGCAGCTGCGTGGGATTGAGTTTGTAGTGCTCCACAAAAGCCGCGTTAAAGCGCCGCACACTGGCAAAGCCGCTGATCAGCGCAATCTGCGTGATCGGCAGGTTGGTGTCGGCCAGCAATTGTTTGGCGGTGTGCAGCCTGTGCGTCTGCAGATACTGCATGGGCGAGACGCCGAACTGCGCCTCGAAAATCCGCCGCACATGGCGGTCGCTCACGCCCAGCTTGGCGGCGAGTTTTTCCACGGAGGGGCCTTCTTCGGCCCACACCTCCGGCTCGTCCAGCAGGCGGGCGGCCTGGTGCGCCAGGATGTAGGACGCATCCTGGATAGACCAGACGACCGAATGCGGGGCCAGCTCGGGCCGGCAGCGCAGGCAGGGCCTGAAGCCCGCGTTCTCGGCCTGCGCGGCATGGTGAAAGAAACGGCAGTTTTCGCGCTTGGGCGTTTTCACGCTGCA
>JAJKJM010000097.1 GCA_021153985.1 Polaromonas sp.
CAGTCGGAGGCGCCGTCTTCCTTGATGACCTTGATCTTGCGGCCCAGCACGCCGCCCATGGCGTTGATCTGGTCGATGGCGAGCTGCTCGGCCTGGATGGAACCCGTCTCGGAAATCGCCATGGTGCCGGTGGCCGAGTGCAACTGGCCTACCGTCACTTCGGTGTCAGTGACGGCCAGCTTGGTGGTGTTGACCTTGGCCGTGGGAAATTGCTGGGCCTGCGCCCAGCCGGGCAGGCCGGCCAGCGGCAGGGCCGCGGCGACGCCCTGCATGAGGCGGCGGCGGTTGATGAAGGAAGATGGGTCGCGATCGTCGTTGGACATGCTGGGCTCCTGCGGTTGGTGAAAAGGTGAACGGTGAAAGTGGAAAAAACTGACGCAATAAAAAGCGGAAGGCTTACGTTGGGGTCAGGTGAATCATGTTCACGAGGGCTGCGTATCCCAATACGTCAATCAACGTAGAAACCGATCCTGGTGCACGCACCAGACGCGGGCACACTTCTTGCGGACGGCTTTGACAGGCCGCCCGCCCGCCCGCTGCCGATTGATGGAGACCGCCCTTGACCATCGCCACCCAGAAAATTTTTCGTATTCGACGCGAGTACAACGCGTGGGTGGCCGACGAATCCGTCGAGGACTACGCGCTGCGCTATACGCCGCGCGGCTTTCGCAAGTGGTCGGAGTGGCGGGTCGGCAATACGGCCTTCGGTGCGATGTCATTCCTGGCGCTGGAAGCGATAGGCGGCGCCATCGCGCTCAACTACGGCTTCACCAACGCGCTGTGGGCCATCCTGGTGGTGGGGCTGATCACCTTCTTCACCGGCCTGCCCATCAGCTATTACGCGGCGCGCTACGGCGTCGACATGGATCTGCTGACGCGCGGCGCCGGCTTCGGCTACCTGGGCTCGACCATCACCTCGCTGATCTACGCGAGCTTCACCTTCATCTTCTTCGCGCTGGAGGCGGCCATCATGGCGCTGGCGCTGCAGATGTACCTCGACATCCCCATCGCCTGGTGTTACGTCATCAGCGCGGTGGTCATCGTGCCCATGGTGGTTCGCGGCATCACGCTGATCTCGCGCCTGCAGATGTGGACGCAGCCGCTGTGGGGCGTGCTGCTGCTCTTGCCTTACCTGGCCGTGCTGTGGAAGAACCCGCAAGCGTTTTCGGACTTCACGGGCCTGACCGGCCGCACCTCGGGCAGCAGCGAATTCGATCCGCTCATGTTTGGTGCGGCGGCGACCGTGGCGTTCTCGCTTGTGGTGCAGATCGGCGAGCAGGTCGACTTCTTGCGTTTCCTGCCCGAAAAGACGGTTGCGAATCGCCGGCGCTGGTGGGCCGCGGTGCTGATGGCCGGGCCGGGATGGATTGTGCTGGGCATGCTGAAGATGCTGGGCGGCGCCTTCCTGGCCTTCCTGGTGTTGCAGCACGAGTTGCCGGCCTCCAAGGCGGTGGAGCCCACGCAGATGTACCTGGCGGGTTTCGCTTATGTGTTCAGCGACCCGGCATGGATACTCGCTGCGACCGTGGTTTTTGTGGTGGTGTCGCAGCTCAAGATCAACCTGACCAACGCCTACGCCGGCTCGCTGGCCTGGTCCAACTTCTTCGCGCGCCTCACGCACAGCCACCCGGGGCGTGTGGTGTGGCTGGTGTTCAATGTCGCGATTGCGTTGCTGCTGATGACGCTGGACGTTTTTTCAGCGCTCGAAAAAGTGCTGGGGCTTTACAGCAACGTGGCGATCGCCTGGGTGGGCGCGCTGGTGGCCGACCTCGTCATCAACAAACCGCTGGGCCTGAGCCCGCCCGGCATCGAGTTCAAGCGTGCGCATTTGTACGACATCAACCCGGTTGGCCTGGGCTCCATGTTGCTGGCGACGGTGGTGTCGGTGTTCGCATATACCGGCGCTATGGGCCCCAAGGCCGAGGCTTTTTCGCCCTTTATCGCGCTGGGCATGGCGCTGGTGCTGTCGCCGCTGCTGGCGTGGCTGACCAAAGGGCGTTATTACGTCGCGCGCAAGCCGCAGGCCATGGGCGTGCCCGGCCAGAGGGTGCGCTGTCACGTCTGCGAGAACGCTTTCGAGGCTGAAGACATGGCCAGCTGCCCGGCTTACGGCGCACCCATTTGCTCGCTGTGCTGCACGCTGGAGTCGCGCTGCCACGACCGCTGCAAGACGCGCTCGCGCGCCGCCGAGCAGGCCGAGGAGTTTTTGAGCAAGCTGCTGCCCAGCGCGCTGTCGAGCCGCGTCAACTTCCGCGTGGGCCACTACATGGTGGTGATGCTCTCACTCTGTGCGCTGCTGGCCACAGTGATGGGCATGGTCTATATGCAGGAGACCACCTTTTCACCCTCGGGTGACCTGTCGGGTCTGCTGCGGTCGGCGTTTGTGAAAGTGTTCGCCATGCTGCTGCTCATCGTCGCGGTCTGCAGCTGGTGGGTGGTGCTGGGCAGCGAAAGCCGGCGCATGGCGCAAGACGAGTCGAACCGGCAGAACCAGTTGCTGTCGCGTGAGATCGAGGCGCACCAGCGCACCGACGCGGCGCTGCAAACCGCCAAGGAAGTGGCCGAGTCGGCCAACCAGGCCAAGACGCGCTACGTGGCCGGCATGACGCACGAGTTGCGCACGCCGCTCAACAGCATCCTGGGCTATTCGCAAATTTTGCTGAAAAGCGAAGCGCTGGCCACCACCCCACGCGACGCGGTGCAAACCATACAGCGCAGCGGTGAGCACCTGCTGCAACTGGTGGACGGCTTGCTCGACCTGGCGCGTATCGAGGCCGGCCGCTTGCGCCTTGAGCCGATTCCGGTGCCGCTGCCCGACTTCCTGGAAGGCCTGGTCAGCATGGTGCGGCCCCAGGCCGAGGCCAGGGGCGTGGACTTCATCTACACCCACAGCGGCCGCATGCCGGCCTGGGTGCAGGCCGACGCCAAGCGGCTGCGCCAGATCATCATCAACCTGCTGAGCAATGCTGTGATGTTTACCGACGCGGGCAGCGTGAAGCTGCATGTGGACTGCCGGCGCGAGGTGATCCGTTTTGATGTGGTCGACACCGGCATCGGCATCGCGCCGCAAGACCAGCAGCGCATCTTCCTGCCCTTTGAACGCGGCGCCGCCGGCCGCCGGCGCGGCGAGCCGGGCACCGGGCTGGGCCTGACCATCACCGGCCTCTTGACCGCGCTGATGGGCGGCGACCTGAGCCTGCAAAGCGAGCCCGACAAAGGCAGCACCTTCAGCGTGCGGCTCTATCTGCGCGAAATCGATGACCCCGGCCCACAGGCCGACCCGCCGCACCAGATTGCCGGCTTCTTCGGCAAACGCCGCACGCTGCTGGTGGTGGACGACCAGCCGGTGCAGCGCCAGATGCTGGCAGGCATGCTGACGCCGCTGGGCTTTGACGTGAAAGAAGCGGCCAGTGGCCTTGAGTGCATTGACAGCCTGAAGGACGGCGTGCCGGACGCCATCCTGCTCGACATCAGCATGGACGACCTGGACGGCTGGGAAACGGCGGTGCAGATACGCAGCCGGGGTTATGACGGCGTGCCCATCATCGTGGTGTCGGCCAATGTGTTTGAAAACCAGGCCTCGCGGCTGAAGTCGGCGGGCTGCCAGGCGTTTGTCGGCAAGCCGGTGCTTGAGTCGGAACTGATGGACGCCCTGCAGCGCCACCTGGGGCTGGAGTGGGTGACCTCGGTGGTTTCGCCCGCGCCGCCGGCTGCCGGCGCGGCGGGCGCATCCGGGGAAGCTTCCCTGGGCCTGCCCGAGGAAGCCCGCGCCGGGCTGATACGCCTGGTGAAGCTGGGCCACGTGCATGGCCTGCACCGGCTGCTGGACCGCGTCGCGGCCGAAGACCCGGCGCTGGCCGCCAGCTGCGCGCGCTTGCGCGGCTTTGTGAGCCGCTGCGAGCTCGAGTTGCTGCTCGATCATTTGACGGAGGGCGTCGATGCTTGAGGCCGCTGAGGAACAAAGGCCCGTGGTGCTGGTCGTGGACGACGCCCCCAGCAGCCTGGGCATGCTGTGCGACACGCTGGAAGGCGAGGGCTATACCGTGCTGGTGGCGCGCGACGGCGACTCGGCGCTGCAGCGCCTGGAACTGGTCGCCCCTGATGCCATCCTGCTGGACGCCGTCATGCCCGGCCTGTCGGGGTTTGACACCTGCCGTCAAATCAAGGCCAACCCTGTGATGGCGCACATCCCGGTGATTTTTATGACGGGCCTGTCGGAGACGCCGCATGTGCTGGAAGGTTTTGCCTGCGGCGGCGTGGACTACGTCGTCAAGCCGCTGCGCGCGCAAGAGGTGGTGGCGCGCCTGCACACCCATACACGCAATGCGCGCATGACGCGGTTGGCGCGCGAGGCCGTGGACGTGGCCGGCTTCGGCGTGGTGCTGGTGGATGCGCGCGGGCGGATCGCCTGGCGCTCGCCGCAGGCGGCCCTGTGGCTGCAAGGCCCCGATGCCGGGACGCAGCCGGGCCGCCTGCCCGAGCCGGTTTACGCCGCGCTCGAAGGCGATTCCGGCGAGGTGCTGCTGAGCCTGGCCGGTGTGCAGCTGTCGGTGCGCAACATGGGCCGCGTCGGCATCGGTGAAACCATGCTGCTGCTGGAGCAGTGCAGCGCCAACGCCGCGTCGCCCTCGCGCCTGGCCAATGCCGCGTTGACGCCACGGGAAACCGAGGTGCTGTCGTGGCTGGCCAAAGGCAAAACCAACCGCGATATCGGCGACATCCTGGGCATGAGCCACCGCACGGTGAACAAGCACCTGGAACATATTTTTGAAAAACTGGGTGTCGAAACCCGCGCGGCCGCGGCGGCGCTGGCGACCGGGCATGTGTTTTAGGCGGGCCGCGCAGGTCTTTGCGGAGTTCGGCCTTTTCCGGGCTGGAGGCGCCCGCCTTGAATTTTGTGGATCAAATCGTGCTCCAGCCCATATGGATCATGGGCTATAAGCTATCAAATTTGTAGCGACAAGTATCTGGCCAGGCATCTGACGAGCATCTGGCAGGGCAGCGGCCCCGCTTGCCTACAATCGGGGAACAGTGAGGAGTTCCCCCGAATGAGCATCAAAAGCGACAAATGGATACGCCACATGGCGGAAACGACCGGCATGATCGAGCCCTTCGAGCCCGGCCAGATACGCGCGGCAGCCGACGGCCAGAAAATCATCAGCTACGGCACCAGCAGCTACGGCTACGACATCCGCTGCGCCCCCGAGTTCAAGGTCTTCACCAACATCCACAGCACCGTGGTGGACCCCAAGAACTTCGACGAAAAAAGCTTTGTCGACTTCCACGGCGACAGCTGCATCATCCCGCCCAACAGCTTCGCGCTGGCCCGCACCGTCGAATACTTCCGCATCCCGCGCAACGTGCTCACCATCTGCCTGGGCAAAAGCACCTACGCCCGCTGCGGCATCATCGTCAACGTCACCCCGTTTGAACCCGAATGGGAAGGCTACGTCACGCTGGAGTTCTCCAACACCACGCCGCTGCCCGCCAAGATCTACGCGGGTGAAGGCTGCGCGCAAGTGCTGTTCTTTGAAAGCGACAAAGACGACGTCTGCGAAGTCAGCTACAAGGACCGCGGCGGGAAGTACCAGGGGCAGGTTGGGGTGACGCTGCCCAAGGCTTGATTTTTGCCATAGCGATCTACGATCTAGGAGAGCTGCATGCTCACAAGGCTAAGAGTTGTAGGTTTTAAGAATCTTGTCGATACGGAGGTGCGGTTTGGTCCGTTCACCTGTATCGCTGGTTCAAACGGAGCAGGTAAGTCAAATTTATTTGACGTTATCGCTTTCATAAACGATCTTGCTAGTCACTCGATTGTGGAGGCAGCCTCAAGAGTACGAAGCCACGAAGGCGGATCTACGGCTAGCTTGTCCTCTTTGTTTGCCAAAAAGGGGGGAGAAGCATGGCGAGATATTGAGCTGGAGGTTGATTTTTTCGTGCCGAAAAAGGTATTGGATGATTTCGACCGCGAGGCTACTCCTAGTTCTACTTACCTCACTTATAAAGTGGCGTTGAGGTATGTGCCAGGAAAAGGCGGCTCAGAACGCATTGAGCTTTTGGAAGAAGAGCTGACTTATATCCCCAAGTCCGAGTCTGCTAAACGTATTGGTTTTTCAGTTGAAAGACAGTTCTTAGATTCCGTACTAGGCGGGAATAAGCGGTCGGACTTTATTTCGACAGAACGCAGTCCCGATGGCCGAGCAGTTGTTCTGCTGCGGCAAGACCAAGTTAAGGGGCCGCCATCTCGTATTCCGGCAAGCACTTCGCCGAGAACTGTACTAAGCACAGTAAATACCGATGATCGACCTACAGCATTGGCCGCACGTCGAGAAATGCAATCTTGGGCTCAGTTGCAGCTTGAGCCTTCCAAGTTGCGAGCCCCGGACGGGTTCAGTTCTGATGATAGGTTGGGACCAGACGGTGAGCACCTTCCCGCCACCCTCCTGCGACTTGGGGATTTTGACAAGGTGTCAAATCTTCTGGCTCGCCTGCTTCCAGACGTTGATAGTTTGCGGGTTGACGTAGACGAGGCTCGCAGGTCTAAGACCATTTATCTAACCCAGAAGGGTGGGGCGGAGCACGCGGCGAGATCTCTGTCAGACGGTACGCTGAGGTTTTTGGCGTTGGCAGTGCTCTCGTGCGATCCAATGGCAGGTGGGGTAATTTGTATGGAGGAGCCAGAAAATGGCATCCATCCAGCGAGAATTCCCGCGATTGTGGAACTTTTAAAGGGCATGTGCGTTGACGTTGGTGCTCCGGTGGGAGATGACAACCCTATGCGACAAATCATCATCAACACGCACTCACCTGTAGTGATTAAGAATTTAAAGATCGAAGACCTAGTTATTGCTACTCCAGTGCGACTTGGCCGCGCGAGCATCACTACCTTTGCGGCAATTAAAGGGACTTGGAGAAGTGAAGTGCCCCATGCCGGCTTGACTGCTCCCCCAGTAACTAAATCTACTTTGATTGATTATTTGGAAGATAAGGGCTTGGAGCCTGCTTATTACTCGGGATTGCCTACGTCAGTTTTGGACTGGGCTCAGCACGACTTGGGCTTTTAAACTCATATGAAGGTCCTAACTTTCACTCTTGTCGCAGATGGAAGCTCGGATCGTGCATTGATTCCAGTTATTGAGTGGCTATTGACGGCAAAGTTAGCTGAGCGCCCATTTCACGTGCAGATGGCAGAGGGCCTACCTAACTGGAGCAAAGGATTGACCGCGAGAATAGGATTTGCGCATGAGATGTATCCATGCAGTGCTCTCATTGTTCACAGAGACTGCGAAGCTCAACCATGGACTGAGAGGGTGGAGCAAATTCAAGAAGCAGTAGACCGGCTTCCGATACCCAACTGGATTCCCGTAGTTCCCATACGTATGACAGAAGCGTGGCTTTTGTCTGATCATCTATCGATCAGAAGGGCCGCAGGTCGTCCGCAAGACGTAATTAATTTGGATTTACCTAAGCGGAACCGTTGGTCTGCAGAACCTGACCCCAAAAACCTTCTTTTTGATGCGCTTAGGAAGGCTAGTGGACTTTCCGGACGGCGATTGCAGAAATTTGACGTTTACAGCGCCAGAGCGCGGGTAGCTAATCTGATCGAGGACTTTGGCTATCTAAGAGGGTTGGCGTGCTTTGATGATTTTGAGCGCAAATTAGACACTTGCATTGCTGCGATTGGTGAGGAGAATTAATCTTAAAGGTGTTCGTCCGAGGAGTGGAGCCGCATCCTCTGGTGCGTTAGACCGCGAGCATCTTGAACGCGATCTTGTGGCGCGTAAAACGCTCGATGGGCGCCAGCACCTTTTCGGATTCTTCGGCGTGCCAGGCGCTGATGTTGGACGAGCCCAGCATGGTCTTGACGCGGCCTGCACGGGTGCCTGCACATTGAGGACCAGCACGTCGCCTTCTTTCTTCGCCCGCGAGTTCACCGTGGTTGACCAGGAAGGCCAGGGCTTTCCTGGTGTACTTGCTGCCGTCGGCGGCGAACAGAATCTTCATGGTGCGTTCTCCGGTATGGATGTTTCACCGTAGCACGGGGGACCAGCGCTGTGCTGTCTTGCGCCAGTGGCGCGGTTTGTGAGGCTGCGAGGCCCAGCTTCGCTGTGTGGCCCCCCGGAGCGCTCCCAGGCAAGGGTCATAAAAACAAAAATGGGCAGCGCAAGGACCGGGAAACATCGTGTTACATTCGCTGCGGCATTGATAACTAC
The DNA here is from genome assembly GCA_021153985.1 of Polaromonas sp. Lineage (GTDB taxonomy): Bacteria > Pseudomonadota > Gammaproteobacteria > Burkholderiales > Burkholderiaceae_C > Polaromonas. The sequence continues at coordinate 8,214 of JAJKJM010000097.1, forward strand.
TACGACAAACCGGAGGGAGACCTGAATGTCTGTTTGCCTGCATCTCACCGTGTGTGGGGCCGTGACGGCCTGCGCTTTCATCGCCTGCGGTTGCCGGGCCCTGCGAGCATGATCCGCCTGATAGCCGGCGGGGTTCTGGCGCTCAGCTTCTTCCTTGGCGGTTGCGCCTCGATCACCAGCGGCACCAGCCAGCGCATCGCGGTGACGGCGGTGTGTGAGGGCGAGATCGTGCCTGCTGCGTCCTGCACGCTGACCAATGACAAGGGAAGCTGGCAACTCACCACGCCCGAATCCACCCTGATCAAAAAATCCTACGGCGAAATCGCGATTGCCTGCACCAAGGCACAGTCCAAAGGCGCCGCGAAGTTCGTGTCAAAGAACAACAACGGCGCGTGGGGCAATATCCTCGCCGGCGGCCTGATTGGCTACGCGGTCGACTCAGGCAATGGGGCTGGGTTCAATTACCCCGAAGAGGTGGCCGTGGTGCTGAGCAGCCCTTGCCCCCCGTCCCTTGTTTCCGCCGCACCAGTTTCGCCGCCCCCCGTTTCATCAACCCCTGTTTTAACAACACCCTAGAGGAGTGAGGATATGAAGTTTCTGAAATTGTTGTGCGCCGCCGTCGGCGCCGCCGTGGTTCTGCAACTGACCGGTTGCGCCAGTTCGGCAACGCCGCAGGCCATGACTGTGAAGCCGGGCAGCGTGGCCACGGTGAACCCCAAGCTCAAGGGCGCGGTCAAGCTGGGCGAGGTGACGGGCGGCAAGGCCACCAACCCCATGTGGACCTCGCAGGTGGATGGCGCCAGTTTCAAGAAGGCGCTTGAGGACAGTCTGGCCATCAGCGGCTATCTGGCCACAGACCCGGCGCAGGCGAAGTACGCGGTGTCGGCCAATCTCGCGGAGCTGGACCAGCCCCTCATGGGATTCACGCTGGATGTGAAGTCCAGCATTACTTACAAGCTGTCGGGTCCGGGCGCGACGCGCGACTATCCGGTCAAAGCGACCGGTAGCGCGACCGTGTCAGACGCCTTTGTAGCCGTGGAGCGCTTGCGTATGTCCAACGAGCGCTCGATCCTTGAAAACATCAAGGAATTCCTGAACCAGCTGGCGAACTTCAAGGATTGAGTCAAGCCTGCGTGGCTGCGTTTGGCACGCGGTCACACAACGGCCAGCGCCGCCCGCGCCGCGGCCAGATCCCAGCCCGCCCAGCCGCAGCTTTTGAACAGCACCGGCCCGGCGGGTTTTTTCATGTCCTGGCGTATCACATCGCCCAGCGTGGCGAAGCGGCTCACGTCGAGCCCGGCTTGCAGCAGATCGCCGGCTTCGTGGCTGGCGTCGGCTGTGTCGACAAACACCGAGCCTTTGGCCGCGAAGTACTGGCACAGGGCGGCGCTCAGTTCCATCATGGCGGGTGCGAAGGCGCCGACTGCGCTGATGAAGCCGTCCGGGCGGGGCAGGGCGCTGAGCACCACCGCGCTGGCGGGCGTGCAGGTGACGGCCAGCGGGCAGTCGGCCAGCGCGGTGTCGGCGTCAAACACCATGCGGGCATTGAAGCCTAAAGCATGTGCGTGATGCACCAAAGCCTGGGCGCTGGCCGCGCTGCGCGAAGCAATCCGGAATTCGCGCACGCCCAGGCCTTCGGCAAATGCTTCCAGATGCGCCAGGCCCTGCACGCCGGCGCCGACGATCAGCATCGGCCCCTTCGGATTGGGCGCCAGCCGCTGCGCCGCCAGCAGCGAGACGGCTGCCGTGCGGCGGGCGGTGACGGTGGGTCCGTCCAGCATCAGCCGGCGCTGGCCGGTGGCGATGTCGAACACGACCACATCGCCCTGGATGGCGGGCCGTCCGGTGCCTGCGTTGGCGGGTGTGAGGGTAATGAGCTTGGTGATGGCGGTACGGGCGTCCAGCGCCGGCATCACAAAGAGGCTGCCGCCGCCGGGTAAACCCTGCACCACGCGTGGCGGCACCTGCACCGTGATGTCTTTGAGCAAGAGAGCCAGTTCGCTGACCAGCAGCGGGTAAGGCAGCCGGGCGGCGGTCTGGGCGGGGTCGAGCAGGGCGGGCGTCATGGGGGCGATGGTAAGCGGCGAAGGCAGAGAGAGGCAATGGCGTGGCAGTCAAAGATGAGCAGGCCTGCCGTTACGTGGCGTAAAAAAATGAAAGGTTTTTATCCTACAAAGTGCCGGGAAAAGCGCTGGATGGAAACCCCCAGGGGGGCCCTCAGGATGAAAACAGGTTCACAGGGAGGCCTGCCATGTTTTCTGACCGCTTGAAGAAATTCGACGATATGCCTTACAAAACGCTGCTGTGGGTAGCGGCCGGCCTGGTGTTGCTGTGCCAGCTGGTGGCTGTGGGCTTTGTGGCGGACGAGCAGGTCACCAAAGCGAGGATCCGCGACTACCAGCGCCAGACTGAAATGGCAGCGATCGCGCAGTGCATTGAAAAGGCGGCGGGCCCTGCACGCCAGAGCTGTTTCCGGCAGGCACGCGCGATGGCCAGCGCGGCCATGCCACCCGCCACGGAAAGTGCCCCCAAGGCGCAGGCGCTGGCTGACGCATCGCCCGACTCCGGCGGCATGATGGCCAGCAACGGTGCAAGCGCTTCCGTCAGCAGCATGATGCCGACGCAGCCTGTGCAAGGCCTCATGGGCGCGTCTTTCGCGATTCGCTAGGCCATCCGTTCGCCAGTCCGTCCGTTCGCTACCAGAGCCTCAGGGGCCTCAGCGGCCGCTGCGGTTAGCATGGGGCCACGATGGACCGGCCGCCCCTCTCACCTCCTTCACCTTCTTCAGCTCTTGCACGGCTGTCGCGGCTTTACCAGCCGCGCAATCCGCTTTTCTGGCTGATGCTTGTGCTCAACGGGCTGTCCCCGCTATTGGCCTGGGTGGTGCAGAACCGGCCGCTGAACGTCGTGGGCACGCTGGTGCTGACCTGCTTTGCCATCGGCAATGCGGTGCTGGGGACGTGGTTGGCGTGGCGGCTGCTGCGGGATGAGCCAGCCCGGCCTGCAGCGGGCAACGACCCGGCTAGCTGACGGCTCCCGCGCCCTTTGCAATGTCGCGCCCGGTAGCCAGCGCCGTCGCCACGGCCAGCCTCAACCCGTTCACGATCTCCTCCAGCGGCATGCTGGGCACGCTTTGCCCGGCCACCTGTTCAGGAACATAGGGCACGTGGATAAAGCCGCCGCGTGTGCGTTTAAAGCCCCGCTGCGTGGCCAGCGCATGCATCAGCGCATAAAACACGTGGTTGCAGACAAAAGTGCCGGCCGTCTGCGACACCTCGGAAGCAATGTTGGCGCCCTGCAGCGCCTGCAGCATGGCCTTGATGGGCAGAGTGCCGAAGTAAGCCGCAGGGCCGCCGGTGACGACGGGCGTGTCGACCGGCTGGCCGCCCGCGTTGTCGGGAATGCGGGCGTCATTGACATTGATGGCCACGCGCTCCAATGAGATCGCGTGGCGCCCGCCGGCTTGGCCGACGCAGATGACAAGCGCCGGCTTGTGCAGCTTGAGCAGCCGGAC
>JAJKJM010000098.1 GCA_021153985.1 Polaromonas sp.
ACCCGGGCGGAACTGCGCCGGCCGGGTTTCAGGGGAGGCGGGGCCATCAAGCCACCCCTCAGAGGAGCCGGGGCCGGGGCTGGCGCCGGAGCTGCCACGGGGGCGGCCGCCTTCACCACCGGCTTGGCGGGTGCTTTGGCCGGTGCTTTGACAGCGGGCTTGGCGGCAGGTTTGGCAACAGGCTTTGCTGCGGATTTGGCGGAAGGTTTCGACGACGTTTTGGGCACAGGCTTGACGGGTTTGGCGACAGCCTTGGCTTTTGACGGCACAGGCTTGGCAGCGGTTTTCTTGGCGGCTGCGGGGGCAGGCTTTTTGGCCGGCGCGGCTTTCGCGGCGGGCTTGGCAGGTTTTACTGTCTTGGCTGCCGCTTTGGGCGCCGGCTTGGCTTTCACGGCTGCTTTGGCAACCGGTTTGGCGGGGGCCTTGGCGGGCGGCTTGGTCTTCTTAGCTTGGGCTTTCACAATGTGTCTCCTCTGGAAAGCTGTACCGGAACCACTTTCAGGGCCCTGAGACAGCTTCCTGGCCAAACCGCTTCAGAGCAGTTCAACCCTTCCTGTTGCCAGATTTCCTGGTTTGTCTGCCTTACCTGTTGTTTGCCAGTCATGAAAACCCCAACAAAGTGGTTTTCAAAGGACATCAACCGCTTTTTAGCCGGTTTTTTGCTGGACTGGCCTCCCGATTCGATTTTTCGGGTATTTTGGTCGGCGCGCGATTGTAGCGGCTCGCCAGCCAGCTGTATTACCCGGCAAACAAATAGTTGGAGAATCGAGACAAACATGAGGCCCTCCGCCTTTTATAGGCTACAGGCGAACAGCCTACCTCAAACCAGGCATTGCTCCAGGCCCTGCAAGAAAATATCTTTGGGCAAATCGATGCCGATGAAGACCATCTTGCTGTTTTTCTTCTCGCCCTCGGCCCAGGCGGGCCCGAGGTCGCTGCCCATGAGCTGGTGCACGCCCTGGAAGATCACCTTGCGGTCGGTGCCTTCCATGTTGAGCACGCCCTTGTAGCGCAGCATGCGCGGGCCGTAGATGTTGACCACTGCGCCGAGGAAATCCTCGAGCTTGGCCGGGCTGAAGGCCTTGTCGGACCTGAACACAAAGCTCTTGACGTCATCGTCGTGATGGTGATGGTGGCCGCCCTCGCCTTCATGGGCATGCGAAGGATGGTCGCAGTGTTCGCCGTGCACATGGTCATGGTCATGGTCATGCCCGGCGTGGCCGTCTTCCTTGAGGAAGTCAGGGTCGATGTCCAGCTTGGCGTTGAGATTGAAGCCGCGCAGGTCAAATACGTCCTTGATGGCAACTTCGCCGAAATGCACGGTGGTCTGGGGGGCGCGCGGGTTCATGTGCTTGAGGCGGTGCATCAGCGCGTCGACTTCGTCCTTGGCCACCAGGTCCGACTTGCTGATGAAAATCTGGTCGGCAAAACCCACTTGGCGGCGCGCCTCCTGGCGGTCGTTGAGCTGTGTGGCCGCATGCTTGGCGTCCACCAGGGTCAGGATGGAGTCCAGCAAGTATTGCTCGGCGATTTCCTCGTCCATGAAGAAGGTCTGCGCCACCGGGCCGGGGTCGGCCAGGCCGGTGGTTTCGATTACCACGCGGTCGAAGTCGAGCAGGCCCTTGCGCTTCTTGGCAGCCAGCAGCTGCAGCGTTTCGCGCAGGTCTTCGCGGATCGAGCAGCAGATGCAGCCGTTGTTCATCTGGATGATGTTTTCCTCGGTGTCGTTCACCAGGATTTCGTTGTCGATGTTTTCCTCGCCGAATTCGTTTTCAATCACGGCGATCTTCTGGCCGTGGGCCTCGGTCAGCACGCGCTTGAGCAACGTGGTTTTGCCGGAGCCCAGAAAGCCGGTGAGGATGGTGACGGGAATCAAGCTCATGGTGTTACCTAAAAACAAGGGAAATTGAGAGGGTGAGCGCGGTACGGCGCGGAGCAAGCACCCAAGCTGGGGAGTTTAGCGGCGGGTTCAAGCCCACCGGGGCAGGCCTGGGCAATACCAACTCGGCCAACAGTTACTTTACAGACCGTGTCAAGCCCCAGAGTGCGTCCGGTCAGTCCCTGGCCCAAACTCCGGTTGGCAGGTTTTTTACCCTATAGCTATCTTTTTTATAGCTACCCACCCATATGGTTTTTGGGCTACAGCCACTTTTTACTCAAAGAATCAGCCACCCACCCGTTTCACCAGCACCAAGCCCTTGAGGTATTCCCCCTCAGGAAAGGCCACCGTCATGGGATGGTCCGGCGCGCCGCCCATGCGTTCGGAGATGAAGGCGTCCACGCCCGCGTCGATACCGGCCGACGCCACGATCTTGTGGAACAGGTCGGCGCTGATGCCGCCCGAACATGAGTAGGTGAACAGCACGCCGCCGGGCGCCAGGATAGACAGCGCCAGGCGGTTGATGTCCTTATAGGCCCGGGCCGCGCGGTCGGCATGCGTCACGGTGGGCGCAAATTTGGGCGGGTCCAGCACGATGGCGTCGAAGGTTTGGCCTTCCTTCTGGTACTGGCGCAGCATGGCGTTGACATCGGCATCCAGCAGGGTGGTGCGGCCGGCGTCAAAGCCATTGAGCGCCACATTGGCCCGGGCCCGCTCGATGGCGGGGGCGGACGAGTCGATCGAGGTCACATGCCCGGCGCCGCCGGCCAGCGCGGCCACCGTAAAGCCGCCTGTGTAGCAGTAGCAGTTGAGCACGTTCTGGAACTTGAGGCGCCGTGTGTAGGCAGCAAACTTCTGGCGGCTGTCACGCTGGTCCAGGTAAAAGCCGGTCTTGTGGCCTTCGGCAACATCCAGGCTGAGCTTCCAGTCATGCTCGGTAATGGTGATGCCGGTTTCGCCCGAGCCGGCCAGCCAGCCGGTAACCTCGGGCAGGCCCTCCAGGGCGCGTGAACTTGCATCGGAACGTTCATACAGGCGTGTAAGGCCGGTCTGCGCCAGCAGGGCGTCAACGATCACGCCTTTCCATTTTTCCGCGCCGCAACTGGAAAACTGCGCGACCAGCGCGTCGCCGTACCGGTCCACCACCAGGCCCGGCAGGCCGTCCGATTCACCGTGGATCAGCCGCCGCCCGTCGCTCTGGATGTCAAACAGCTCCCGGGCCCTCAGCGCCTGGGCGATGCGCGCTGAAAAAAAGGCCGCGTCGATGCGCTGGGCCTCGTCAAAACTCCATACCCGCGCCCGGATTCTGGAAGCCGGGCTGAACGCCGCCCAGCCCAGAAACTCACCAGCCTGGCTCTCGACCCTGACCGTTTCGCCCGCATCGCCCCCGCCTTTGGCGATGGCGCCGTCAAAAATCCAGGGGTGCCGCCGCAGCAAAGAACGTTCTTTGCCATCCCGTAATCGAATAATTTTCATGCCGCTATTGTCGCGGCTGAGCTGCAATGCCTTGGAGCGCCGGCAGCCTCGCCGGAATCCTGCGAAGCCCTACGCAAAAACGAAGGTGTCAGGATAGTGAAAGTTTGCGACAATCGCGGGTTAATGTTTTTTACGCACTTTTCACGGCAGTTGAAGAAATTGCAGCCTACTACCCCCCTTCCGGGCCGTGTAGTTCGCTCGCCTGCGGCCGTGCGAACCCTGTTGCTGGGCCTGGCGATGAGCCTTCTGATGGGCTCGTTGCTGGCTGTGACCAGCCTGGACGCGCGCTCGCGCACCGTGCTTGACCTGGATACCCGCACCCAGCCGGTGACTTTGCAGGACTGGGGCGACTACTGGATAGACACCACGGGCCAGTTCACACCCGAGCAGGTTGCCAACACGGAAAGCATCCCGTGGAAGCCGACACGCGGTGAAGCCATTTATCCCGTCACCAGCGGCCAGTCGATGTGGGTGCGCTTTAACGTGCCGCCCGCGCCCGACGCCGAACGCTGGTACCTGGAAGTGCCCTACCCCTCCATCGACCGGGCGTCCCTGTACACGCCCGACGGCGCGGGCCAGTGGAACGAGCAGCGCGCCGGCGATTCGGTCGCGGTCAACAAATGGCCAGTGCCGCATCGCCACCCGCTGCTGCCCATTGCGCTCTCGGCCGAGGTGCCCACCAAGTATTTGCTGCGCCTTGAGAACGGCGACGCTTTCAGCGCCCCGCTGCAGTTCATCAGCGAAGGGCGGCTGAGCTATTCCGAGCAGCGCGTTTCGCTGATCCTGGGCATTTTCTTCGGCCTGACCGGCCTGGCCGCGCTGATCTCCGCACTGGGCGCGGTCTCGCTGCGCGACACCGCTTACGGCTTTTATGCCTTGTGCGTCACCTTGCTGGGGCTGACGCAGGCCACGGCCACCGGCATCGCGGGCCTGCACCTGTGGCCGGCCTGGCCGGGCTGGAGCGACGTGGCCACTTCGGTGCTGCCGATGCTGACAATGTCGGCCACGCTGCTGTTCATTTCCGCGGCCGTTTCCCTTCCCGAGCGCTCACGGCGCCTGCACTGGCTCATGGTGGGGCAGGCCGTACTGGGCGTCCTTACCGCCGTACTGCTGGCGCTCATTCCCGCCGCATCGCGCATGGACGTGTTCATTCCCATCATGCTGTTGCTGCAGTTCAGCGGCATGCTGGTCCTGGGCTGGGCCTGGCGGCGCGGCGACCGGTTTGCGCCCTGGCTGATGCTGGCTTACCTGCCCGTGCTGGTGGCTGCCGGCTGGACGCTGGCGCGCAACGCCGAGCTGGTACCCCCCGGATTCCTCACGCAGCACGGCATGCAGCTGGCCGTGGCGCTGCACCTGCCCATCGTGATGCTGGTGTTGATGCTGCGCAGCCAGCACCGGCGCGAAAACACCCGCCGTATCCAGGGCCTGGACCGGGTCGACCCGGCGACCGGCCTGATCAATGGCCATGTCTTCGCCGAGCGCTTGTTCCGCATGATCGCGCGCTCTGAGCGGCTGCGCCACCAAAGCGCGGTGATGATCATCGACCTGGTCAACTCCGAGCAGATACAGCGCGACTTCGGGCGCAAGGCCGCCGACGAACTACCGCTGCGCGTGGCAGAGCGCCTGTTGTCGACGGCGCGTGAGATCGACAGCGCCGCGCGCCTGTCGGAGCGGCGCTTCGGCATGCTGGTGGAAGGCCCCTTCAGCGCCGAAGACGCCGGCACGCTCGGGCCGCGCATCGTGGCGCGCTGCCTCATGCCCTACAAAGGCCTGCATGTGGACTGCGTGGCGCAGGTGCATGTGGCCTATGCACTGGTACCCTACCAAGGCTCCAATGCGCAAGGCCTGCTGACGCAGCTTGAAGAGCGCTTGGCCGCCGCCCCGGCCGACAGCAAACGCGCTGTGTTCATGCTCGGCGAAGCGGCCCCGGCAAGGCCGCCACGGCGCTCGCGGCTAGGGCCCCTGCCACTCTAAAACCGCTTCGGCGGATTCAGGTTTTTGCTTTGCCCGGGCCAGGGGTCTTCATACCCGCGTTCACGTCCGCCGAAACTTCAGCCACAACCGGCGCGCCGGAGCGGGCAGGCGTTTTCGACATCGCCCGCGGATGGGCCGCGTCATACACCTTGGCCAGGTGCTGGAAATCAAGCCGTGTGTAGACCTGCGTGGTGGTGATGTTGGCGTGGCCCAGCAGCTCCTGCACGGCCCGCAAATCACCGCTGGACTGCAGCACGTGGCTGGCAAAGGAATGGCGCAGCATGTGGGGGTGCACCGGCGTGGCCAGCCCGGCCTGCAGTGAGCGCTGCTTCAGCCGCACACGGATGTGCTGGGGCGTCAGGCGCGTGCCGCGCTGGTTGATGAACAGCGCCGGGTCTTCACGCGCGAAGCCGGCGCGCGCGGCAAGCCACTGCTGCAGCGAGCGCAGCGCGGCGCCGCCGACCGGCACGCTGCGCCGCTTGGAGCCCTTGCCCAGCACATGCGCTTCGGCCGCCTCCAGATCGATCCAGCCTCGTGCCTGGGCGCCGGCCTGTACATCCAGGCCCACCAGTTCGCCGATACGCAGTCCGCAGCCGTACAGCAGCTCGGTGATGCATTGGTCGCGCAGCGCCAGCAGCGGGTCGCCTTGCGTGACGTCGGCCTGGTACGCGGCCAGCTGCACGGCTTCGTCCACGCTCAAAGCCTTGGGCAAAGGCTTGGCGGCCTTGGGCGCACGCACGTCCTGCACCGGATTGCCGTTGACCAGCCCCTCACGGCCCAGCCAGGTGTAAAAGCCCCGCCAGCCCGACAGGATGAGCGCGATGCCGCGGCCGCTGCGCCCTGCCCCGTGCATTTGCGCCACCCAGCGCCGCATGTGCATGTTTTGCACCGCCGTCAATTCAACATTCGCCTGGCGGGCATTGGCCTCGAGCTTTTGCAAATCGAGCGCATAGAGCTCGACCGTGCGCTGGGCCAGTCGCTTTTCGACGCGCACATGCTCCAGGTAGCGCTCGACCAGCGGGTGAGAGGGCGGCAAGGGTAGCGGTGCGGCGTGCGCGCCGCCGGTGTCAGACGCAGGGGACGCAAGAGGCGATTTCTGCGTCATGGCGGTGGCGGGCGTTTACAGGGCGGAAGCCGGCTGTGGCCGCAGGCGCGTCAGCGCCGCGCCGGCCAGCTCGCCCAGGCGCTCCAGGAAATCGGTGCCCATGCCGCTGTGAAAACGCTCAGGGTCGGAAGAGGCCAGCACCAACAGGCCGCCGACTTCAGCGCCCGTTGCCGCGCGCAGCGGTATCAGCGCCATCGACAGCGCGACGGCGGGTTCAGGCAGCCAGTTGACGGCCTCAAAGCCCGAGTTGACACCGCAATAAGGCGTCGTCAGCGAAGACGCAAAGGTTTTGGCGTCTTCACTCACGCCGGCGGCAAAGCTTTCGTCCGAAAAAATGCCGTTCACGTCCCAGACCTTGATGGCGGCCTGCGGAATCTGGAACTCGGTGGTGATGCCTTCGACAATCGCGCCCGGCAAGTCGCGCGCCTGCGCCGCCTGCAGCAGTTTGCGCGTCCAGCGCTGCATCTTGTCGGCAATGGCCACGTTGTCCTGGCCGTGGCGGATCATGTCGACCATCCGCGTCTCCAGGCCCTTGATCTTTTCGCGCAGCATGAGCGCCTGGCGCTCCTGCAGGCTGACGGCCCGGTTGCCATGCCCGCTGGACAACTGCACCGAAGCCAGCAACTCGGCGTGGCGCTCGAAGAAGTCGGGCGTGTTGGCCAGGAAGTTGGCGATGTCGTCTTCGGTGATGGGATGTTCGGTTGGATTCATGCCGGTATTGTCCTTAGTTTTGTATCGAGCGCAAAGGCCGACCAGGGTCGCGTTACATCCGCTTTCGTCGAAAGGCTGTTTCAGATTCCGTCGGGGATCTCGATCTCGGATTCGAACACAGTGGTCGCTGGCCCCGTCATCATGACAGGCGCATCGAGCTGGCCCGGCCATTCGATAGTGAGCTGGCCGCCGCGCGTCATCACGTCCACCTTCGCATCCAGCAGGCCCCAGCGTATGCCCGCCACCACGGCCGCACACGCGCCCGTGCCACAAGCCAGCGTTTCGCCGACGCCGCGCTCATACACACGCAGGCGAATCTGCCCGCGCGAGACCACCTGCATGAAGCCGGCGTTCACCCGGCGCGGAAAGCGCACGTGGTTTTCGATCAAGGGCCCGGTTTGCAGCACCGGCGCCGCGTCCACGTCGGCCACCAGCTGCACGGCGTGTGGGTTGCCCATCGACAGAGCCGCTATAAAAACAGGAGCTGCATCCCAAGGCTCAGAAAGGGCTAGAGGCCATTTTTGCCATGAACCTTCAGCTTCGGCGTGAAGGCCGGCCGCATCGAATGGAATGCGCGCAGGCTCAAACACCGGTGCGCCCATGTCTACCGTTACGCGGCCGTCGGCCTGCATGCGCGGCTCAATGACGCCGCTCAGCGTCTTGACCCTCACAACGTCTTTGGCCGTCAGCCCCTGTTCGCGCACAAAGCGCACAAAGCAGCGCGCGCCGTTGCCGCATTGCTCGACTTCACCGCCATCGGCGTTATGGATCACGTATTCGAAGTCGATGCCCGCTTCAGGTGGCGGCCGCACCGTGAGGATCTGGTCGGCGCCAACGCCGAAGTGGCGGTCGGCCAGGAAGCGGTATTGCGCTGTGGTGAGGCCCAGGGGCTTTTTGGTTTCGTCGAGCATGACGAAGTCGTTGCCCGCGCCTTGCATTTTGGTGAATCGGATTCGCATCTCCGGATTATCTGTGGTTCTCTGCCTGGGCTGCCTGGGCTGCCTTGGCGCGGGGCTCTCTGCTGAAAGCTCACACCGGAGCAGGAACCAGGATCAAAAGCCATAATCGAAAAATGCCCCGCCCTTCCCAACAACTCCACCCCCACCGCGACCCCGTCCCCCTTCGCCCTGCCGCCACCGTCCTCCTGCTGCGCGATACCCCCCAGGGCATCGAAGTGCTGATGACGCGCCGCTCGATGACGGCCAGCTTCGCACCGGGCGCATATGTGTTCCCCGGCGGCGGCATTGATGCGGCGGATGCGCTGGCACACAGCCAGTCGACGCGGCGGGCCACGCAAGGCGACCTGCACCTCACACAGGCTATCGCCGCCATCCGCGAGAGTTTTGAAGAACTCGGCGTGCTGCTGGCGCGCCATCCGGACGGCAGCTACGCCACCACCGCCGACATCGCTTCGCTGGACCGCAAGGCGCCGTTTGCCGCGCAGTGCAAAGAGCGTGGCCTCACGCTCGCGGGCGACCAGGTGTTTGTGCTGGCGCACTGGATCGCCGACCGCGACCTGTCGCGCCGCTTTGATGTGCCCTTTCTGGCCGCACGCATGCCTGACGGCCAAAGCCCGGTGGCTGACGAGGCCGAGCAGTTCGAACCTGTCTGGGTGCGGCCGGCCGATGCGCTGGCGCGGCATGCGGCGGGCAGTTTTCTCATCATCTTTCCGACCATACGCACGCTGGAACGGCTGCAGCACTACCCGAGCGTCGATGCGGTGCTGGCGGCCTGCGCGTCTGAAGTTCCGCTATGGACCTCCTGCCCGCGCACCGGGCTGCTGAAGGGCGAGGAAGCGCGCTACATGGAGCACGAAGCCCCCTATGGCGAACTCGCCCTGACCAGCCCCGACGGGCAAATCGTGCACGCGCTGGACTGGCAGACCGCCCGGCCGGTGGCGCTGCTCAAAAACGTCATGCGCCTGACGGCCCCCAACCCCGGCATGATGACCGGGCCGGGCACCAACAGCTACATCGTGGGCGATGCGCAAAGCGGCTACATCGTGATCGACCCCGGCCCCAACGACGCGGGACACATCCAGCGCCTGCATGACACCACGGGAGGGCGCATCGAAGCCATCGTCTGCACCCATTCCCACCCCGACCATTCACCCGGCGCCGGGCCGCTGCAGGCGCTGTGCGCGCACCGCCCGCCCATCCTGGGCCTGCCATCGGCTGCCACGGCGCGACCGGACTCTTTCTTCGCGCCGGACCGGCCGCTATCAAATCAGGAGCTACTAACCCTTTCAGGATCTGGGCTAGAGCACACTTTGATGGTGATCCTGACACCCGGCCACGCCGCCAACCACCTGTGCCTGGTGCTGCTGGAAGACGGCCTGCTGTTTTCCGGTGACCACATCCTCAATGGAAGCACCACGGTGGTGAACCCGCCCGATGGTGCGATGACACCTTATCTTGACTCGCTGGACACGCTGTCGGCCGCCTGCGATGTGCACGGCATTGACTTCATCCTGCCGGCGCACGGTTACGTGCTGGGCGACGCCGAAAACGCGATTGCGCAGCTCAAGGCGCACCGGCTCAAGCGCGAGGCCAAGGTCATCGCCGCGATGCAGGCCCAGCCTGAAGGGTCGATGGACGACTGGGTCGAGCGGGCTTATGACGATGTGGATCCGCGCATCTGGCCGCTGGCCAAACGCTCGTTGCTGGCACACGTTGATCGCATACGGGAATTGGACCTCATTCACTAGTACCTCTGGCTGACTTCTCAGCGCCGAGTACCCGCGCTACTGTGGCGTGAAAGTTGCTAAACCTTGCGACGTACGTAAGGGTATCTACCTGCCTTGGCGCCGGGGATGGTCGCCAAGGCTACTGAAAGGGCTGTTGGGCCCGAGGGCCGCGGTTTATACTTTTTGTTCGTATGCCGGAGGCCGTGCTTCACCGCATGGCCTGACGGGCATCACCCATCATTTCAACCACTTTTCCGAGGGACTTCATGTCTTTTAACTCCATCACCACGCGACGTTTCCTGCAAACCGCCGCCACCCTGGTCGCCGGCATCGTTCTGGCCGCCTGCAGCAAGACCGAGCCGCCGGCGCCCGTCGCCGCTACGCCAGCGCCCGCAGCCTCCGCTCCCGCACCGGCCGCCAAGGTTTACCTGGTAGGCACCGACGCCGCCTACGCGCCTTTTGAATCGCAAAACGAAAAAGGCGAAATCGTCGGCTTCGACATCGAAGTCGTCCAGGCCGTCGCGCAAAAAGCCGGCTTCGAAGTGAAGTTCCTGAACACACCATGGGAAGGCATTTTCAATACCCTCGCCCAGGGCGACCGCGACCTGCTGGTGTCGGCCATCACCATCACGGATGAGCGCAAGCAGACCATGGATTTCTCCAGCCCTTACTTCGACGCGCAGCAGCTGATCGCCGTGAAGAAGGATTCGAAAATCGCCAAGTTCGACGACCTGAAGAAGCTCAAAGTCGGCGTACAAAACGGCACCACCGGCGACGAAGTGGTGACCAAGCTGCAAGGCAAAAACAGCCCCAACATCAAGCGCTTTGAATCCACGCCCCTGGCGCTGAAAGAACTCGAAGCCGGCGGCGTGGACGCCGTGGTGGCCGACAACGGCGTGATCGTGCATTACGTCAAAAACAATGGCGACACCAAATTCAAGACCGTCACCGACGCCAGCTTTGTTTCCGAGCAGTACGGCCTGGCCGTGAAAAAAGGCAACACCGAGTTGCAGGCCAAGCTGAACAAGGGCCTGGCCGACATCAAGGCCGACGGCACCTACGACAAGATCTACACCAAGTACTTCGGCGCGCCAGCGGCCGCTACGGCAGCGCCCGCACCTGCGGCAGCTGCTTCGAAGTAAGCACAACATGACCGGGCGGCGCAGCCTTTCATGACTGCGGCGCCCCGCATGCCATTGACCCCCGCCCCACGCACGAGCGATACCCCCAAAGCAGCCGGCAGCGAACCCATCGCACACCGCCGTGCCCTGCATGCGATTGCCCTCTTTGAAGCGGTCAAGGGCCTGGCCGCGCTGGCGGCCAGCATCGGCCTGCTGGGGCTTTTGCACCAAGACATTCACCAGCTGGCTGTTGCGCTGCTGTGGCGCTTTCATCTTGACCCGGCGCTGCCCTATCCTGCCATCCTGCTGCATTACGCCGACCTGCTGAGCGCCATTGACCTGCGCACGCTCGCGCCGGTGGCACTGGCCTATATCGGCGTTCGCTTCGCGGAGGCGTGGGGGTTGTGGAGAGGGAAAATCTGGGCCGAATGGCTGGCGGCGCTTTCAGGAGCGCTGTACATCCCGCTGGAAGTGGCACACCTGGTGCATCGAACCAACCTTATCAATGCGGCGGTGCTGCTCGCCAATGTGCTGATCGTGGGTTTCCTTGCGCTGCAGCTCTGGCATAGATTGCGCCAAAAGCATGACTGAGCCTGGAGCAAAAAAAATAAAGTGTGAAGCCCACCGATAAGCCGGATTCTGTGCGCCGGGCTTCCTTTCGGTTGCCCGTGTGACCGCCATTAATCTGGGCCGGGGGTCGCCCCCGCGGCTCAATGCTACCTACC
>JAJKJM010000099.1 GCA_021153985.1 Polaromonas sp.
AAGCGCCTGGTGAACTGGGACCCGATCCTCAAGTCCGCCGTGTCCGACCTGGAAGTCGAGAACGAAGAGCGCGACAGCTTCATGTGGCACATCGAATACCCCTTCAGCGACGGCCCGCAAAAAGCCGCTGACGGCTCGCCGCTGCGCGGCATGCACATTGCCACCACGCGGCCTGAAACCATGCTGGCCGACGGCGCGCTGGCGGTGCACCCTGACGACGAGCGCTACAAGCACCTGCTGGGCAAGATGGTCGACCTGCCGCTGTGCGACCGCCAGATTCCGGTGATTGCCGACAGCTACGTCGACCCGGAGTTCGGCAGCGGCGTGGTGAAGATCACCGGTGCGCACGACTTCAACGACTACCAGGTGGCCCTGCGCCATGACCTGCCGTTGATCACCATCTTCACGCTGGACGCGAAGATCAACGAGAACGGCCCGGCGCAATACCAGGGCCTGGACCGCTATGACTGCCGCAAGGCGGTGTTGAAGGACCTGGAAGCGCAAGGCTTCCTCGAAAAAGCCGTGCCGCACAAAAACATGGTGCCGGTCTGCGCGCGCACCGGCGCGGTCGTTGAGCCCATGCTGACCGACCAGTGGTTTGTCGCGCTCAGCAAAGTGAGCGACCAGGACCCGACCGGAAAATCCATTTCGCAGAAGGCCCGCGATGCGGTTGCCAGCGGCGACGTGAAGTTTGTGCCTGAACAGTGGGTGAACACCTACAACCAGTGGATGAACAACATCCAGGACTGGTGCATTTCGCGCCAGCTCTGGTGGGGCCACCAGATTCCGGCCTGGTATGACGAAGACGGCAAGGTCTATGTGGCCGAAAGCGAAGCCGACGCGCAGAAGCAGGCACCCGGTAAAACACTCACGCGTGATGAAGACGTGCTGGACACCTGGTATTCATCGGCGCTGGTGCCTTTCTCGTCACTCGGCTGGCCCGAAAAGACGAAAGAGCTTGACCTCTTTTTGCCGTCAAGCGTGTTGGTCACCGGCTACGACATCATCTTTTTCTGGGTCGCCCGGATGATCATGATGACCACGCATTTCACCGGCCAGGTACCCTTCAAGCACGTGTACATTCACGGCCTGGTGAAGGATGCGCAGGGCAAGAAGATGAGCAAGTCCGAAGGCAATGTGCTGGACCCGGTCGACCTGATCGACGGCATCGAGCTGGCGCCGCTGCTGGAAAAGCGCTCCCAAGGCCTGCGCAAGCCTGAGACCGCGCCGCAGGTGCGCAAGAACACCGAAAAAGAATTCCCGGCGGGCATCCCCGGCTACGGCGCTGACGCACTGCGTTTTACCTTCGCCGCGCTGGCCAGCCTGGGCCGCAGCATCAATTTCGACAGCAAACGCTGCGAGGGCTACCGCAACTTCTGCAACAAGCTCTGGAACGCCACCCGTTTCACGCTGATGAATTGCGAAGGCCAGGACTGCGGGCTGGAAGAGCACACGAAAGAGCAATGCGCGCCTGGCGGAGAGTTTCACAACTACCTGAGCTTCTCGCAGGCCGACCGCTGGATTTCGTCGACCATGCAGCGCGTGGAAGCCGATGCGGCCAAAGGCTTTGCCGAGTACCGCCTGGACAACGTCGCCGGCAGCATCTACCAGTTTGTCTGGGACGAGTTCTGCGACTGGTACCTGGAGATTGCCAAGGTGCAGATCCAGACCGGCACCGACGCGCAAAAGCGCGCCACGCGCCGCACGCTGATCCGCACGCTGGAAGCCATCCTGCGCCTGGCGCATCCGGTGATTCCTTTCATCACCGAAGAGCTGTGGCAGACCGTGGCGCCCATCGCCGGTAAAACGGGCAAGTTCATCGGCGTTGCGCCTTATCCGCAAAGCCAGCCCGAGAAGATTGATGAGAAGGCTGAGGCGCACGTCGCCAAACTCAAGACCCTGGTGGACGCCTGCCGCAACCTGCGCGGCGAGATGAAGGTGTCGCCGGCGACGCGCCTGCCGCTCTTTGTGGTCGGCGACAGCGCCTTCATGACCGATGTCGCGCCCGTGCTCAAGTCGCTGGCCAAGCTGAGCGAAGTGAAAGTGTTCGACGATCAAGCCAGCTGGGCTGCCGCTGCGCAGTCTGCACCTGTCGCCATCGTCGGCGAAGCCCGCCTATGCCTTTACATGGAAGTCGATCTGGCAGCAGAAAAGATTCGCCTGCAAAAAGAAGAGACGCGCCTGGCGGGAGAGATCACCAAGTCCGAGACCAAGCTTGCCAATGAAGCCTTCGTCAACAAGGTGCCCCCCGCTGTGCTGGAACAGGAACGCAAGCGCCTGGCCGACAACCAGGCGGCGCTGTCCAAAATCCGTGAGCAGCTGGCGCGGTTGAAATGATCGTTAGCTGTTAACAGTTGCCCACAAAAAAGCCCCGTTCAACGGGGCTTTTTTATTGTGCGGCCGTGCGGGTCCTCATCTGACCATGAACTCCGGCTCGGACCACTGCGAAGGCGACACTGCCCCCGGTAGTTCCAGGTCCATGGGCGCACTCTGCAACTGATCCAGGCCGCTGTGCTGGGTACCGATGGCCTCATGCATGCGGTGCGCCACATACCAGCTCGAGCGCAGGCGCGCCTCACGCGTGTGCGAACCCAGGCGCGGCGTGACGAACAGGTTCTTCAGGCCCTTGAGCGGCGAGGTGTCGCCCAGGAAGCTTGCTTCGGCGCCGTCCAGGATGCAGGCCTCAATTCGGCCGTCGCACAGAGCAGCGGCTAGCGCGGCGTCGTCGAACAACTCGCTGCGGCTGATGCCCACCCACAACTGGTTGCGCTTGCAGGCTGCCAGTAATTTGTCGTTCACGAAGCCGCGAAACCGCGTGGCATACAGCATCTGCACCGACACCGCGTCGGCCTGGCTCATCAGCTCTGGCAATGAAACGGGCTGTATGCGCAGGCGCTCCCAGATGGGCGCGGTGTGGTGAACTGCGGGGTCGTAGCCGATCAGGCGCACGCCCAGGCCGCTCAGCATGCCGGCCAGCGTGTGCGCGGTCGGGGCCAGGCCCAAAATGCCCACCGTGCTGCCGTGCAGCTCACGGCCCATCTGGGTCGTGGGGTGGCGGCGTCCCATCAGCGCCGAGACGAGGCCGCGGCGATACAGGAGGAGCAGACTGCTTAAAAGATATTCGGCGTTGGACCGCACATTGGCGCTGCTGGCGTGCACCACCTTGATGTCGCGCTCCTTGCAGGCTTCCAGGTCGGTGTTGTCCGTGCCTACGTGCAGGCGGCCTACAGCCTTGAGTTTGGGCAGGAAATCGAGGAACTCGCGGGTGACCACGGTTTGCCGTGGAAAGACGATGCCCTTGGTCTTGTAGGCGGCCTTGCGCAGGGACGTGAGGTCGTCGGCGAGCTCGGGATGGTATCCCACGCTATGCCTGCTTTCGAGCCAGGTCATTGCCTCCGGCACTAGCGCGTCAAGAAGTAAGATGTCCACCCAGTCAGTCCTTTTCCCGTAGACCACTTAGATTGCGTGATGTGCGCACATCAAGTCGAGCGTTTGTCCGACCCGCGCGCTGTATCAACAACGCAACACTTTAGTCTTTTCCCCGATCAAAGTCGATGCAAAAATTTACATTAAATAAAGCTGTCTTCCCGGTTGCCGGTCTTGGCACCCGGTTTCTACCCGCCACCAAGGCGCAGCCCAAGGAAATGCTGCCCGTTGTCGACAAGCCGCTGATCCAATATGCGGTGGAAGAAGCCTACGCGGCCGGCATCCGCCACATGATTTTCGTGACTGGACGCAATAAACGGGCCATAGAAGATCACTTTGATACTGCTTACGAGTTGGAGAATGAGCTTGAGGTAGCCCAAAAGCACGCTTTGCTCGAACTGGTGCGATCCGTCCAGCCTGACGACATGAACTTTTCCTATGTCCGCCAGCCCCGCTCGCTGGGTTTGGGCCATGCCGTGCTCTGCGCCGAGCATCTGGTTGGCAACGAAGCCTTTGCGGTCTTGCTGGCCGATGACCTGATGGTCGGCCCCAAAGGCGGCAAACCGGTGCTGGCCCAGATGGCCGAGCAGTTTGCCGAGGTGCAGCAATCCATACTGGCCGTACAGGAAGTGCCGCAGGACCAGACCAAGCGCTACGGCATCGTCGCGACCGACGGTGCGAGCACGGGCCTGATGAAAGTCAAAAAAATCGTGGAAAAGCCGGCACCTGAAGTGGCACCGTCGCGCATGGGCGTGGCCGGGCGTTACATCCTGACGCCGGCGATTTTTGCGCATATCCGCGCCCAGGCGGCGGGTGTGGGCGGTGAGTTGCAACTCACCGACGGCATTTCAAGCCTACTGGGCAAAGAGTCGGTTTATGCCTTCCAGTACCAGGGCAAGCGCTACGACTGCGGCAGCAAGGAAGGCTTTCTGGAAGCCACCGTCGAGCTGGCGCTGGAGCATCCCGAGGTGGGCGTGTACTTCCGCAATTACCTGGATAACCTGCAGATCGGCTGGTCGGGCCGGGAACGCAGGAAGCAGGCATAAACGTCAAGGAGGCCTGCGCCATGCAGGCCGGCAAGCTCAACGGCGCTTTAGCACGTGAATGAAATCGCCGCCGGCGGTCTGCTGCTCGACCAGTTCATTGCCCGTTTGCTTGGCAAACGCCTGGAAATCACGGGTAGAGCCCGAATCAGTCGACACCACACGAAGCAATTGGCCGCTGAGCATTTCCGTCAGCGCCTTTTTGGCCTTCAGGATGGGCAGCGGGCAGTTCAGGCCGCGGGTGTCGAGTTCTTTGTCGATGTTCATGAGAATCCTTGGGTTGCTGCGATTTTAAGCAAAGCGTAAAGGCCCTTCACCGGGCCTTACCCGAGGTACGGGCGCTTATTCCGTCCGCTTTGCCCACTCGACAAACTCCGGTTCATGCCCGCGCGTGCGCAGCCAGTCGGCCAGCGCGTACCCGGTGCCGGCAGGCCAGCATTTGAGCTTGTCCAGGTCATAGAGGCGGTAATCCACCAGTTCAGGCGACAGTTTCACGTCCCCCGTGCAGACGGCGTGATAGGCAATGATGATCTGGTTCATGCGCTGGAAGTCATAGACGCCGATGAGGTCCAGTGCGCTGGTATCCAGGTTGGTTTCTTCCTTGATTTCCCGCTCTATCCCGCCCTGCGGCGTTTCACCCGCCTCCATAAAACCGGTGATGAGGGCGAACATCTTGCCCGGCCAGGCGGCATTGCGGGCCAGCAGGACCTGGCCGTGGTATTCAATGACGGCCGCGAGCACGGGCGTGGGGTTGTTCCAGTGCGTGAAGCCGCAGGCAGGGCAACGCAGCCGGGCCTTCTCGCCGCCGTCCTCCATCTTGGACACCATGGCCAGCGGCGTGGCGCAGTTCGGGCAAAACCGGAATTCGTGGGTCATGGTCTGGGTAGGGATAGTTGGGGACAGGGCAAGTCAGGCCCGATTGCTATATTTTTAATAGCGGCATGTACAAGCACGGTATGGGCTGAGCCCGATTTGGCTTATAAAAATGCCTCAGGCCGGGAAAACGCCTGTGGAGAGGTAACGGTCACCCCGGTCGCAGACGACAAACACGATCACCGCGTCTTTCACGGTTTTGGCGATCTCCCGCGCCACCCAGAGCGCTCCGGCGGCCGAGATGCCGGCAAAAATGCCTTCCTCGCGCGCCAGACGCCGGCACATGTCTTCGGCGTCGGCCTGGCTCACCAGCACCAGTTCATCGACCTGGCTGGCGTCATAAATCTTGGGCAAGTACTCTTGCGGCCATTTGCGGATGCCGGGGATGCGGGAGCCCTCACTGGGCTGGGCGCCAATTACCTTGATGGCCGGGTTTTTCTCTTTCAGGTAGCGCGAAACCCCGGTAATCGTGCCGGTGGTACCCATCGCACTGACAAAATGTGTCACTTTGCCTGACGTATCTGTCCATATTTCGGGGCCAGTGGTCTCGTAATGGATGCGCGGATTGTCCGGGTTGGCGAACTGGTCCAGCACCCGGCCTTTGCCCTCTTTTTGCATCTGGTCGGCCAGGTCGCGCGAGTATTCGATGCCGGCGCTTTTCGGGGTCAGGATCAGTTCAGCGCCAAACGCCTTCATGGTCTGGGCGCGCTCGATGCTCAGGTCCTCCGGCATGATCAGCACCATCTTGTAGCCCTTGATGGCGGCCGCCATGGCCAAGGCAATGCCCGTATTGCCCGAAGTGGCTTCAATCAGCGTGTCGCCCGGCTTGATATCGCCGCGCTCTTCAGCGCGTTTGATCATGGAAAGCGCCGGGCGGTCCTTGACGGAGCCGGCGGGGTTGTTGCCTTCAAGCTTGCCCAGGATGACGTTGCCGCGGGCGGCGTTTTCGGCGGCGTCAATGCGTTGCAGCGCGACCAGAGGCGTTTTGCCAATCGCGTCTTCAATAGTTGGATAGTTCATAGCCACACTGTGCCATAATTTGAGGCTTCGCTCCTCGCAGCCCGGGTGGTGAAATTGGTAGACGCAGGGGACTCAAAATCCCCCGCCGCAAGGCGTGCCGGTTCGATTCCGGCCCCGGGCACCACATCCCGAAAGCCG
>JAJKJM010000100.1 GCA_021153985.1 Polaromonas sp.
GGCTGCCACGGCCACCAAGCCGTCGGCGCCTTTTTCAATCGCCTTGCGCGCGAACTTGTTGTTGATGATGTCGTGCAGCACCACGCCGCCGTAGCTGTGCGCTGCCGCGTTGATGTCTTCACGCGCGCCCAGGCTGGTGATGTAGATGGGCACCTTGTACTTCACGCACATCTCCATGTCGTGCTCTAGCCGGTCGTTGGACTTGTGCACGATCTGGTTGATGGCGAAGGGCGCGGCGGGCTTGTCGGGATTGGCCTTGTTGTGGGCAGCCAGCGCTTCGGTGATTTCGGCGAGCCATTCGTCGAGCTGCGATGCCGGCCGTGCATTGAGCGCGGGCATGGCGCCGACCACGCCGGCTTTGCACTGCGCGATCACCAGCTTGGGGTTGCTGATGATGAAGAGCGGCGAGCCGATGATGGGCAAAGGCAGCTTGTTCAATGCGCCGGGCAGTCTGGACATGATGGCTCCGTGTGTCTCTTGGTTTTAAGTAAAAACGTGCTCTAGCCCAATAACAGCATGGGCCAGCAGCTACTGATTTAATAGCAGTAGCGGCCGCGAATCAGAACGCCTCGAGCGCCAGCGCGGTCACGCTGTCCGCGCCTTCAACAATGCTGTCGCGCACACCGGGTGCCTTGGTCAGCAAGTGGTCGGCATAAAAGCGCGCGGTGGTGATCTTGGCTTGCATGAAGGCGACGTCGACACCTTGCGCAATTTGTTCTTGCGCCACCAGCAGTGAACGCGCCATCTGCCAGCCGGCGACCACATTGCCCGCGAGCATGAGGTAAGGCACGCTGCCGGCAAAGACTGCGTTGGGGCTGGCCTTGGTGTTGCCGGCCACAAAGTCGACCACGTCGATGAAAGCCAGGCGCGCGGCCTTCAGGCGCTTGGCCACGGCCACCGCGTCGGCGCTGCCCTGCTTGAGCAGCTCGCCTTCGGTTTTTTCAATCTGCGCGGCAATCGCCTTGGCCGTCTGGCCGCCGTCGCGCGAAGTCTTGCGGCCGATCAGGTCGTTGGCCTGGATGGCCGTGGTGCCTTCGTAGATCGTCAAAATCTTGGCATCGCGGTAGTACTGGGCCGCGCCGGTCTCTTCAATAAAACCCATGCCGCCATGCACCTGCACGCCCAGCGAGGTGACTTCCAGGCTCATCTCGGTGCTGTAGCCCTTGACGAGCGGAACCATGAATTCGTAGAAAGCCTGGTTCTGTTTGCGCACGTCGGCATCGGGGTGGTGATGCGTCGCGTCGTAAGCGGCAGCTGCCACCGAAGCCATGGCGCGGCAGCCTTCGATGTAGGCGCGCATGGTCATCAGCATGCGTTTGACATCAGGGTGGTGAATGATGGGCGCGCTGGCTTTGATGGAGCCGTCGACCGGTCGGCTTTGCACGCGGTCTTTGGAGAATGCCACGGCTTTTTGATAAGCCCGCTCGGCAATCGCGATGCCTTGCATGCCGACGGCGTAGCGGGCGGAGTTCATCATGATGAACATGTACTCGAGGCCGCGGTTTTCTTCACCGACGATGTAGCCGACGGCGCCGCCGTGGTCGCCATACTGCAGCACGGCGGTGGGCGATGCCTTGATGCCCATCTTGTGCTCGATGCTGACGCAGTGCACGTCGTTGCGCGCGCCGAGTGTGCCGTCTTTGCCGACCATGAATTTGGGCACGACAAACAGGCTGATGCCTTTGACGCCTTCAGGCGCGCCGGTGACGCGGGCGAGCACCAGGTGCACGATGTTCTCGGCCATGTCGTGCTCACCATAGGTGATGAAAATCTTGGTGCCGAAAATTTTGTAGGTACCGTCGGGTTGCGGCTCGGCACGGCTGCGCACCATGGCGAGGTCGGAGCCTGCTTGCGGCTCGGTCAGGTTCATGGTGCCTGTCCATTGGCCGCTCACCAGCTTTTCGAGGTAGACCGCCTTGAGATCGTCTGAACCGGCCGTCAGCAGCGCTTCGATCGCGCCGTCGCTCAGCAGCGGGCAGAGCGCAAAGCTCATGTTGGCGGAGTTGAGCATCTCGCCGCAGGCTGCGCCAATGGTTTTGGGGAGGCCCTGGCCGCCAAAATCCGCCGGATGTTGCAGGCCCTGCCAGCCGCCTTCGACGTACTGTTTGAATGCTTCCTTGAAACCGGGCGTGGTGGTGACTTCACCGTTATTCCAGCTCGACGGATTGATGTCGCCATCGCGGTTCAGTGGCGCGAGCACCCCTTCGTTGAACTTGGCGCATTCTTCAAGCACCGCCTGCGCGGTGTCGAAACCGGCTTCTTCAAAGCCCGGGATTTGCGCGATCTGTTCGATATTGGCCAGATGTTTGATGTCAAACAGCATGTCCTTGAGGGGGGCGGTGTAGCTCATTTTTTGTCTCCGAGATTGCTTCTTGCTCCCTCCCCATTGGGAAGGGTTGGGATTGAGGCCCATTCTTGCTCCTTCCCCCTTTGGGGGAAGGTTGGGATGGGGGCCTGCGGCTGCGGCAAAAGCGCTTATTCAACCGCCGCGCGGCCCCCACCCCTGCCCTCCCCCAGCGGGGGAGGGAGTTAATTAACAGATCACAGTGCAGCGACCAGCTCGGGCACGGCCGTAAACAGGTCCGCTTCCAGGCCGTAATCAGCCACGCTGAAAATCGGTGCTTCCGGGTCTTTGTTGATCGCGACGATGACCTTGCTGTCTTTCATGCCGGCCAAGTGCTGGATCGCACCGGAGATACCGGCAGCGATATACAGCTGAGGTGCGACGATCTTGCCGGTCTGGCCCACTTGCCAGTCGTTGGGGGCGTAGCCCGCATCGACGGCTGCACGCGAAGCACCGAGGGCCGCGCCCAGCTTGTCGGCCAGAGGCGTCAGCACTTCATTGAACTTCTCGCTGGAGCCCATGGCGCGGCCGCCGGAGACGATGATCTTGGCTGCCGTCAGTTCTGGGCGGTCGCTCTTGGCGATTTCGGAGCCGAGGAAGGTCGACTTGCCGCTGTCGGCTACGCCTGCTGGCGTTTCGATCGATGCGGAGCCGCCAGTAGCAGCTGCGGCGTCAAAGCCGGTGGTGCGCACGGTGATGACTTTGGTCGCGTCCAGGCTTTGCACGATGGCGATCGCGTTGCCGGCGTAGATGGGGCGCTCGAAGGTATCGGCAGCATCGACCTTGGTGATGTCGGAAATCTGGCCAACGTCCAGCGTCGCGGCCACGCGGGGGGCGATGTTCTTGCCCGATGCGGTGGCTGGAAACAGGATGTGCGAGTAGCTGCCGGCGATGGCCAGCACCTGCGCGGCCATGTTCTCAGCCAGGCCGTGGGCGAAGTGCTCGCCTTCGACGTGGATGACTTTGGCCACGCCGGCGATGGCGGCGGCAGCCTTGGCTGCTGCTTCGGCGCCCTTGCCGGCCACCAGCACGTGCACGTCGCCGCCGCACTGGGCGGCTGCGGTGACGGTGTTGAGCGTCGCTGGCTTGATGGAGTTGTTGTCGTGTTCTGCGATTACGAGTGCGGTCATTTCAATCAACTCCTTAGATAACTTTGGCTTCGTTCTTGAGCTTGTCCACCAGGGCGGCCACGTCGGCCACCTTGATGCCGGCGCTGCGCTTGGGCGGCTCGCTGACCTTCAGAGTCTTGATGCGCGGCTTGACGTCGACACCGAGCTCTTCGGGCTTGATGTTGTCGAGCTGCTTCTTCTTGGCCTTCATGATGTTGGGCAAGGTGACGTAGCGCGGCTCGTTCAGGCGCAGGTCGGTCGTGATGATGGCGGGCAGCGTGAGCGAAAGCGTTTCCAGGCCGCCATCGACTTCGCGCGTGACCTTGGCGGTGCCGCCTTCGACTTCAACCTTGGAGGCGAAGGTGGCCTGGGGCCAGCCCAGCAGCGCGGCCAGCATCTGGCCGGTCTGGTTGCAATCATCGTCAATCGCCTGCTTGCCGAGGATGACGAGCTGGGGTTGTTCTTTTTCGACCAGCGCCTTGAGCAGTTTGGCGACGGCCAGCGGCTGCAGTTCTTCGGCGGTTTCAACCAGGATGGCGCGGTCGGCGCCGATGGCCATGGCGGTGCGCAGGGTTTCCTGGCACTGCAGCACGCCGCAGCTGACGGCAATGACTTCGGTCACGACGCCCTTTTCTTTCAGGCGGGTCGCCTCTTCGACGGCGATCTCGTCAAACGGGTTCATGCTCATCTTGACGTTGGCGATGTCGACACCAGTGCCATCGGATTTGACGCGGACTTTGACGTTGTAGTCCACAACGCGTTTGACAGGAACCAAGACCTTCATGAGAGGACTCCAGAGTTGATGGATTGAGTACGAATTGAAATCAGAAATCAGAAATCAAAAATCGAAATGAAACCGGGACCGAATTGACGTTGACGTAAACGTAAGCTTTGCATTCTATGCTGCGGCGCCCCTGTTGCGGGCGGCGGAACTGGTTGCCGGAGGGTATCCAGACGGACCAGGCAGAAAAAGAACGGTCGTTCTATTTTTCATTATAGAGGGCCGGGCACAGGGAATTAGAGCATCCTGCCCAACCCCTGTCCTGCAGGTGTCTTTCAGGCGTCAGTTGAAGCGGAGTAAAGGCTGAAACAGGTGGCGGCCGGGGGCTTGTTCAGGATGGTTTGGCCTGAGCGGCGCCGCCAGCGTCACCAGCGCTGCCAGCGTTACCGGCGGCTTTTTCTTTGGCGCCTTCGGTGACAGCTACACGCGTATGCACCACGCGCTGCGGGTAAGGAATGTCGATGCCATGCGCGCGCAGGGACTCAAGAATCGCCAGGTTGACGCGGGAGCGGAGGTTTTGCTGGCCGTTTTCCGGGTCCGTCATCCAGTAGTTGAGCGTGAACTCCAGCCCGTCGGCGCCGAAATTGGTCAGGTTGACGCCTGGGCCCGGGTCGCGCATCACGCGCTCCTGCTTGAGCGCCGCCTCGTTGAGCAGGCGCATCACCAGCTCGACGTCGCTGTCGTAGCCGACCGATACCACGGTGGACTGCAGCACCTGCGTATCGCTGAGCGAGAGGTTTTCAATCCGGGTGCTGATGAACATTTCATTGGGCACGATGGACTCGCGACCCGAGGGTGCACGCACCACGGTGTAGCGCGCGTTGATGTCGGTGATGCGCCCTTCGAAAGTATCGACCCGCACGTTGTCGCCGATGCGCACGCTGCGCTCGGCCAGCATGACAAAGCCGCTCACGTAGTTTGCGGCGAGCTTCTGCAGGCCAAAACCCACGCCCACACCCACCGCACCGCCCAGCACCGACAAGGCCGTGAGGTCAATGCCCACTGACGACAGCGCCATCAACAAACCCACAAACATCAGCACCGCACGCACGGCATTGGCGACCGCCTTGCGCAGCGACAACTCATTGCCGGTGGCCTTGCGCAGCAGGCGCGCCTCGATGGCCGACGAAATCCACAAGGTGATCAACAGCACCACGCCGGCCGTCAACGCGCCTTCCAGCATGGTGCGCACCGACAGGTTCGAGTTGCCGACCTTCCACTTGATGTCGTCCAGCTCATCGAGCACCACCGGCAGCAAGCCGCTGACCCAGAGCACCATGGCGATCCAGGCCAGCCAGGAAATGGTGCGCTCCATCGCCCGCACCAGCGGCGCGTCTTTGAAAGCCACCTGCAGCACCTTGACGCCGAGCCGGATCACCGCCAGCGACAGCAGCACCGGAATCGCAACCTTGAACACCGCCAGCGGAAAGACGCGCGCCAGCAGCGCCTGGGAGGTATACGCAAAGAAAAGCAGCAGCAGCGGAAACAGCACGCCGTCAATCACGCGCCGCCCGAAGAGGATGGACGTGGCGTCGACCGCCATGCGTGCGCGGCCCGCCAGGCGCACCACCAGCCAGGCCAGCAACGCGCAGCCGATCAGCGTGGCGAGCTCCGTCAGGGACGTGGGCTGGGCCAGCGCGGCAAACCAGCTGTCCAGCGTCTCGATGCGGGCGGGGGGGCGGTTCGTCAGGGCGCCGGCGGCCATTGGGGTTTCCTTTTTTCGATGAAGGCTTGCACGCCCTCTTGTGCGACGGCATGGGCCATGTTGCAGGCCATGGACTGGCCCGCCAGCTGGTAGGCGGCCTCGATGCCGGTTTCACGTTGTTGGTAGAAAAGCGCCTTGCCCATGGCAAGCGCTTCGCGCGGCTTGAGGAGCAGCGACTGCAGAAGTTTTTCGACTTCGGCGTCCAGCGAATCCAGTGGGACGACACGGTTGACCAGCCCGCGCACGCGTGCTTCATCGCCGGTGATGAAGTCGCCTGTCATCAGCATTTCCATGGCCTGCTTGGCGGGCATGTTGCGCACCAGCGGCACACTGGGCGTGGCACAAAAAAGGCCGACGTCAATGCCGTTGACGCCAAAGCTGGCGTTGCCAGCCGCCACAGCCAGATCGCACTGCGCCACCAGCTGGCAGCCCGCCGCCGTCGCCAGGCCCTGCACTTGCGCAATGACAGGCACGGGCAGCTTCTGGATGCTGAGCATCATGCGCGTGCATTGGACAAACAGCTTCTGGTAGTAGGCGAGTTCTGGCTGGGTGCGCATGTCTTTCAGGTTGTGGCCGGCGCAGAAGGCCTTGCCCTGCGCCGAGATGACCACGGCGCGCGCCAGAGGGTCAACCGCAATCACGTCCAGTGCGGCCTGCAGCGTCGCCAGCACGTCTTCGCTCAGGGTGTTGAAAGTGGCAGGCCGGTTCAGCACCAGTCGGTGCACGCCGCGCGCATCCTGCGTATGAAGCACGGGGGCCGAAGCGTCGGCGGTCGCGGCACTCATGAAAAGCCCCTCGCCTCTACAGATCGGCCAGGACGCGAATGTGGGCTTCCACGCTGCGCGCCAGCGCGTTGAGGTTGTAGCCGCCTTCGAGCGACGAGACGATGCGGCCCTTCGAATGGCGATTGGCGACGTCTTTCAGGCGCTGGGTGATCCAGGCATAGTCCTGCTCGACCAGGCCCATCTGGCCCAGGTCGTCGTCGCGATGCGCGTCGAAACCGGCACTGATAAAAATCATCTCGGGCTTGAACTCTTCGAGGCGCGGAATCCACGTGGCCTCAATCATCTCGCGCACAGCCATGCCCTTGGTGTAGGCCGGCACGGGCAGGTTGAGCATGTTGCCGGCGTGGCCTTCAGTGCCGGTGTAGGGGTAGAACGGGTGCTGGAAAAAGCTCACCATCAGCACGCGGTCATCGCCGCTCAGGATGTCTTCGGTGCCGTTGCCGTGGTGCACGTCGAAATCGACCACCGCCACGCGCTTCAGGCCGTGGCGCTCAACCGCATATTTGGCGGCAATGGCTACGCTGTTGAAAATGCAAAAGCCCATGGACCTGCGATGGGTCGCGTGGTGGCCGGGCGGGCGCACGGCGCAAAACGCGTTTTCCATCTCACCCGCCATCACGGCGTCGGTGGCCGACAGTACGGCGCCCACGGCGCGCACTGCGGAGTTCCAGCTGTGGATGTTGAGGGCGGTGTCGGGGTCAATCTGGGCGTATGCCGGCCCGCCCGCGTTGATGTCGTCGCCCAGGCTGTCGCTCAGGCCACGGATTGCCGCCACCATCATGCGGTCATGCCCCAGTTCGATGTCGCCAATCGACGCCAGGGGC
Source organism: Polaromonas sp. (assembly GCA_021153985.1). Lineage (GTDB taxonomy): Bacteria > Pseudomonadota > Gammaproteobacteria > Burkholderiales > Burkholderiaceae_C > Polaromonas. The sequence goes on from JAJKJM010000100.1 coordinate 7,549, forward strand.
GCCTCGCGGACGTCCAGAGCGTCCTTGACGCCGGTGGCCAGCAGCCAGTCTTCAATGGCGTCAAGCCGCTCCGGGCACTCGGGGTGCCCGGGGCCCATTTCGTGTTTGTGGCAATCGGGGTGGCTGAAATAACCAGTCGTGCTCATCGGGAAATAATTTGTAAAAAATTACGGTATGGTTGACGCCCATGAACGTCAAAGAAAAACTTCAAGCGCTCCTGAATCAGCTTAACACGGTCATCGTCGGCAAGCCGGTACAGGTGCAGGATTGTGTCGCCTGCCTGCTGGCCGGCGGCCACCTGCTGATTGAGGACGTCCCCGGGGTGGGAAAAACCACGCTGGCCCACGCCCTGTCGCGCTCCTTCGGCCTGCAATTCTCGCGGGTGCAGTTCACCGCCGACCTGATGCCCAGCGATTTGTCCGGCGTGTCAATTTACGAGCGGCAAAAGGAAAGCTTTGTGTTTCACCCGGGGCCGGTTTTCGCCCAGGTGCTGCTGGCCGACGAAATCAACCGGGCCAGCCCCAAGACCCAAAGCGCCCTGCTGGAAGCCATGGAGGAAAAGCAGGTCACCGTGGAAGGCGAAACCCGCCCCCTGCCCCTGCCGTTTTTTGTGATCGCCACGCAGAACCCGCACGATCAGCTCGGCACCTACGCCTTGCCCGAATCGCAGCTGGACCGCTTTCACATGCGGATTTCGCTGGGCTACCCCGACCGGGCGGCCGAGCGCGAGCTTCTGCGCGGCGCCGACCGGCGCGACATGGTTGAGCAACTGCCCGCCCTGCTAACGCCGCACGACCTGCTGGAGCTGCAACAAATGGTGAGCCAGATTCACGCAGCGGAGCCCTTGCTCAATTACCTGCAGGACCTGGTAGCGGCGACCCGTTCAGGCCGCTGGTTTTTGCAGGGCCTGAGCCCGCGGGCCGGCATCGCCATCATGCGGGCCGCCAAAGCGCAGGCTTTTCTGAACAAACGCGACTATGTGGCGCCGGACGATATTGCCGCCGTGCTGCCACAAACCGCCGCGCACCGGCTCGTCCCGGTCAGTGATGCCGGCCGGGGGCCGGTTGAGCAAGTACGTGCCATGCTCGAAGCCGTTCCGCTGCCGTGACGGCTTAACCCCTTAAGCCCGCCCGAAAGCCGCTCTTTCTATGGCCGCCCTGGCATCCATCCCCAATCCCTTCGCCTTCGTTCGCGGGCGCTTTCAAAAATGGTGGCAAAGCAAGCTGCCCTTTGCCGACAGCGTCACGCTCACCCAGCGCAATGTCTACATCCTGCCGACGCGGCCGGGCCTGATGCTGGGTGTGACCTTGCTGACACTGCTGGTCGCCTCCATCAACTACCAGCTCAACCTGGGGTACATGCTGACCTTCCTGCTGGCCGGCAGCGCGCTCGTAGGCATGCATGTCTGCCACGGAACGCTGCGCGGGCTTGCTATGAATTTAGTAGCTCCTCATGCACAGTACGCGGGGGCTACAGCCATTTTTGACATCAAACTCATGAACACCAGGCGCAGCACCCGCCACGGCATCGGCCTGAGCGTGCTCGACCCGCACGACGTGGACCCGCAAAAAGGCAGCGAGCAGCACTGGGCCTGGACCGACGTGCCCGCGCAAGGCAGCAGCGTGGTGCAGGTGGCCTTCACACCGCCCCAGCGCGGCCTGCACCGCTTGCCCACGCTCACCGCTGAAACGCGCTTTCCGCTCGGCACCTTCCGTGTCTGGACGGTCTGGCGGCCGGCGGCGCAAATCCTGGTCTACCCCGCACCTGAACTCCACCCGCCGCCCCTGCCGCCCGGCGAACCCCGCTCCGGCGGCGCCGCTGCCGCTATGCGCGCGCAAAACAGCGGCGAATTCGACGGCGTGCGCGGTTACCGCCGCGGTGACCCGATGAAGCTGGTGGTCTGGAAAAAAGCGGCGAAAGATGATGGGCAAGGCAACGGCCTGGTGGTGCGCGACACGCAGCAGGCCCAGCGGCACGAACTCTGGCTGGACTTCGTCAACGCCGGGTCTGCGGGCGTTGAGCACAAGCTTTCGCGGCTGTGCGCGTGGGTGTTGATGGCTGACAAACTCTCTTTGGACTATGGACTGCGGTTGCCTGCGTTGGAGATCAAGCCTGCTAGTGGGGAGGCGCATAAGAGGCTTTGTCTTGAGGCGTTGGCGGTATGCTGAGGGGTGTTTTTTTTCGACCGGAGTGGCCTTTGCTGAGTGCGGCTGGCCGGGGGTTGCCCGGCGGCAACTCACTTTCTCTTGCTTCGCCAAGAGAAAGTAAGCAAAGAGAAGGCGACCCTACTTGCTGCGTCCCTTCGCTTCGCTACGGGCAACCTGCGGTGCTCGGTCCAGACGGGGTCTCGCTAAACTCGCTTCGCTCAAACAACGCGATCCCTGATCCGTCTGGCCCTGCGCTCCTCGGCGCATCCAGAAGGGGTGGGGAGATGGAATACCAATACCGAATACCCAAACAACCGAACTCCCAACAGCCGAAGACAGAACCCCGAATACCTGAAGAAACAAGGACTCGCCATGGCGAGTCCTTGTTGGTATTGGATTTGGTTTTGGTATTTGTCCCCGCTCCCGATCCCGATTGCCCCTTGTGGATGTGCCGAGGAGCGCAGGGCCAGACGGATCAGGGCAAAAACTTGTTTGAGCGTAGCGAGTTGTTTTTGACCCCGGCTGGACCGAGCACCGCAGGTTGCCCCGGAGCGAAGCGCAGGGGACGCAGGAACCAGGGTCGCCTTTCTTTTGCTTACTTTTCTTTGGCGAAGCAAAGAAAAGTGAGTTGCCGCCGGGCAACCCCCGGCCAGCCGCCCCCAACAAAGACCCCTGCAACAAGAGCAACCACAGCCAAAAGCCCAAGCGGCCAGCAGGAGACCCCATGCTGAAACGCCTCAACGCCTTGCCCCGCGACACCCGCGACACCCTGTTCCTCCTGCTGGTAATCGCCTGGGTTCTGCTGCCGCAGGTCAACGAACTACCACTGTGGTGCAGCGCACTCGCGGGTGCGGTGCTCGTCTGGCGCGGCTGGCTGGCGCTGAAAGCCCGCCCGTTGCCTGGCCGGTGGTGGCTGCTGGCCTTGCTGGCCATCACCATCGCGGCGACCGCTGCGACCTACCGCACCTTGCTGGGCCGTGATGCCAGCGTCACCCTGCTGGTGGTGCTGCTGACGCTCAAGACACTGGAATTGCGTGCGCGGCGCGATGCCTTTGTGGTTTTTTTCCTCGGCTTTTTCTGCATGCTGAGCAACTTCTTTTATTCGCAGTCCCTGCTCACTGCCTTCAGCATGTTGCTGGGCTTGTTGGGCCTGCTGACGGTACTGGTGAATGCCCATCTGCCGGTCGGCAAGCCGCCGCTGTTGCAGGCCGCCAGGACAGCCGGTGGGATGGCGCTGCTGGGTGCGCCCATCATGCTGGTGCTGTTTCTGTTCTTTCCGCGCCTGGAACCCTTGTGGGGCGTGCCGGGCGACGCCATGACGGGCCGCAGCGGCCTGAGCGGGTCGATGCAGGTGGGCACCATTGCCACGCTGGCGCTGGACCAGAGCGTGGCCATGCGCATCAAATTTGAAGGCCCCCCGCCGCCGGCGCAAGACCTGTATTTTCGCGGCCCTGTGATGTCCAGTTTTGACGGACAGCAATGGCGCCCGCCCCGCTTCAACAGCGCGGAGCGCTACGGCGTCACGGCCAACCTCACTCTTCTGGGCACGCCAGTCAGCTACGAAGTCACGCTGGAGCCTACCAACCGCCCCTGGTTGTTTGTGATGGAAGCAGCCGCGCAAAACCCTGCGCCCCCGGGATACCAAAGCCTGATGCAGGCCGACTTGCAGTGGCTGGTGAACCGCCCCATTACCGACCTTGTGCGCTACAAGGCGCAAAGCCATGTCGACTTCAGGCACGGGCCGTTGCAGCGCGTTCCCGGGCTGCAGGAATTCCTGGACCTCCCCGCCGGCTTCAATCCACGCACGCGGATACTGGCCGCTGAAATTCTCCGCGATCCCCGCAATGCGGGCGCGAACACCGCAGGCCTGGTGCGCGCCGTGATGGACCGCCTGCGCACGGGCGGCTACGCCTACACCCTGAACCCCGGCGTCTACGGCGTGCACACGGCCGACGAATTCTGGTTCGACCGCAAGCAAGGGTTCTGCGAACACATCGCCTCGTCCTTCGTAATCCTGATGCGGGCCATGGACATCCCGGCGCGCATCGTCACCGGCTACCAGGGCGGCAAGATGAACACCGTGGACGGCTTCTGGACGGTGCGGCAAAGCGATGCCCACGCCTGGGCCGAAGTCTGGCAGGCGGGCCAGGGATGGGTGCGGGTTGACCCGACCTCCGCCGTCGCGCCGAGCCGCATCGGGGACTTCGAGCGGCTGGCCGCGCCGGACGGCGTGATGGCACAGGCCCTGAGGTCATTCAGCCCTACCTTGCTGGCCCAGCTGCGCTCATCCTGGGAAGCCATCAACAACAGCTGGAACCAGTGGATCCTCAACTACACGCAGGAAAGGCAGCTTGACCTGCTCAAGGACTTCGGTTTTGAGTCGCCCAGCTGGGAAGACCTGAGCCATCTTCTGCTGGGCATCATTGTGGTGGCCGCGCTGCTGGGCGCCGGCTGGACGCTCTGGGACCGCGCGCAGCACGACCCCTGGCTGCGCCTGCTGGCCCGTGCGCGCAAGCGGCTTGTACCGGCCGGCATTGACAGCACGCCGGCCACGTCGCCGCGCCAGCTGGCCGTGCTGGTGCAGCAAAAGTACGGCACCGGGCCCGGCGGGCAAGGCCAGGCCCTGCATGACTGGCTGGTGCGGCTGGAGCTGCAGCGCTATGCGGGCGCGTCCGGCGATGAGCGGCTTGAGTTGAACCGGCTCCGGCAGGAATTCGACCAGCTGGCATGGCCCGCTTAAAATCAGGCCTGCTCCAGCCCATGCCGTTCTCCCCACACCGCACTGCCCAATGCCCTTTTACCGCGCCGGATCTGCTCTTTTATTGATAGCTGCTTGCACAAGCGCCGCCTGGGCTGGCGACGGAAAACCTGCAAAAAAAACCGTGGCCGCCAAACCGGCGCAGGCGCAAGGCCCCTTGTATTCCACACGCCCGGATGCCATGCAGTTTGCCGACGACATGGCCGCGCGCCGCGACCTTGACCCGGACTGGGTGCGTGACGCCATCGGCCAGTCGCGCTACAACGCCACCGTCGTGCGCCTGATGCAACCGCCCACCAAGGCTTTCGTCAAGAATTGGCGGGTTTACCGCAGCCGTTTTATCGACCCTGTACGCATCGAGGCCGGCCGGCGCTTCTGGCTGGAAAACCAGCAGACCCTGGAGCGCGCCGAAAAAGAGTACGGCGTGCCCGCTGAAATCATCGTCGGCATCATTGGCGTAGAGTCCATCTACGGCCGCGACACCGGCAGCTTTCGCGTGATGGACGCCCTCACCACGCTGGCCTTCGATTTCCCGGCCAACCATCCGCGCGCCAAAGAGCGCAGCGAATTCTTCAAAGGGGAAATCGAGCAATTCCTGACCCTGCAAAACCGGCTTGAGGCCAACCCCTTCGACGCGCGCGGCAGCTTCGCCGGCGCGATGGGCATGCCGCAGTTCATGCCCTCCAGCCGGGTCAAATACGCGGTGGACTTCGACGGCGACGGCAACATCGACCTGACGGGCAGCCCCGCCGACGTGATCGGCTCGGTCGCCAGTTATTTCAAGGCCTTCAACTGGCAGCCCGGCATGCCCACGCACTACCCGGTGAGCTTTGACAAAAGCCGCCTGGACATGGACGCGCTGATGGCGCCGGACATCCTGCCCACCTTCAACGTGGCCAGCTTCACCGCCAAAGGCGCGGTGCTCGAAGGCCCGGCCCTGCAGCATCAGGGCCCGCTCGCCTTGGTCGAGTTGCTGAACGGGCAGGACGCGCCGCAGTACGTCGCCGGCACTGAAAACTTCTATGCCATCACCCGCTACAACTGGAGCAGTTATTACGCGATGGCGGTGATTGAGCTGGGGCGGGAAGTGGCGGCCCGGGCGAAGTCAACCACACCGTAACGGGCGGGGCCGAGGCCGCGCTACTCGGGCTTACTCGGGCTTGATGTTCGCGCTCTTGACCAGCTTGCCCCAACGGTCCGCTTCCGACTTGATCAGGGCCGCGAACTGCTCAGGTGTGCCGCCACCGAGTTCGTTGCCCTGGCCCAGCATCTGCTCCCTGATGGTCGGGTCGGCCAGCGCCTTGTTGACGGTTTCGTTGAGCAACTTGATGAGAGCCGCGGGCGTACCGGCCGGCGCGACCAAGCCTTGCCAGTTCTGCACCTCGAATCCCGGCACGCCGGCCTCAGCCATGGTGGGCAAATCAGGAAACAGCGGCGAACGCGTCTTGCTGGTGATGGCCAGTGCACGCAGCTTGCCGGCACGGACCGACGGCGCGGCCGAATACATCTGCTCGAACATCATGTCCACCTGGCCACCCATCAGGTCCGTCGTGGCGGGCGCGCCGCCTTTGTATGGAATGTGGACGATGGACAGTCCGGCCAGCGACTTGAACATTTCGCCCGACAGGTGGTGCGACCCACCCAGCCCGCCCGAGGCATACGACAGCTTGCCGGGGCTGGCCTTGGCGGCGGCGATGACGTCCTTGACGTTCTTGAAGGGCGAGTTTGCGGGAACCATCAGCACCAGCGGCCCCTTTTCGATCAGGCAGACCGGCACCAGATCCTTGGCCGGGTCAAAGTTGATCTTCTTGAACATGGTCGGATTGACCGCCAGGGGAGCAAAGTTACCCATGCCGAGGACGTAGCCGTCTGGCTTCGCATGGGCAACTGCCTCGGTGCCGATGTTGCCGCCGGCGCCCGGCTTGTTGTCCACCAGCACCGGCTGGCCCAGCGCCGTGGAGATGAACCGGCCGATCTGGCGCGAACGCTGGTCGGCATTGCCGCCGGCCGAATAGGGGCAAATGAAAGTGATGGGTTTGCTGGGGTATTTGTCCTGGGCCCAGGCCAGTGAAGGCAATGCGACGGCAATCGAAGTGGCTTGCAGGAGGTGGCGGCGTTTCATCGGGAATCCTTGTTATGAATGGTGTTCCCCAACCTTAATGAGCGTAGCTGTCAATCTGCTGCCATTGCGGACTGGTGGTTTCCCGTAGGGGTGGCCATGGCCATCCGGATCTTGAGTCCGGCAGACGCCCAGTTCTCGGGACGAGACCCGCCCGGCGGGCAACGCTTCACCAAAGGCTGCGAATGAAAACCGCGGTCTGGCTCGATCCCGGGCGAAGAGGTCAGGCCGTCTTTTGCGAAGGCCAGCGATAGCCCAACACCGCGCTCAGCGGATAGAAATGCTCACGCACCTCATCTAGCTGGTTGCCGCCCCACAAATACACATACTCCGCATCCGTGCGAAGAAAGAATCCGACGTGGCCCTTCCAGCCGGTGGGGTCTTCGCGCGACAAAACGGCGATGCAGCCGGGCACAGGTTCAGGGAGCGGTTCCCCCCACTCCAGCCATGAACGCGCCAGCGCGGACCCGGTGCCGGCGATGCCGACCTGGGCCAATGACCAATTCACGAATGAAGAACACCACGAGGCCTTGTCGTCATAGCCGGGAATATTGGTGAGTGCGTGGTACTCGGTGACACGGGGGTTGCTCTGACCCGGGGGGAATGTGCGCACGCCGGCTTCGGCGCGGGCGACTGGCATCCAGGAGGCGTGTTGCATGGGGTTTGTGATGGAGACCGAATCTATGAAGACAGCACGCCGCCGGTAATCAACAGCGCAACGCCCGCGTACCAGCCCCGCATCAGCCAGACGCCGACTTTGTGCTTTCGGGCATAGACATAAACATACAACGGAACCAGAAAGCAGAGCAGGCCCGACAGGGGATTGTCGGTGAAAGCGTGCAGGGCAATTGCCAGTTGCGAGCCCGCGAGAAGCGCCAAGCCGATCAGTAGCAATACGGGGCCAATCGATGTCATGGATAAATGCCTTTGTCTCAGGCGGTCGAGGTTACCAGAGCGCCCCCACCAACTCACACCGGCTGGATCGTGATCTCCACCGTCATCGACTCTTCGCCCCCGCCCTGCCGCACGCCTTTGATGGGTGGGCAGGCGTTGTAGTCGGTGCCCATGGCCAGGCGTACGTGGCGCTCGTCGATCAGGCAGCTGTGGGTCACATCAATGCTGACCCAGCGGCGCGAGGCGACGTCCAGGCAGACATCGCACCAGGCGTGGCTGGCCAGGTCGGGCTCATTCGCGGCGTAGAAATAGCCGCTGACATAACGTGCCGGATAGCCCAGGCTGCGGCAGATGGCGACCATCACGTGGGCCTGGTCCTGGCAGACGCCTGCGCCGGACTTGAAGGCTTGAAGTGCGGTGGTGGTTACGGTGGTACTGTTTTTGAGATAGCTCACAGCCCCCGCCACGCCCCGGCTCAGCGTCAGCAAGGCCGGCAGGCTGGCGGTGCCGTCCACGCTTTGCGCCATAAAGCGGCGGCCGAATTCGGCGAGTTCAAAGTGCGGTTCGGCCAGGTGGGTGGCGCGCAAAAAGAAGTACGGATGCGGCAAGATCTCGGCATCGTTGAACTCGGCCACGCCAAAAGTTTCGACATCGCCGGCCGCATTGACCAGGCTCCAGCGCACGTTGTCCGCATCCTTGCCGACAAAGGTGTAAGAGCTGATGGTGTTGCCGAAGGTGTCGCGCTGGGTGAAGAGTTTCTCAGGCGCGCCCAGGCTCCAATAGTTCACCGTTTGCGCCGGGCCGGACTGCGGTGTGAGCCACAGGGTTTGCAGCGCGTAGCGTAAAGGCTCGGTATAGCGATAGTCGGTAATATGCCGGACGTGAAGTTTCATGAGGCTCCCGCGCCGGCATCACGGCTCATCAATGTGTTGCCGGCACAAGAAATTCCCGGCTGATGTGTGCACCGATCTCGTTGACGCGGTCCAGGAACTGGGTCAAAAAGGCGTGCAAGCCGGTGGCCAGGATCTCGTCAATGCGGGCGTACTGCAGGTCGGCCCGCAGCTTGCCGGCGCGGCGCTGGGTTTCGCTGCCGGTATCGCTGGTCACCATGGCGAGGTTGCTCATGAGTTCGTTCAGGCAGGCCAGCAGCGAACGCGGCATGTCGGGCCGCAAAATCAGCAACTCGGCCACGCGCTCAGGCTTGATGACGTCGCGGTAGACCTTGCGGTAGACCTCGAAGCCCGACACGCTGCGCAAAATCGCACTCCAGTGATAGAAGTCGTACTCCTGGTCTTTCTCGCCGTCGGTGCCCAGAAAGTCGTTTTGCACCGCATGGAATTTCACGTCCACCAGGCGGGCGGTGTTGTCGGCCCGCTCCAGGAAAGTGCCCAGGCGCAGGAAGTGAAAAGCCTCGTCTTGCAGCATGGTGCCGGCCGTCACGCCGCGCGACAGGTGGGAGCGGAACTTGACCCATTCAAAAAACTGGCCGGGGTCGCGCTCAAAGTCGCCGTTGCGCAGCATGCGAATGACTTCAAGATAGGTCTGGTTCTGCGTTTCCCAGACTTCGGTGGTCAAGGTGCCGCGCACGGCGCGGGCGTTTTCGCGGGCGTTCTGCAAGCACGAGACGATGCTGGAAGAGTTCTGCTCATCGCGCACCATGAAATCCATGACTTCGCGCGGGTTGATGTTCTCACCGTATTTGGCGGCGAAGGAAGGCTTGAGCTCACTGATACTCAGCAGGCTTTGCCAGCCGCCTTGCACAACCGCAGCCGATTGCGGCAGCAATGATGTCTGGTAGTTGACGTCGAGCATGCGTGCGGTGTTCTCTGCGCGTTCCGTGTAGCGGGACATCCAGAAGAGGTGATCGGCAGTGCGTGACAACATGATTATTTCCCTCCTTGAGTCTGCGACTGCGATTGCGATTGCGATTGAGACTGGAATGCCACGGGCGATGACGGGCCTTCCAGAATCCAGGTGTCTTTGGTGCCGCCGCCCTGCGACGAATTGACCACCAGCGAGCCGTCTTTGAGCGCCACGCGCGTGAGGCCGCCGGGCACCATCTGCACTTCCTTGCCGCTCAGCACAAAGGGCCGCAAGTCGATGTGGCGCGGTGCAATGCCGCTTTCCACATACGTCGGGCAGGTTGAAAGGCTCAGCGTGGGCTGGGCGATATAGCCCGAGGGGTTGGCTAGCAACGCCGCGCGGAAATCTTCAATCTCGGCCTTGGTGGAGGCTGGCCCCACCAGCATGCCGTAGCCGCCGGCGCCGTGCACTTCCTTGACGACCAGGTCTTTGAGGTTGGCCAGTGTGTACTGCAAGTCTTCGTTGTTGCGGCACATATAGGTCGGCACGTTTTTCAGGATGGGTTTTTCGCCGAGGTAGAACTCGATCATCTTGGGCACGTAGGGGTAGATCGATTTGTCGTCGGCCACCCCGGTGCCGATGGCGTTGCACAGCGAGACATTGCCGCTGCGGTACACATTGAGCAGGCCCGCGCAACCGAGCGTGGAATTGGGCCTGAAGGCCAGCGGATCCAGGAAGTCGTCGTCAACGCGGCGGTAGATCACGTCAACGCGGCGGGGGCCGCGCGTGGTACGCATGTAGACAAAGTTGTCCTTGACGAAAAGATCCTGGCCTTCGACCAGCTCGACGCCCATCTGCTGCGCGAGGAAGGCGTGCTCAAAGTAGGCCGAGTTGTACATGCCGGGCGTGAGCACCACCACCGTGGGCTCGGCCGTGGCGGGCGGCGCCATGCCGCGCAAGGTTTCGAGCAGCAGGTCGGGGTAATGCGCCACCGGGGCCACACGGTTCTGGCTGAAGAGATCAGGGAAAAGCCGCATCATCATTTTGCGGTCTTCCAGCATGTAGCTCACGCCGCTGGGCACGCGCAGGTTGTCTTCCAGCACGTAGTACTCGCCCTCGCCCTGTGCATTGGGCGCGCGCACGATGTCGATGCCGCTGATGTGCGAATAGATATTGCCGGGAACGTCCACACCCATCATCTCGGGGCGGAACTGCGCGTTCTGGAAAATCTGCTCCGAAGGGACGACACCGGCCTTGATGATGTCCTGGCCGTGATAGACGTCGTGGATAAAGCGGTTGAGGGCCGTGACGCGCTGGACCAGGCCTTTTTCCATGCTGGCCCATTCGTGGGCGGGAATGATGCGGGGGATCAGGTCAAAGGGAATCAGCCGTTCGGTGCCGGCGCCGTCTTCGTCTTTGGCGCCATACACGGCAAAGGTGATGCCGACCCGCCGGAAAATCATCTCCGCTTCGGCGCGGCGCGCCTCCATCACATCAGCCGGCTGCTGGGCCAGCCAGCGATGGTAGCCCTGGTAGTGCTCACGGACGCTGGATTCCGTGGCGTTCATTTCGTCAAACATCGGTCGGCTCATCGGCTTGTTCTCCAGCAAGTTATGCGCATGGTGTAGCTTAGCAAGTTATGCGCCAAGGCGGTGCACCCTCGCCTTATTTTTCAGAAGCTGTCCTAACGCTCAGGCACATGATGCCAGTAGCGCTTGCCCTCTTCCCGCTGGCAACGAAAAATGTCCGGTTGCCGGCTTTGCCACGTGGCCGCCCCGCACTGCGGCGACTTCACAAGGCGTATGCCGCGCTCTTCATACCGCGCCACCACCGAATCGACCGGATGGCCAAAACGGTTGCGGTAACCGGCCTGGACCACCGCCCACTGCGGTTTCACGGCGTCCAGAAATACCGCGCTGGACGATGTCTTGCTGCCATGGTGGGGCACCAGCAGCACATCGGCCTTCAGAGCGGCTGGGTTGGCTGTGGCCAGCCGAAGCTCCTGCGGCGACTCGATATCACCCACCAGCAGGGCGGTGCGGTTGCCGTTAGAGATGCGCAGCACGCAGCTCATGGCGTTGGATTTGTTGCCGGCGCCGTAGTCTTCGGCGGCCGGGTGCAACACCTCAAACGCCACGCCATCCCATTCCCAGCGCTGGCCGGCCACGCAGCGGCTGGCTTTGCGCAAGGCCTGCAAAGGGTGGGTCTCTTCAATCGAGCTCATCAGGCGGGCGCCGGGCTGCATGGCCAGCACGGCGGCCGCTCCGCCAATATGGTCGATGTCGCGGTGGCTGACCATGAGCACATCCAGCCGGTCTCCCAAGGCCCGCAGCAGCGGCACCAGCACCCGGTGGCCGGCATCGCTTTCGCGGGAAAACTTTGGCCCGGCGTCATAAAGCAAGGTGTGGTTCGCCGTGTGTACGAGCACGGCATTGCCTTGGCCGATGTCGGCTGCCAGTAGCTCAAACTGGCCGGCCGGCACACTGGCCGGCTGCCATAGCAGCACCGGCAGCAACAAGGGAATGCCCAAAGCGCGCCAGCCCCATGGCAGACGGGTGGCCAGCAAACCGCCGCCCGCCACGCCGGCCACGGCACACCACAGCGGCGCCGCCGCCACGCTGACGGAAGCCCACGGCCAGCTTGCCAGCCACTGCAGGAAAAGCACCAGCACGCTCACGACCCACGCCGCCGCCAGCCATACCGGTGCCCACAGCACGCCCAGCAAGGCCAGTGGCGTGACAACCAGGGTCACCAGGGGAATCGCCACGGCATTGGCCAGCAGGCCGACCAGCGACACCTGGTTGAACAGCAGCAGGGACAAGGGCGTGAGCGCCAGCGTGACCACCCATTGCTCCCGCAGGGCGCCGGCAAGGCCCGCCAGCCACGCAGGCCAGCGCAGCAGTTTCCAGCGGCTGTCCGGTTTTTCTTCGGTGCCAGATCGGCCTCCAGCCCAATCCCCGTCTTGACTTGATGCTCCTGAATCTGTAGCAAACAACACGCCGACCGCCACAAAGGAAAGCCAGAATCCGGCCTGCATCAAGGCCCACGGGTCCAGCACCACCACCACGGCCATGGCAAGCAGCCAAGTCTGCGCCCACGGCCACTGCCGCCCGCCCTGCCGCAGCAAAATAACGACGGCCAGCATCCAGATGGTGCGTTGCGCCGGCACACCCCAGCCGGAAAACAGCGCGTACAACGTGGCCAGCGCAAGCCCGCCCAAGGCACCGGCGGCGCCGGCCGGCAAGGCCAGGCACAGCCTGGGCGTCAAGCGTGCCGACTTTCGCCACAGGCCACCGATCAGCAGCGATGCGGCCCAGGCGAACATGGTTATGTGAAGGCCCGAAATGCTCATCAGGTGCGCCACACCGGTTGCGCGGAAGACATCCCAGTCGGCGCGCTCAATCGCGTTCTGGTCGCCCACCACCAGCGCGGCGATGACACCCGCCATTTGCCGGTTCTCAATCCGCTGGAAGATGGCGTCGCGTACCGTCTGCCGGGCCTGCTCGATCGGATACTGCCAACTGGTGGAAAGCCGGGTGGGCGGCGCATCGTGCACGCCGGCACGCACATAGCCGGTGGCCTGAAGGCCTTGCTCCCAGAGCCAAAGCTCGTAGTCAAAGCCATTCGGGTTGCTGTTGCCGTGCGGCGCCTTGAGCCGAACCGTCATTTGCCAGCGCTCGCCGGCACGCAGCGGTTGCGGCTGGCGCTGCAGCGCGAGCGCCGCCTCGAAGGGGTCGGCGTCCTGCGCCGGCACGGGGGCTTCACGCCCGGCAAAGCCCGAATACCAGCCGAGCAGGATTTGCGGCGGCAAGGTGACCGTGCGGCCATCCAGCCGCGCCGATTCAATTCCCAGGCGAAAGCGCACACCGTCTTCCCCAGGCTGCGGCATCGCCAGCACGCTGCCGGTCACCTCGATGTCACGGCCTTCAAGGGCCGGGCTCAGTGCCGACGACTGGAACACGCCGGCCCGCCAGCCCGTTACGCCAAAACCCAGCATGGCGGCGAGCGTGAACATCAGGCCGGCACGGCACCACCAGGCCATCTGCGCGCGGCCGCCAAAGCACAAGAGCAAGCCCGCAGCCGCGCAGCCCGGCAAGATGGCCGCCCCGTACCAGCCGGCGGGCCACAGCGCCGGCTGCTGAAGTTGCAGGGCAATGCCCACGATGAAGCCGGCACACGCCGGCCCCGGGCTCATAGCGCTCAGCCAACGCCCGCTTGATTCTGGTCGCATCAAGGCGGCCTCCCCTTTTCAAGATTATTTTTATCTGCCTTCTACGGCCTCGCTGACCACGATTCGCAAGGCAATCCAAAAGGCAACCCGCAACCCTGCCTGCAAGAACGCTAAAGCGCCAGAGAAATGTGCGTGAAATGTGCGTGGCGCAGCTCTTGCTTTCAGAACATCGCCAAATGCGGGTAAGCTGCTCGCATGGTGTTTTCCCAAGGCCGCAATGATGTGGCGGCCGTGTTGTCATTTTTTAAAGCGAGGCTGCCTTGTCCATCCACGTTGCCCTGAGCCACATCACCCACTACAAATACGACCGGCTGGTCAAGCTGGGTCCCCAGGTCGTCCGGCTGCGGCCCGCACCGCACAGCCGTACCCAGGTCCTGTCTTATTCCCTCAGGGTCGAGCCCGCCGGGCATTTCATCAACTGGCAGCAGGACCCGTTTGCCAACTACCAGGCCCGGCTGGTGTTTCCGGAGCCCACGCGCGAGTTCAAGGTCACGGTCGACCTGGTGGTGGAAATGGCGGTGTTCAACCCGTTTGATTTCTTCCTGGAGCCGGCCGCCGAAGAGTTTCCCTTCACCTACAACGCGCTGCAGGCCCGCGAGCTCGCGCCCTACCTGGCCACCCAGCCGGCGACGCCGCTGCTCAAGCGCTACCTCGAGAAAATCGACCGCACGCCCAAGCGCACCATCGACTTCCTGGTCGGCCTGAACCAGGGCCTGCAGTCCGACATCAAATACTCCATCCGCATGGAGCCCGGTGTACAGACGCCTGAAGAAACCCTGCGCCTGGCCTGCGGCTCCTGCCGCGACACGGGCTGGCTGCTGGTGCAACTGCTGCGGCACATGGGCCTGGCCGCGCGCTTTGTCTCGGGCTACCTGATCCAGCTCAAGGCCGACGTCAAATCGATCGACGGCCCCAGCGGCGCCGAGACCGATTTCACAGACTTGCACGCCTGGTGCGAGGTGTTTTTGCCGGGCGCCGGCTGGGTCGGCCTGGACCCGACCTCCGGCCTGATGGCGGGCGAAGGCCATATCCCGCTGGCCTGCACGCCCGAGCCATCAAGTGCCGCGCCGGTCGAAGGCGGCGTCGACAAATCCGAAGTTGAATTCGAGCACCACATGGCGGTGCAGCGCATTTACGAGTCGCCACGCGTGACCAAGCCCTACACCGAAGAGCAATGGCAAGAGGTGCTGGCGCTCGGTGAAAAGGTCGACAAAGACCTGGCCGCCGGCGATGTGCGCCTGACCATGGGCGGCGAGCCGACCTTTGTGGCCACCACCGACCGCGATGCGGCCGAGTGGAACATCGACGCCCTGGGCCCCACCAAACGGGGCTATGCGACCGAGCTGGTGCAAAAACTGCGTGCCGAATACGGCGAAGGCGGCTTCCTGCATTTCGGCCAGGGCAAGTGGTACCCGGGCGAGCAGCTGCCGCGCTGGGCGCTGAGCATTTTCTGGCGCAAGGACGGCCAGCCCATCTGGCAGAACCCGGACCTGTTTGCCGACGAGCGCCAGCCCTGCAACTACACCAGCGCCGACGCGCAGCGTTTTGTGCAGACGCTGGCGGGCAAGCTGGGCCTGGCCACGACCTACATCACGCCGGGCTATGAAGACACCTGGTACTACCTCTGGCGTGAGCGCCGCCTGCCGGTCAACGTGGACCCGTTTGATTCGCGGCTGGACGACGCCATGGAGCGGGAGCGCCTGCGCCGTGTCTTCATGCAGGGGCTTGACTCGGTGGTGGGCTATGTTTTGCCGCTGCAGACCAAGGAGCAGCTCAAGCAGAGAAACGCCGGTGCATCGCCTTCCCTGGCGGGGCCCAAATGGACCACCGGCCCCTGGTTCTTCCGTGATGAACGCATGTACCTGATGCCGGGCGATTCGCCCATGGGTTACCGCCTGCCGCTGGACTCCGTGCCCTGGGTGTCCAAGACCGACTACCCCTACATGATTGAGGCCGACCCGTTTGCGCCGCGCCAGAACCTGCCGGCGGCTTCGGCGCTTGCCGCGCGCTACAACGGCAGCGTGGGCGCAGCCCGCGGCGCCGTGCCCGCAACAGGCACCCCTCCTGCAGGCGGCAGTGCCAATGCGTTGGCGCAATACATGGCGCGCTACCTGACGGGCAACACCGCACTGACGCAAGCCAGCCGCATTTTGCAGTTCCGCCCGCTGGGCAACAACGGAACGAACGGAACGGGCGGCGCGAACGGCAAGCCGGCTGCGGAGGCCGCGACACCTGCCGACGACCGCGCGCCCGAACCCTTTGAATCGGCCGCCTGGCTCACCCGCACCGCGCTCTGCGTCGAAGTGCGCGACCCGCAACGCGCCAACGGCCCCAAAGACAAACCCAAGGCCGACCCTGACAGCAAGGCCAATAAGTCGGGGCGCGGCGAGGTCGGCGCGATTTACGTCTTCATGCCGCCCATGGAAAGGCTGGAGGACTACCTGGATTTGCTGGCTGCGGTGGAAGCCACGGCGCAATCGCTGGGCGTCAGCATCGTGCTCGAAGGCTACCCGCCGCCGCGCGACCCGCGCCTGAAAATGCTGCAGGTCACGCCCGACCCGGGCGTCATTGAAGTCAACATCCACCCGGCCTACAACTGGGGCGAACTGGTCGAGCACACCGAGTTCCTCTACAAGATCGCGCACGAGACACGCCTGTCGGCCGAGAAGTTCATGACCGATGGCCGGCACACCGGCACCGGCGGCGGCAACCACTTTGTGCTGGGCGGCGCCACACCGGCCGACAGCCCCTTCCTGCGCAAGCCCGAGGTGCTGGGCAGCCTGATCGCCTACTGGCACAACCACCCGTCGTTGAGCTATTTGTTTTCGGGCATGTTCATTGGCCCCACCAGCCAGGCACCGCGCGTGGATGAGGCCCGCAACGACCAGCTGTACGAGCTGGAAATTGCCTTGCGCGAGATCGAGAACAACCGCAAAAAATACGGCGCCGACATGCCGCCCTGGCTGGTCGACCGCACGCTGCGCAACATCCTGGTCGACGTGACCGGCAACACGCACCGCAGCGAATTCTGCATCGACAAGATGTACTCGCCCGACTCCACGACAGGCCGACTGGGCCTGCTGGAGTTGCGCGCCTTTGAAATGCCGCCACACGCGCGCATGAGCATCGCCCAGCAACTGCTGCTGCGCGCACTGGTCGCACGTTTCTGGAACAAGCCCTACCACGGCCGCGTCACGCGCTGGGGCACTGAGCTGCATGACCGTTTCCTGCTGCCGGGCTTTATCCGCATGGATTTTGAAGACGTGCTGACCGAACTGCGCGAAGCCGGATATGACTTCGACATGGCCTGGTTCGAACCGCATTTCGAGTTCCGCTTCCCGCTGATCGGGCAAGTCAAGTCCAACAGCATTGAGCTGACATTGCGCAGCGCGCTGGAGCCCTGGCATGTGATGGGCGAGGAAGGCTCGGCCGGCGGCACCGTGCGCTATGTGGATTCATCGCTCGAGCGTATCGAGGTGCACGTGACCGGCCTGAACGACAACCGCTACGTGATCACCGTCAACGGCCGCGCGCTGCCGCTGCAGAGCACCGGGCGCGTCGGCGAATACGTGGCCGGTGTGCGCTACAAGGCCTGGAACCCGCCTTCAGCGCTGCACCCCTCTATCGGCGTGCATGCGCCGCTCACCTTTGACATCGTCGACACTTGGATGGAGCGCTCCTTGGGTGGCTGCCAGTACCACGTGGCGCACCCGGGCGGGCGCAGCTACGACACGCTGCCGGTCAATTCGTACGAGGCCGAAAGCCGCCGCCTCACGCGCTTTTTCCGCATGGGCCACACGCCCGGCAAGATGCGCGTGGCGCCGGCGCAGGCGAGCCGGGAGTTCCCATTCACGCTGGACTTGCGCTAAAGGCTGGCGGGGTGCTTTGCGGAGCCCCCGCCAGCAGCGGTCATCAGTCTGTCTTATGGGTGCAACATTTGCATGCGCATGCGGCATAAATAGGCGCTTTGGCCGGCAAACGCTCCCTGTTTGAGGCTTTGCGCCTCTGGGCCGCAGGCATACTCGCAAGACGTGGAAAATAACACCGAGTCACTTTTTGCCGCCCAGGCGCTTGAATCTCCCTGTGCCCTGGCCGCCGCGCTGGCGCCTCATGCGGCGTCGGGGCACTTCGACGAGTTGCGGGGCCGGCCTTCCGACGGGCCCGCAGAAGCGGCCGCACCGGCACAGCCTGTACTACGCTCGGCCGATAGCACGCCTGAGCCCGCCGCCTCGCCTGAGCCCCCGCCCGCCGCCGACGACACCTTGTCGCCCGAGTGGACGCGCTTCTTCAACTTCCTGGGCACCGATGGTTTCTACGACCTGAACCACCGCACCGCCAACCTGCGCCGCCAGATCCGCGACAACGGCGTGACCTACAACGTCTATGCCGACGCCAATGGCCCGCAGCGGCCCTGGGCGCTGGATCTTTTCCCGATGATGGTGTCGGCCAGTGACTGGGCGCACATCGAGGCCGGCATCCAGCAGCGTGCCCGCCTGCTGGACCGCGTGATGGCCGACATTTACGGCCCGCAGGAGTTGCTCTCCAAAGGCCTGTTGCCCAGCGCACTGGTGCATGCCCACCCCGGCTATCTGCGCGGCATGCAGGGCGTCAAGCCCGCCGGCGGCACCTACCTGCACATTGCCGCTTTCGACATCGCGCACGGCCCTGATGGCCGCTGGTCGGTGGTGTCGCAACGCACACAGGCGCCTTCCGGCCTGGGCTACCTGCTGGAAAACCGCCTGACCATTTCCCTGCTCTTCCCCGAAGCTTTCCGCGAAATGAAGGTGGAACGGCTGGCCGCGTCGTACAAAGCGCTGGTCGACGGGCTCAAGGCCATGAGCCCGGCCGACAGCAATGAAGAAAGCCGCGTCGTGCTGCTCACACCCGGCCCCTACAACGAAACCTATTTCGAGCACGCCTACCTCGCGCGCTTCCTGGGCCTGACGCTGGTCGAAGGCAGCGACTTGCTGGTGCGCGACGACAAGCTCTACCTCAAGACGCTGCGCGGCCTGGAGCCGGTGCACGGGCTGCTCAAGCGGCTGGACGATGAATTCCTCGACCCGCTGGAGCTGCGCTCGGACTCCACGCTGGGCGTGCCCGGCCTGTTGCAGGTGATACGCGCCGGCAATGTGCTGGTGGTCAACACACCGGGCTCGGCCTTCCTTGAATCGAGCGCATTGCTCGGCTTTCTTCCCGCGCTCTCCGAACACCTGCTCGGTGAAACCTTGGCCTTGCCCTCGCTGGCCACCTGGTGGTGCGGTGAGCAGGCCGTCATGCAGGACGTGTTGAGCCAGCTCAAGAATTCCGTGATCAAACCGACCTACCCCGGCTCGGGCATGGAATCGGTCATTGGCCACACGCTGTCGCGCCGCGCACTGGACGAGTGGGCTGGCCGCATTGTGCGCCGCGGCGAAGACTACACCGTGCAGGCCTACCTGCCGCTGCCGCAAACGCCGACCTGGCAAGGCGAGCGGATTTCCCCGCGATCGGCCATGTTGCGTGTGTTCGCCGTGGCGGACGGCAACGGCTCCTGGCAAGTGCTGCCCGGCGGCCTGGCGCGGCTGGCCGGCAAGAACGAAAACATGTCGTCGATGCAGCACGGCGGCAGCAGCGCCGATGTGTGGGTGCTGGGCGACCCGTCCGCCGGCAAGGCGACGGCCCCGCGCACCGAGCAGCCCGCGCCCGCCTGGGCGACAGCGCCGCTGCGCCACCGCCCGCCCGTCACCAGCCGCGCGGCCGAAAACCTTTTCTGGCTGGGCCGTTATACCGAGCGCGCCGAGAACTCCACGCGCCTGGCGCAAATCACGCTGCAATGCCTGGGCGGCGAAGACCAGACCTCGCAGCCGCTGCTGGCCTGGCTGACCAGCATGGCCGTCGGCAATGCCTTGGTGCTGGACACCGTGCCGCCGGCCACCCAAGCGCGCCGCGTGTTCGAGCGCGCCCTGATCGCCAGCCTGGCCGACACCGAACAAGCCGCCAGCGTGGGCTACAACCTGCGCGCGCTCAAAAGCGCGGCTTCGGCCGTGCGCGAACGCCTGTCGCAAGAGCAGTGGCACATGATTGTGCGCACCGAAGCAGATTTCTTCCAGCGCTGCGCGATTTTCAGTGCCGTCAGCCCGGGCGGCGCAGCAAGCCAAAGCCAGCACCAAGGCGGTCAGCATCAAAGCCAGACCCAAAGCCAAAGTAGCCAAAGCCCGATGACCCCCTACCCGCCCGAGTATTCGTCGGTCGAAGCCCTTCGCGCGCTGGAGTCGGCCAGCGGCTTTCTCTCGGCCATGACAGGCGCGCAAACCGACCGCATGACGCGCGACGACGGCTGGCGGCTTTTGAGCATGGGCCGGCTGATCGAACGCCTCAACGCACTGGCGGGGGCGCTGGTGCGCGGCTTTGAAACCGGATCAGTCTTTGAAGAAGGCGGCTTCAACGCGATGGTGGCGCTCTTTGACAGCACCATCACCTTCCACGCGCAGTACCAGCAGCGCCGCGACATCCCCGCGCTGCTTGATCTGCTGGTGCTCGACCGCGACAACCCACGCTCGCTGGGCTGGGTGGTGCAAACCCTGCGCGGGCGCCTGGCCAAGCTGGCCGGCAGCGCGCCGGGCTATATGCCCGACGTGGCCATGGAGCTCCCTGACCCCGGCAGCTGGGCGCTGGCCGATCTGTGCCAGGACTCGCCTGTGGGCGAAGACGGCGAAGGCTCCGGAACCGGTGCCCGGCATTACGGGCATTTGGTCCAGTTGCTGGAGCAATGCTGCGACGCGGCGCTGGAACTGTCGGACACGCTGAGCCGGCGCTACTTCAGCCACGCGGCATCCGGCAGCCAGAGCCTGGGCGCTTGAGCCTCGGGCCTGCTAACGCTATTTATGCTGCTGCACGTCGTTCACGAAACCCGCTACCGCTATGCGCCGGCGGTAGAAAACGCGCACCATGTGGTGCACCTCAAACCCGCCAACCGCAACGGGCAAAGCCTGCTGAGCTACGACCTGCGCATAGCCCCCGCGCCCGTGCAGCTGCGCGAAACCGTCGATGTATACGGCAACACCCGCAGCTATTTCTCGCTGCAGGCCGCGCATGAAAGCCTCACCGTGGTGGCCGACAGCATCGTGTCTACTTCAGTGGCCAACCCGCTGCAGTCAGAGGCGTCGCTGTCTACCAGCCGGCCCGCCTCGCCGCCCTGGGAACAGGTGCGCGATCAGTTCCGCTACCGCGCCGGCGCCGCCTACGACAGCGCCTCTGAGTTCCTCTTCGCGTCGCCCTATGTGCCGCGCGACGAAGCCTTTGTCGAATTTGCCCGGCCCAGCTTTCTGCCCGGCAGGCCCTTGCCTGAGGCCGCGCGCGACCTGATGGAACGCATCCACAGCACGATGACCTACGAAAGCGAAAGCACCGAGGTCAGCACGCCGGCACTCGAGGCGCTTCAGCAAGGCAAAGGCGTCTGCCAGGATTTTGCGCACATCATGGTGGCCTGCTGCCGCGCGATGGGCTTGCCGGCGCGCTATGTCAGCGGCTATTTGCTGACCAGCCCACCGCCCGGCCAGCCCCGCCTGGTCGGTAGCGACGCCTCGCACGCGTGGGCCTCGGTGTACTGCCCGGGTTTGGGCACCTGGCTGGATTTCGACCCCACCAACAATCGCGCGCCGGGCGAAGACTATGTGACGCTGGCCACCGGCCGCGACTTCCTGGACGTATCGCCCATGCGCGGCGTGATTCGCGGCGGGGCACAGCACATCCTGGACGTGGCGGTGACGGTGGAGCCTTTATCCGACACGGCGGTAGCAGGCACTGCGAGCTGACAGGCCAGCGTCTTCCATCACTTCCTTTCATGCCGCTACAGGCCCCACAGGCAAGGGGCCTGTCCTACAATTCCCTGCACCACCGGCCTCCCCAAGCTCGCAGTTGCTATGAAAAATATAGCTGCTTGCCAAGATGGGTATTGGGCTGGAGATCTTTTTCATCATCAAAGGATTCCTCATGAGCGCCCATGACAAGCTGAAAGCACTGAACATCACCCTGCCCCCTGTGGCCATCCCCGTCGCCGCCTACCTGCCCTTTGTGCAGACCGGCAATCTGGTGTTCCTGAGCGGCCACATCGCCAAGAAGGACGGCAAGCCCCTGGTCGGCCAGTTGGGCAAGAACATGACGACGGAAGAAGGCAAGGCGGCGGCACGCTCCATCGCCATCGACCTGATGGGCACCCTCGAAGCCGCTGTGGGCCTGGGCAAAGTCAAACGCATCGTCAAGCTGATGAGCCTCGTCAACTCCACCGGCGACTACACCGAGCAGCACTTGGTGACCAACGGCGCCAGCGAGTTGTTTGCCGAAGTCTTCGGCGACGCCGGCAAACATGCGCGCAGCGCGTTCGGCGTAGCGCAAGTGCCGATGGGCGCCTGTGTTGAGATCGACCTGATTGCCGAAGTCGAATAAGTCTTCGGGATGAAAAAGGCGCTGCTCGTCATCGATGTGCAGCGCGGGCTGTTCGACGCGGCGCCGCGCCCCTTTGAGGCCGATCTTGTCGTCAGTCGTATCAACGCCTTGACAGCAAAGGCACACGATGCCGGAGCTCCGGTCTTCTTTGTCCAGCATGAGAACGCCGCCGAACTAGCGCATGGTTCCAGCAACTGGCAGCTGGAACAAAACCTGACGGTCGGCGCAAAAGACACCACGATCCGCAAGACCACACCGGATTCATTCCTCGGCACGGACTTGCAGGACCTGCTCACGCAAAAGGGCATTGAACAGCTGGTGATCTGCGGCTATGCCTGCGAGTTCTGCGTCGACACCACCGTGCGGCGCGCTGCGGCGCTGGGCTATCCCGTGATCCTCGCCGCCGACGCGCACACGACGCACGACAAGGCCCATGCCTCGGGTGCGCAAATCAGGGCTCATCACAACGCCACGCTGGCCGACATCGCCAGCTTCGGGCCGGTCATCGAGGCCAGGCCGGCGGCGGAAATCCTGTTCGGCCAGCAGGCTCAATAAAACCCCTTGCAACGGCCGGCGATCACGCGGCCTAAAATCCAGACCGTCCCGGCCATTTCGCCGGGGCAGCGTTCTCAGGGCGGGGTGAAATTCCCCACCGGCGGTGTTTGCAGGCAACTGCATCAGCCCGCGAGCGCCTTATTGCTACGGTTAACGCGGCAACAAGGGTCAGCAGATTCGGTTCAACTCCGAAGCCGACGGTCACAGTCCGGATGAAAGAGAGCGCGATGCAAACGGCTGTGCCGTGGGCGGCGTGTTGCCGGCGTGGAGTTCTTCCGCACCGGTGAGCCGTGTGCCCGCGCGCCGCCGCAGGCTCGTGCGCCCTGATTCTGGTAACACCTCAATAAAGGCCATCCATGAGTCAGTCAATTAAATCCCCAGCTTCCGCCATTGCATCGGGCGGCACATCGCACAAGGCGCGTTTCGCCTTTATCCAGTCGTCCTGGCACGAAGACATCGTGGACCAGGGCCGCGGCGCTTTTCTGGCCGAAATGGCCCGACAAGGCGTCAGCGCGGAATCCATCGACACGTTTGAAGTGCCGGGTGCGTTTGAAATCCCCTTGCATGCCAAAAAACTCGCGCAATCGGGCCGCTATGCGGGCGTCGTCTGCTGCGGGCTGGTAGTGGACGGCGGCATTTACCGCCATGAGTTTGTGGCGGATGCGGTCATCAGCGCGCTGATGGGCATCCAGCTGGAAACCGGCGTGCCGGTGTTTTCAGCGGTGCTGACGCCGCAGCACTTTCATGAGCATGAAGAACACCGCAAGTTCTTCACGGCGCACTTTGTGACCAAGGGCAAGGAAGTGGCGCAGGCTTGCCTGGAGACGGTGGCGGGCCTGAAGAAGCTGGAGTCGCTGCTCGCGGCCTGATACCGTGTGCGGGCCAGGCAAGCCAGTTGCTACCAAATCAATAGCAAATAGCCCAGATACTATCTGGGCTAGCCTGCCCCGGACCGTTTTCAATCTGCGTCAATCTGCGTAATCTGTGGATGAATTTTTATCCGCAGATTACGCAGATTTACGCAGATTTACGCAGCTTAAAGAAAACAGAATGGATACCAGATACCTGATCTGACTCAATCGGCTCGGCTTGTTTTCTATTCAACCCGGGTGATGCCGCTTGGCTTGAAGCCCAGGTCGGCTGCCTTGCCTTTGCGTGCGCGGGCAGCTCTGGCGTTGTTCAGCGAACGGATCTCCAGCGTCTCTTCACGCGCCTTGCCGCCGCGGCCAATGCCTTCGATTTTCACGCTGCGGGTGTAGGCCGCGGCGCCTGCTAGCGTGTCTTTGGCTTCAAGGTCGATCAGCATCAGGCCGCGTCCGCCGGCGGCCTGCATTTTCAGTTCGCCGATTTCAAAGGTCAGGATGCGGCCGCCTGTGGAAGCACAGGCCACATGCGTGGCGGGAACCAAGGGCACCGTACCGCTGCTGAAGGCCGCATGCGACGGCCTGCAGATGGTTTCACCTTCAGCGCAGCTGATGAAGGCCTTGCCGGCTTTGAGGCGGGAAGTCATGTTCTCCACCGTAGCGAGGAAACCATAACCGCCACTGGCACTGAGCAGCAGCGCGGCGTTGGCCGGGCCTGCGAAGTAATGCACCAGCTGGGTGCCGGACTCCAGGTCGATCAGTGTGGTGAGCGGCTGGCCGTCGCCGCGCGCACCGGGTAGCGCAGACACCGGCACCGAATAAATGCGGCCGCGCGAACCGAAGGCCAGCAAGGTGTCGACAGTGCGGCATTCAAACGTGCCATACAAGCCGTCGCCAGACTTGAAGGCAAAGCCCGCCGCGTCGTGCCCGTGGCCGCTGCGCGCGCGCACCCAGCCTTTGTCGCTGATGACCACGGTCACAGGCTCGTCCAGCACCTTGACTTCAAGCACGGCTTTCTTTTCGGCCTGGATCAAGGTGCGGCGCGCATCGGCGAACTGTTTGGCGTCAGCCTCAATCTCTTTGATCAGCAGGCGACGGAGCGCCGCCGGGCTGCCGAGGATTTCCTCCAGCCGGCCCTGCTCTTCGCGCAGGTTTTTCAGGTCCTGCTCAATCTTGATGGCCTCAAGCCGCGCCAGCTGGCGCAGGCGGATTTCGAGGATGTCTTCGGCCTGGATTTCGCTGAGCTTGAAGCGTGCAATCAGCGCCAGCTTGGGCTCGTCCGACTGGCGGATGATGGCAATCACTTCATCGATATTGAGCAGCACCAGCTGGCGGCCCTCAAGGATGTGAATGCGGGCGAGCACCTTGTCGAGCCGGTGCTGCGAACGCCGCTGCACCGTGGTCTGGCGGAACTCGATCCATTCCGTCAGCATCTGGCGCAGGTTTTTCTGCGTCGGCTTGCCGTCCAGCCCGACCATGGTCAGGTTGATGGGTGAAGAGCTTTCGAGGCTGGTGTTGGCCAGCAGGGTGTTGATGAGTTCGGACTGGCTGATCTTGCTGGTCTTGGGCTCGAACACCAGGCGCACGGCGGCGTCCTTGCTGGACTCGTCGCGCAC
>JAJKJM010000101.1 GCA_021153985.1 Polaromonas sp.
GTTGCGCAATGGCGCGCCGCGCAAAAAGACCCGGCCCAGCACGCCGCGCTGACCAAAGCCGCCGGCGAATCCTGCGTGGCCCATGTCAAAGCCATGCTGGCCTTTCACGAGATGGGCATCCCCACGGTGGACTACGGCAACAACCTGCGCCAGGTCGCCAAGGATTTCGGCGTGGACAACGCCTTTGATTACCCCGGTTTTGTGCCGGCGTATATCCGCCCGCTCTTTTGCCGCGGCGTCGGTCCCTTCCGCTGGGTGGCACTCTCGGGCGACCCGGAAGACATCAAAAAGACCGACGCGAAGATGAAAGAACTCTTCCCGAACAACAAGCACCTGCACCGCTGGCTGGACATGGCCGAAGAGCGCATCGCCTTCCAGGGCCTGCCGGCACGTATCTGCTGGATTGGCCTGGGCGAGCGCCACCTGGCGGGCCTGGCCTTTAACGAGATGGTCAGAACCGGTGAGCTCAAGGGTCCCATCGTGATCGGCCGCGACCACCTGGACAGCGGTTCGGTCGCCTCGCCCAACCGCGAAACCGAAGCCATGAAAGACGGCAGCGATGCCGTCAGCGACTGGCCGCTGCTGAACGCGCTGCTCAACACCGCCAGCGGCGCCACCTGGGTGAGCCTGCACCACGGCGGCGGTGTCGGCATGGGTTACTCGCAGCACTCGGGCGTGGTCATCGTGTGTGACGGCACGGCCGATGCAGCAGAGAAACTGGGGCGCGTGCTCTTTAACGACCCCGCCACCGGCGTGATGCGCCATGCCGACGCAGGCTATGACATCGCCAGACAAAGCGCCAAAGACAACGGGCTGAACCTGCCCATGATGGGAAGCTGAAGCACATGTCAGATAGCAACAGCACCGCAGAGATTCATCTCACCTACCTGAACCACCCCGATGTGCAGGCGTTGGCCCTGACCGACGCCGAGATCATTGCCGCCGTCGAGCAGGCCTTGCACGCGCAGGGCAACAAGCAGACCACCATCGAGCCGCGCATGCACCTGGTGCCGGAAAAAGACTACCCCGGCCACTTCAATGTGCTGCGCGGCTACATCCGCCCGCTGGGCCTGGCCGGCGTGAAGGTGGTGGGCGACTTCTACAAGAACTATGAGCAGGGCCTGCCTTCAGAGCTGGCGGTGCTCAACCTGTTCGACCCGAAGAACGGTTCGCCAATCGCCATCATCGACGCCTCGGACATCACCGACATGCGCACCGGCGCCATCACCGCGCTGGGCGCCAAGCACCTGGCGCGCAAGAACTCGAAAATCCTGGGCCACATCGGCGCCCGCGGCACGTCGTACTGGAACGTGCGCCTGCTCGATTCGATTTACAACTTCGACGAGATCCGCGTGCATTCACGCCGGCCTGAAAGCCGCAACGCCTTTGCAGCGAAGCTTGAAAAAGATCTGGGCAAAAAAATCATCGTGACCGAAGACTGGGAATCGTGCGTGCGCGGCGCCGACATCGTGGTCGAGGCCTCGCGCCTGGAAAAGCCCACACCCATGCTCAAGACCGAGTGGATCAAAAAAGGCGCCTGCGTGATTCCCTACGGCACCATGAGCGCCGTCGAGCTCTCGCTCACCGACATCATGGACAAGATGGTGATGGACGACTGGGGCCAGGCCAAGGCCGGGCCGCTGGGCGCCTTGCGCGCCCATGTGGATGCCGGCAAGCTGTCGGAAACCACGTTGCATGCCGAACTCGGCCAGATCGTCGCGGGCCTCAAGCCCGGCCGCGAGAGCGATGACGAAACGAATTTGTTCTGGCACCGCGGCCTTTCGCTGTCGGACATCGCACTGGGCGCCTTCATGCTGGAAAAAGCCAAGCGCATGGGCCTGGGTCAAAAGCTGCGTTTCCGCTGATGCAAGCCAGCATGGTGCATGCCGTGAACTCACCGTTGATCGCCAACGCCCGCATGTACTCAGCCACGGCAACGGTCAAGGCCGACTGGAAGGCCTTGCTGGCCTGGGTGTTGGCGCGCGCGAATTTGCCGTGGGACCTGATCGACTACGACGCCCCCGCGCCGCTGTCGGTGCTGTGGGCGCGCAATGACCTGGGCCTGGCGATGATGTGCGGGTTGCCGTTTGCGCAACGCAGCGAGCGGCCCACGCTGGTCGCGGCACCCGTTCCTTCACCTGCCCGCTATGGCGGAAAACCGGTGTACTTCACCGACATCGTGGTGCGTGCCGATGCCCCTTATCGCTCGCTGGAAGACACCTTTGGCGGTGTGATCGGCTACACGCTCGCTGATTCCATGTCGGGCGGGGTGGCGCTGCGCCATCACCTGGCACCGTATCGCCAGGCAAAGGGCTCTCGCCTGTACCGCAAGGCGGTGGGTGAACTCATCAATGCGCGCGGCGTGATCAGCGCATTGGCCGACGGCCGTATTGATGCGGGGCCGCTGGACAGCTACTACCACGACCTGTTGATTGCGCACGACCCCGCCTTTGCGGCGCAGGTGCGCACCATTGCCAGCACGGCTGCTTTGCCGATTCCGCCGCTGGTAGCCACTGCTGATCTGCCCGCTGAAACCTTGACTCGCGTGCGCGCCGCACTGCTGGCAACCGCCACGGCACCAGAGCTCTCCTCGCTGATGCAGCGCCTGCTGCTGGCGGGTTTTGCATTTCCCGACCCTGCCGCCTACCTGCCACTGGCTGCAATGGACGGCGGGCCTGCACCCGCACTGGATGACATCTGATGAAAGCAATTTTCCTCAAACGGTCCACCTTGCTTGCGCTGCTGCTCGCGATTGTGTCTTTCAGTGCCGCAGCCCAGAACTACCCGTCCAAACCCCTGCACGTCATCGCACCCTTTCCACCCGGCGGGCCTGTCGACGTGTTGGGCCGCGTGCTCGCGCAAGGCCTCTCAGACGCCATGGGCCAAGCTGCCATCGTCGAGAACAAGGTGGGCGCCGCCGGCAACATCGGCATCGACCAGACCGCCAAGGCCGCACCGGACGGGTACACGATGGCCATCGTTCCGCTGGGCAATATCGCCGTCAATCCGGCGCTTTACCCCAGCCTGCCTTACAAGGCTGCAGACCTCGCGCCAGTCACCATGCTGGCCACAGTTGAAAACGTCTTGGTGGTCAATGCCACCGTGCCGGCGCGCACCGTCAAAGAGTTGCTGGCGCTAGCCGCGCAAAAGCCTGGCAGCATCAGTTTTGCCTCGCCGGGCGCGGGCAGCCAGGCGCATCTGGCCGGCGAGTTGATGGGTTTGAATGGCGGCGTGCAGCTGCTGCATGTGCCCTACAAAGGCATAGGACCGGCGATCAACGACTTGCTGGGCGGCCAGGTCAGCATGATGTTTGCGCAGATGTCTTCGGTGCTGCCGCACATCAAGAGCGGCAAGCTGCGTGCGCTGGGCGTTGCCAGCCTCAAGCGCTCGCCCGTCATGCCTGACACCCCCACCATTGCCGAGCAGGGCCTGCCGCACTTTGAGGCCGTGTCCTGGTATGCACTGATGGTGCCGGCCGGCACGCCGCGTGCGGTCATCGACAAGCTCAACGTAGAGACCGGCAAGCTCTTTGCGACGCCCGCGCTCAAAGAAAAACTGGCTGCACTCGGCATGGATGCCGCGACAGGCAAGCCTTCCGATCTGGCCGCCACCATCCAGGCCGACACCCAGCGCTGGACTGACGTGATCCGGCAAAAAAACATCAAACCCGAATAACACCACCATGACCCTCATCATTCAACCCGGCCTGCTCACACTGGCACAGCTGCGCAACATCCATACCGGCCGGCAGACGCTTGCTATTGACCCCTCAGCCACCGCCGGCATTCGCGCCAGCGCCGCGCTGGTGCAAAAAGCGGCGCAGGGCGGCGACGCTGTCTACGGCGTCAACACCGGCTTTGGCAAGCTGGCCAACCAGCGCATCGCACAGGCCGACCTTGAAACATTGCAACTCAACCTGCTGCGCTCGCACGCGGTGGGTGTGGGCGAACCCATGCCCGAGCGCGTGGTTCGCCTGGTGCTGCTGCTTAAGGCCGCGAGCCTGGCGCGCGGCTTTTCGGGTGTGCGTGAGGTGGTCATCGACACGCTGATGGCGCTTTACAACAAGGGCCTCACGCCGGTGATTCCCTGCCAGGGCTCCGTGGGCGCGTCGGGCGACCTCGCGCCGCTGGCTCACCTGTGCCTGCCCTTGATTGCCGAAGGCGAAGTCTTCTATGAGGGCAAGCGCGTGGCCGCCGCTGATGCGCTCAGGCACGCCGCCATCACGCCGGTAAAACTGTCAGCCAAGGAAGGCCTGGCGCTGATCAACGGCACGCAGGTCTCGACCGCGCTGGCGCTGGATGCACTCATCGCCACCGACCGCCTGTTTGAAGCCGCCGTGATCTCGGGCGCCGTCACGCTGGACGCCGCACGCGGCAGCGACGGCCCGTTTGACCCGCGCATCCACGCGGTGCGCGGCCAGCCCGGACAGATCGACTGCGCCGCCGCCTACCGCGCCATCATGGTGGGCAGCGAGATCCGCCGCTCCCACCTCGAAGGCGACGACCGCGTGCAGGACCCCTACTGCCTGCGCTGCCAGCCGCAGGTGATGGGCGCCTGCCTGGACCAGATGCGCTACGCCACGGAAGTGCTGATGCGTGAAGCCAATGCCGTGACCGACAACCCGCTGGTGTTTGCCGATGACGAAACGCTTCTGTCCGGAGGAAACTTTCATGCAGAGCCGGTCGCTTTGGCCTGCGATGCATTGGCCGTGGCCATTGCTGAAATCGGCGCCATCACCGAACGCCGCATCGCCATGCTGGTCGACACCGTGGCCTCGCGTCTGCCGGCCTTCCTGACGCCCGAGCCGGGCCTCAACTCCGGCTTCATGATCGTGCATGTGACGGCCGCCGCGCTGGCCTCTGAAAACAAATCGCTGGCCCACCCCGCCAGCGTGGACAGCCTGCCCACCTCGGCCAACCAGGAAGACCACGTGAGCATGGCGACCTTCGCGGCGCGCCGCCTGCAGCCCATGCTGCGCAACACCGAATACATCGTCGCCATCGAACTGCTGGCCGCCGCGCAAGGCATTGAATTTTTGCGCCCGCTCAAGAGTTCCGCGGTGCTTGAAGGCGTGTTGCAACTGGTGCGCGAGGCGTCGCCGGCCATGATGCATGACCGCAGCCTTGCACCGGACATGGAAAGAGTGCACCAATTGGTAGCCGGCGGGAGAATCGGCCTGGCCGGAGAGGCCCAAATCACCGAGTTAACCGCCTTGCAGCTGGCATGAAGCCTGCATACATTAGCCCTATCCATTCCGCTAACTAACTGGAGCACCTTCATGAAGAAACAACTCGCCCTTTCGATGCTGGCCGCTGCGCTGACCCTGGGTACCGCCCACGCACAAGAGACCAAGGTCGCCATCGGCATTGCGGGCTGGACGGGTTTCGCCCCGCTGACCCTGGCCAAGGAAGCCGGCATCTTCAAGAAGAATGGGCTGGATGTCTCGCTCAAAAAGATTCCGCAAAAAGACCGCCACCTGGCGATTGCCTCGGGCGACGTGCAGTGCGCTGCCACCACGGTCGAAACCTGGGTGGTGTGGAATGCCAACGGCGTGGCCACCACGCAGATCTTCCAGCTCGACAAAAGTTATGGCGCCGACGGCATGGTGGTCAAACCCGCCATCACCAAAATCACCGACCTCAAGGGCAAGACGGTGGCCGCCAGCGCGCCCGGCACCTCGCCTTACTTTGCCCTGGCCTGGATGCTGAAGAAAAACGGCATGAGCATCAAGGACGTGAAGATCGTCAACCTCGAGCCGCAGGCCGCGGCCAACGCCATGATTGCCGGTACCGACGGCGTCGATGCCGCGATGACCTATGAGCCCTACCTGGGAGCGGTGCGCGCCAAACCAGAGGCCGGAAAAATCATCGCCACCACGCTGGACTACCCCATGGTGATGGACACCTTCGGCTGCACACCGAAGTTTCTGAGCGAAAACCCCAAGGCCGCCAAGGCCCTGGCCGACAGCTATTTCGAGGCCGTCGAGATGATCCAGAAAGAACCCAAGAAAAGCTTCGAGATCATGGGCGCCGACGTGAAGCAAACCGGCGACGCGTTTGAAGCCTCGTCCAAATACCTGCGCTGGCAAGACCGTGCGGCCAACCAGAAGTTCTTTGCCGGCGAGCATGCCGCCTTCAGCAAGGAAGCCGCCGAGCTGCTGATGGAGGCGGGCATCATCAAGTCGCTGCCAGACATGACCAAGCTGGCCGACACCCGCTTTCTGAAATGAGTTCCCCCCCGAAGCGGCCTTCGGCCGCCTCCCCCTCAAGGGGGCGCCATCTGCAGCCCGGCAAAGCCGGTTCCGCGCTGGCCCTGGCAAAGACAGGCGCCGCTACCACGACATGCGAATGAAGCCGCTTCAGCCCGTCTCGCCCGGCGCGCGCATCGCGCTGGGTGTGAGCTTCTTTATCCTGTTCTTTGTGGTGTGGGCCATCTTCACACTGGGCGGCTATGTCTCCAAGACCTTCCTGGCCGACCCGATCACCATGGTGAAGTCGGGCTATGACCTGCTGGCCAATCAAGGCTTTATCAAGGACATCGGCATGACGGTCTGGCGGGTGCTGGGCGGCTTTGCCATTGCGGCGCTGCTGGCCGTGCCGTTGGGCGTGATGATGGGTGCCTACAAACCTGTGGAGGCGTTCTTTGAACCCTTTGTGAGTTTTGCACGCTACCTGCCCGCTTCGGCCTTTATCCCCTTGCTGATTTTGTGGGCCGGCATTGGCGAAGCACAAAAGCTGGCCGTGATTTTCATCGGCTCCTTCTTTCAACTGGTGTTGATGATTGCCGTGAGCGTGGGCAACACGCGGCGCGACCTGGTCGAGGCCGCCTACACGCTGGGCGCGGCGGACCGCGGCATCGTGGTGCGGGTGTTACTGCCTAGCGCCGCGCCTGAGATCGCCGAGACCCTGCGCATGGTGCTGGGCTGGGCCTGGACGTACGTGATCGTCGCGGAGTTGATCGGCGCATCCAGCGGTATCGGCCACATGATCACCGACAGCCAGGCACTGCTGGCGACCGACCAGATCATCTTCGGGATCATCGTGATTGGCGTGTTTGGTCTTGTGACCGACCTGGCGTTCAAAGCGCTCAACCGCAAACTCTTCCCCTGGGCGCGGTTGTGAGCAAGTTCACGCGTTCGCTCCTTCCCCCGCTGGGGGAAGGCTGGGATGGGGGCCACCCCGGCTTGTCATTTCCACATCAGCCTGGCAATCGATCGCCGCTGGGCCCCCATCCCTACCTTCCCCCAGAGGGGGAAGGAGCAAGAGTGAAAACGCCTTATTGATGACTTCCTCGAACCCCATCCTGACCGTCACCCAGCTGTCAAAAACCTTCGCCGCCACCAAAGGCCCAGGCACTGTGGCGCTGCAGGCCACTGATCTGAGCGTTGCCGAAAACGACTTCATCACCATCCTCGGCCCTTCAGGCTGCGGCAAGTCCACCTTGCTGCGCATGGTGGCCGGGCTGGACACACCGACCAGCGGCACCATCGTGCTGGACGGAAAACCCATCACCGGCCCCGGCGCAGACCGGGGCATGGTGTTCCAGAGCTACACGCTCTTTCCCTGGCTCACGATCTTGCAGAACGTCTGCTTTGGCCTGCGCGAAAAAGGCATGGCGCTGGATGCACAGCACGACATCGCGCACCAGTTCATCAAGAAGGTGGGCCTGCAGGGTTTTGAAAACCATTTCCCCAAGCAGCTGTCGGGCGGCATGCAGCAGCGCACTGCGCTGGCGCGGGCGCTGGCCAATGACCCGCGTATCCTGCTGATGGACGAGCCCTTCGGCGCGCTCGACCACCAGACGCGCGAACTAATGCAGGAACTGCTGCAAGGCATCTGGGAGGCCGAACAGAAGACTGTGCTCTTCGTGACGCACGATATCGACGAAGCCATCTTTATGGGCAACCGCGTGGTGGTGATGAGTGCGCGGCCGGGGCGCATCAAGTGCGACATCCCTGTGCCGCTGGCGCATCCGCGCCACTACTCGGTCAAAACGACGCCGGTGTTCACCGAACTCAAGGCGCGGCTGACCGAAGAAATTCGCATCGAAGTGCACAAGGCGGCGGGCCTGCAGGCGCCAGCCGTTTAAGTCCCTGCCCTAGAGGCCCAGCCGCAACACGATCACTGCGGCCAGAACCAGCGAGGCGATAAAAATCGTCTCGCCCACCAGCATGGCCACGGGCTGCCAGCCCAGCTTCATCAGGTCTTCAAAACTGGTCTTGATGCCGGCTGCCGCAATCGCCGTGACCAACAGCCAGCGCGAGGTGTCGCTGGCCGCCTGCGTCATGGCCGGGGTGAACGCGCCAATGGTGGCCAGCAGCACCAGCACGATAAAGGCCAGCAAAAACCCGGGCACCAGTGGCACTTCTTCGTCGATCGTCTGGGTGTCGGGGTGGTTGCGGTAGCTGACGGCGATCAGCAGCACGATGGGCATGAGCAGCATCACGCGAAACAGTTTGACCACCGTGGCCGTGTCGCCCACTTCGGGGCCCAGCATCATGCCGGCCGCCACCACCTGCGCCACGTCATGGATGGTGCCGCCCAGGAAGATGCCGCCCTGCGCCGGCTGCAGGCCGATCAGCTTGAGGGCAAACGGGTAAAGAATCATGCTGAGTGTGGAAAGCACTGTGACGCCGACCACGGCCAGCAGGGTGAAGCGTTCATTCTCTTTGGTCTGCGGCAGCACCGATGAAATCGCCAGCGCGGCGGACGCGCCGCAAATGGCCACCGCCCCACCCGACAACACGCCCTCTTCACGCGGGCGCTTGAACCATTTCGCCAGCAGCAGCCCGAAGGCGATGGTGAGCGCCACCGCCACCACGATCACCAGCGCCGTCTCGATGCCCAGCTTGGCGACCTGCGTCAGCGTGATGCGCGCGCCCAGCAGGGCCACGCCTACCCGCAGCAAGGTACGGCCGCAAAAATCCACGCCCGTCTTGACTTTGGGGTTGCTGTTGAGAAAGTGAAAGGCCAGGCCGATCAACAAGGCATAGAGCAGCTGGGGGCCGCCGTAGTGCTCTGACAGGAAGGTGGCCGCCAGGGCGATGACCACGCACACCATGGCGCCGGGCACGCTGGCCTTCAGAACGGAAACAGAGGGGAGGAAAGACACTGCGGATCAGTACCGAAAAAGACACCGGCGGCAGGGCCTCCGGAGGGGTTTTGTTTTATGCAGAAAACAGGTATCGCCGGGTGATTTTCCGTCTTGCACACGCTATTTCCATATGCTACTATTATTAGGTTGTATATACAAGTTGACGCCACCGGTTCGCACAAGGCGCCTCACACAGGCACCAGAATGGATCGCCCACAAGGCGCATCCGCAGTCAATTTCCGGGCACGGGATGTGCATGCACCAGGCCAGAAAACGCTGTTTCAGTTCCCCTGCGCAACTGCCGCGCAACCCTCACCGGAGATCCTCATGAAAATTCGCAAACTTCTGGCCTTGTCCGCACTTGCGCTGGCCGCCGCCGCACCCCTCGTGTCCCATGCCCAGCAGGCCGTTCGTGTCGGCTCCAAAAACTTCACCGAGCAGTTCGTGCTGGCCGAGATTTATGCGCAGGCACTCGAAGCGGCCGGCATCAAGACCGAGAAAAAGCTCAACCTGGGCGGCACCCTGATTGCCCAGAAGGCGATGGAAGAAAAGCAGATCGACTTCTACCCCGAGTACACCGGCACCATGCTGCTGGCCGTGCTGAAACAAGAGCCCATGACAGACCCCAAGGCCGTCTACGACAAGGTCAAGGAAGCCTACGCCAAGATGGGCTTTGTGCTGCTCAATCAGTCCAACCTGAACAACGGCTACGTGATGGTCGTGCGCGCCGACACCGCACAGAAGCTCAAGCTTGAAACCCTGTCAGACCTGGCGAAAGTCGCCAAGGACCTGAAGGTCGGCGCCGGCCCAGAATTTCGCGACCGCAAGGACGGCCTGCCCGGCCTGAAGGCCAAGTACGACATGGTCTTCGGCGAAGACCTGCAGATGGCCATCGGCCTGCGCTACCAGGCGCTGCGCAATGACCAGATCCAGGTCGTCAACGGCTACTCTACCGACGGCATGATCAGTGCCATGAAGCTCAAGCGCCTGCGTGACGACAAGAGCCTGTGGCCGCCGTACTTCGTGGTGCCTGTGATCCGCAAGGAAACGCTGGACGCCAATCCGAAGATCGGTGAAGTGCTCAATCGCGTCAGCGCCCTGCTCGACGAAACCTCCATGGCCCAGATGAATTACCAGGTGGATGGCGACAAGCTTGAGCCCAAAGAGGTGGCCCGCGACTTCCTCAAGGCCAAAGGGCTGGTCAAGTAAACGAGCCCGCCATGACACTAGTGGTCGGGGAGCAATGGCTGGGCATCAATGACCTGGTGCGCGTAGCGCGCGCTGGCGAGCCTGTTGCACTGGCGCCCGCCGCACGCGAGCGCGTGGCCGCGGCGCGTGCACTGGTGATGCAACTGGCCACCTCAGGTCAGCCTATCTATGGGCTCAACTCAGCCTTGGGCGCCAACACCGGTGCGGTTCTGGCCGAAGGCGACCTGGAGGACTACCAGCGCCGGGCCGTGCGCGCCCGGGCCGTGGCGGTTGGGCGGGCCTATGACAAAACTTCCGTGCGCGCGATGCAGTTCGCGCGTATCGCCGGCATGTCGCGCGGCGGCTCGGGCGTCTCGCCCGCCGTGCTCGACGCCTGCATCAATCTGCTGAACTTCCAGGTGCATCCGGTGGTGCCGCGTTTTGGCTCCATTGGTGTGGCCGACTTGCCGCAGCTCTCGCACCTGGCCCTGCCGCTGTTTGGCGAAGGCCATGCCGAGGTGCACGGTGAAGTCTTGAACGGCAGCGCCGCGCTTGAGCGCGCGGGCCTTGCGCCCGTCACGCTGGGCGCCAAAGACGGCCTGGCATTGATCAGCTCCAACGCCGCCACGACTGCGCGCGCCGCGCTGGTGTTGCATGACGCCCAGGTAGCGTTGGACGCTTGGCTCGCCGCTGTGGCCCTGGGCTACGAAGGCTTTCGCGCCAACCTGTCGCCGCTGCATCCCGGTGCGGTGGCTGCACGGCCGGCAGCCGGCCAGGTCGAGGTGGCGCGCCAATTGCGCGAGTTGCTCAAGGGCAGCGCGCTACTAACGCCGGGCGCCGCGCGCCGTGTGCAAGACCCGGTGTCCACACGCGTTGTGCCCCAGGTGCACGGCGCCGCGCGCGACATGGTGGACGCGGCCTGCGCACAGGTCGAGATCGAACTCAACAGCGCGGCCGACAGCCCGCTGGTGCTGCCTGAAGAAGGCGTGATGCTCTCCAACGGCAACTTTCATGTGCCGGCTTTGGCATTGGCGCTGGACGCCTCGGCCATTGCGCTGGCACAGGCGGCCAGCATGTCGGTAGCGCGCAGCCAGCGCTTTATGTCGCCCGCGCTCACCGGCCTGCCGCTGCAGCTCACGCGCCACGGCCCGGCCCATTCGGGGTTTGCCACGGTACAAAAAACCCTGACCGCGCTCTGGGCCGAGGTGCGCCTGCGCGCCAACCCGGGCTCGCTCGACTACATGCCGGTGTCTGAAGCGCTGGAAGACCATGCCTGCATGGCGCTGGGCGTGGCGGAAAAGCTGGGCGAACTGGTGGAGCGTGTGCGCTACCTGATCGCCATCGAATTACTGGTGGCCGCCCAGGCGGTGGACTTGCGTGAGCTGGACACCTCCCAAATGGGTGAAGGCACACGGCGCACCTTTGCACAGGTTCGCAAGCTGGTGCCAATGCTGGACGAAGACCGCCCGCTGGGCCCCGACATCGACCTCATCCAGAGCGCCATTGCAGCAGGCGTCTTCAACCTTGATGCACCTGGAAGCGCCACATGACCTGGTTTCTGCGCAACTGGCCGGACGTGCTGTTTTCTTTGTGGGAGCACATTGCGATTTCGCTGACCGCCCTCGTCATCGCTTTTGCGCTCTCACTGGTGATCGGCGTGGTGGCTGCGCGGCGCGAAAAGCTCTACGGCGCGGTGATGACCGTCTCGGGGTTTTTGTACACCATCCCGACGCTGGCTTTCCTCGCTTTCCTCATTCCCGTGGTCGGCCTGGGCCGCACCAACGCCATCATCACCATGGTGGCGTTTTCGCTGATGATTTTGATCCGCAGCGTGGCCACCGGCATCCGCGAGGTGCCGGCCGACATCATCGACGCAGCGCGCGGCATGGGCATGAACAAGGCGCAGATCATGCGGCGCATCGAACTGCCGCTGGCCCTGCCGCTGATCGTGGCGGGCCTGCGCGTTTCTGCCGTCACGGTGATCAGCGTGACGGTGGTGGCCGCGTATGTGAATGCGGGCGGGCTGGGCACATTGATCTTCAACGGCATCGCGAGCGACCACCCGGCCAAGATCTGGACCGGCGCCCTGACCGTCTGCCTGCTGTCCGTCATCGTCGACATGGCGCTGGCCTTGCTGGAGCGGCGGCTGAAAAACCGGCGCGCCGCCTGAAACCCAAGAAGCCCCGATGCTTGCCGATGCCTGGAACTATGTCCTGACGCACCCCGCGCAGTTTTACCGCGCGCTGGGTGTGCACGTTGCACTCTCGGCTTCGGCGCTGCTGATCGCCGCGCTGATCTGCATCCCGGCGGGCATTGCTGTAGCCCGAAAACACGGCTTATCGCTGGCCGTGGTGAATGTCGCCAACGTGGGGCGCACCCTGCCCTCTCTGGCCGTGCTGGCGCTGGTCATGCCGATACTCGGCACCGGTTTTACGCCTGCGCTTTTTGCATTGATGCTGATCGCGCTGCCGCCTATCGTGACGCACACCATCGTCGGCATGCGCGGCGTGGACGCCGATGCGGTGGACGCCGCCATCGGCATGGGCATGACACGCGCCGCGCTGCTGTGGCAGGTCGAGCTGCCCATGGCCATGCCGGTCATCTTTGCCGGCCTGCGCACGGCGGCGGTGCAGATCATCTCTGGCGCGGTGCTGGCCGCGTTCACCGGCGGCGGCGGGCTGGGCGACTTCATCACCGCCGGCATCGCCATGATGGCCGTGCCGCAGCTGCTGGTGGGTGCGATACCGGTCGCGCTGCTCGCGCTGGGCACCGACTTTCTTTTTGGCGCGCTGCAGCGCCGCATGACTCCGCAAGGGCTTCGCGCATGATCACACTTGACCGCCTCACCAAGTCCTTCGGCGGCAGCGCCCAGTCGGCCGTCGACGGCTTGTCGCTCACCATCAACACGGGCGAGATCTGCGTGCTGATCGGCCCCTCGGGCTGCGGCAAAACCACCACCATGCGCATGATCAACCGCATGGTTGAGCCCGACTCGGGCCGCATTGAGGTTGGCGGGCGCGACGTGACCAAGATCGACGCGGTCGAGCTGCGCCGCTCCATCGGCTATGTGATCCAGCAGGTGGGTTTGTTCCCGCACATGACGATTGGCGAGAACGTAGCCACCGTGCCCAGGATGCTGGGCTGGGACTCGGCCCGCATTGCCAAACGTGTGGACGAACTGCTGGCCATGGTGCACATGGACCCATCGATTTACCGCGACCGCTTCCCGCGTGAGCTGTCGGGCGGGCAGAAGCAGCGCATTGGCGTGGCGCGCGCGCTGGCAGCCGACCCGCCAGTGATGCTGATGGACGAGCCCTTCGGCGCCATCGACCCGATCACGCGCGCGCGGCTGCAGGATGAGTTTTTGCGCATCCTGCGCGAGCTGGGCAAAACGATTGTGTTTGTCACGCACGATATTGACGAAGCCATTCGCATGGGCTCGCGCATTGCGATCCTGCGCAGCGGAAAGGTCGTGCAGTACGACACGCCGGAGCGCATCCTTGCGCACCCGGCTGATGCCTTTGTCGAGGCCTTTGTTGGTGGTGACCGTTCGCTCAAACGGCTGGCCCTGCTGACGGCCGGGCCGTATGTGGAAAGCGGCACACCAGCTGCCGGCGCGCCACATCTGCCAGCGACGACACCATTGCGCGATGCGCTGTCAGCCATGCTGGACGCCGGCGCCAATGAGGCCGGGATTGTGGATGCCAACGGCGCCGTGCTGGGCCGCATCACGCTGCAGGCGATTCAGCAGGCGGCTGCCGTCGCGCGTTCGTCCTGAGTCGTCCCTGTTTTTAATCTGCGTTCATCTGCGTAATCTGCGGATAAAAATATCTATCCACAGATTACACAGATGAACGCAGATAGAGATGGCTGGATTTATGCATCAAATCGATCTCCAGCCCAATAAGCGCTTGGACTTGTAGCTCCTAAAAGCATAGCACTTCATTTTTGATGACCGCCTCCTGGGGCTTCCCTCTCACTGGCGCAAACGCAGCGCGCTGCACACGCCGGCCAGCGCCGCAAACCCCGCCGCGATCCACAGGGCCACGAACGAACCCGAACCATGGTGCGGATCGGCCACGGCAAAAATCATTGCCAGCAAGACCGCGCCCAGCGTCTGCCCTGTCAGCCGCGCCGTGCCCAGCATGCCGCTGGCGCCGCCGCTGCGGTGGGCGGGCGCCGAGGTGATGATGGTGTGGTTATTGGGCGACTGAAAGAGACCGTAGCCGATGCCGCACAGCGCCATGCGCCAGACGATGTCGGCCTGCGCGGGGTGGGCGGGCAACAGGGCCAGCAGAACCAGCCCCAGGCAAAGCAGGGCCAGGCCGATGCCGCCCAGCAGGCCGCCGGGATAACGCCCTATCAGCCGGCCCACCAGCGGCGAGGTCACCACAATCGCCAGCGGCCATGCCGTGAGCAGCAAGCCTGCCTCGAGATGGCTGAAACCGTAGCTGCCGAGCAGCAAAAAAGGCAGGCAGATATAGGCCAGCGTCTGCGCGCAAAAGGCGCCTATCGATGTGCCCATGGACAGCGCAAACACAGGGATGCGCAGCAGATCGAGCGGAAAAAGCGGCACGGGCATGGCCAGCTGGCGGCGCACGTAGATCAGACCAATGATGATGCCGGCGGCCAGCTCCGCCAGTGGCAGCCACAGCGATGTGGCTGCCGCGCCGCCGGGCACAGCCTCCACACGCACGCCCAGGCCGTCAACGCCCAGAAACACCAGGCCGAACATCAGCGCGTTGAGCACGACGTCAACCGGCGAGAGTTTGAGCCCTTGCGCCTTGGCCGTGTTCTCGGGCAAAGCCTTGCGGCCCCACCACAGCGACACCAACCCGAACGGCACATTGAGTGCGAACAGCCACGGCCACGAACCGACGGAAAGAATGCCGGCGGCAATCGACGGCCCGGCCACTGAGGCTGTGGCCACCACCAGCGAGTTGATGGCGATGCCGCGGCCGAGCAGATGCTTGGGGTAGATGAGCCGCACCAGCGC
Source organism: Polaromonas sp. (assembly GCA_021153985.1). Lineage (GTDB taxonomy): Bacteria > Pseudomonadota > Gammaproteobacteria > Burkholderiales > Burkholderiaceae_C > Polaromonas. The sequence goes on from JAJKJM010000101.1 coordinate 15,278, forward strand.
CGTGTTGACGCTCATGAGGCCTGCCGCGCCCAGGCCCTGCAGCACGCGCGCCAGTGCCAGTGTGGTCAGGGAATCAGCCAGCGCGCAGAGCAGCGAAGCCAGCGTGAACACCGCCATGCCGGCCAGGTAGACACGGCGGTAGCCGATGATGTCGCCCAGCGTGGCCAGCGGCAGCAAGAGCGCCAGCGTGGCGACCTGGTAGGCGTTGATGACCCAGATGGACTGGGCGGGTGTGGCGTTGAGCTCCCGGGTGATGTCGGGCAGTGCCAGGTTGACGATGGTGCCGTCGAGCACCGCCATGACGATGCCGAGGATGATGACCAACAGCGCACGCAGGCGCTCGCGCGCGGGCAAACCATCCTGAACAAGCATTGAGACCTTTGGTTGGAGCGGCGGCAAACAGGTGAGCCTCCGAGGTGAGTCTCTGGCCGCCGCGAAGCTCTCATTTTAGGAGCGGCGCCCGAAACCGCGCTCAGGCTGGCGCCTTGCCCCAGTGCGCTCCCCGGGAAAGCAGGAGGCCTCAGAGCTGGTTGGCAGGCGACCCAGCCGCATCACCGCGGCATAGCCCGGCTGCAGCGCCATGCGCGGCGCCCGCAGTGGCGCTGCAGAGAAATTTAGTGAAATCGACCTCTAGCCCAATATCAGCATTGGCTTTTAGCTATCAATTTAGTAGCAAAAGACGAGCGAGGCAGACAATGACAGAAGGCCCTCCCGGTTGAGGCGATTCTTTGACGCAGGGCGGACGTGGCTGCGGCGCTCGCGGATCCTTTTCAGGTCGCACGGGCGCCGCAGCAGGGGAAACGCTGGCCGTCGCTTACTTCATGCCGTACTTGGCTTTGGCGTCGTTCTGGCAGCTGTCTTTGGCGTTGCCGGTGAGCGCATCGCAACGCTCTTTGGCAGCCTTGTAGTTGGCTTCACGCTTTTCGGCGTTGGCGTCTTTCTTCGTCTCGGCGACATTCTCAGCCTTGTTGGAGCTGTTGGTGTCGGCGCTCGCCTTGGCGACCTTGGCGTTCTCTTTGGCTTTGACGTGGGCGGCTTTGGCATCCTTCACACAGACGTCCTTGTCGTTGCCCTTGAGGTCGTCGCACTTTTCCTTGGCCACGTCGTAGGCGGCGTCGCCCTTGGCGACAGCAACCTTTTCATCGTTGCGCGGGCTGGGCTTGTACTGTGCCTCGAGCTCGGCCTTGGCGATCTTTTCATTGCCCTTGGCTTCTGCCACGCAGATGTCTTTGGCGTTGTCTTTCATGGCCTTGCATTTATCGCGGCTGGCTTTGTAGTCGGCCGATATGCGGTCGCCCTGGGCTTTGTGTTCTTCTTTGGTCATGGCCATGGCCTGGCCGGCAAAGACGCAGGTCATCACGGCGGTCAGCATCAAGAGTTTGGTTTTCATGGTTGTTCCTTTGGGTGAGTTGGAAATGGAGTCGTCGGGGATTTCGGTCCTCTGGGCACAAAGAGTCGGCGCAGAGAGTCAATAGCGCTCAAAGAAGTCAGTAGGATTGCGGTCCTTCCAGTCGTTGACCTGCCTTTCGGCCTCTTCCTTGCTGAGGCCGTGGCGCTCCTGGATGCGGCCCAGCAGCTGGTCGCGCTTGCCGGCTATCACGTCGAGGTCGTCGTCAGTGAGCTTGCCCCACTGCTCTTTGACCTTGCCTTTGAACTGAAGCCAATTGCCTTCCATGCGGTCCTTGTTCATGGCGTCCTCCTGAAGGTTGGGTTGATGAATCGCCCCTGACGGGAAAGCTTAGGCGTCAGCGCCCGGGCGGCATGAGAAAACCTTACACGCCCTGCTTCCTGCCCACCGTAGGCTCGTGTATTCGATAGGCGTAGGCTCATGCTTACAGGCCGGGCGCCGGGCCGCTTTTAAACTAGTTGCGTAGCTAATTAATTTCCGCTACGATCTGCTCTATGTTTGACCACTGCCTTTATTTCAATACCACCGCGCTGGCCCGCCTGGTCGACAAAGAGTGGACGCAGGCCTTCAAGCCCTTTGGCGTCACGCCGTCGCAGGGCTTCATGCTGCGCCTGGTCCTGAAGCAACCCGGCATGCCCCAGCACGAGATCGCCGACGAACTGACCATCTCGCGCCCCACCGCCACGCGGCTGCTTGACGGCCTGCAGGCGCTGGGGCTGGTCGAGCGCCGCAGCCTGGAATCCGACGGCCGGCACTGGGCGGTCTTCCCGACCGCCGAGGCCGAGGCCATGCATGCCGGTATCAACAAAGCCAGCGGCGAAGTCACGCGCCGCATTCAACAGCAGATTGGAAAGGAGAACTTCGATGAAACCGTAGCCCGTGTCAGGAGCGTGTCTTCCGCCCTGAAATGACCACCTTTTTACCTGTCCTTTTTTTTACCCATATAGTTGCATAGCTAACTATATGTTCTCACCATCACGTTATCAACTGGAGAAACCTCATGCCTATCCTCAACGTCAAAGTCAGCCAGCCCGCCAGCGCCGAGCTGACCCACAACATCGCTGAAACCCTGCTGGAGCTGACCACGCGCATCCTGCGCAAAAAGCGCGAGCTCACCGCGATCGCGATCGACTTCGTGCCGCCCGAGCACTGGATCGTGGGCGGCAGCACACTGGCCAGCCAGGGCAAGAACAGTTTTTATTTCGACATCAAGGTGGTGGACGGCACCAACACCAAAGACGAGAAGGCGCAGTACGTGGCCGAGGCCTTTGCCGCCTTCAGCAAGCTGCTGGGCAATGTGCACGACGAAAGCTATATCTATGTGCACGATGTACGCGCCGAGGCGTATGGCTTTGGCGGCCTGACGCAGGAATACCGCTACATCAAGGCCAAAGCCTGAGTGACTGAGACTGTTGGGACTAAGGGCAGCCTACAAACGCTTCTGCGTTGTTGCGCTGCCCTGTGGACGTCTTGCTTTCAATCATCTGCAGAACCAGGAGAGAATCTCTATCCGCAGATTTCGCAGATTTACGCAGATAAGACATTCATGACAAAGAGTCGTGTGGCCAGCGTATGAAGATGTGGTTTTAATCTGTGGAAATCTGCGAAATCTGCGGATAAATCGGATTTCAATATTCTGGCCAAACCGCTTCGCCCGGTTTGGTGAGCGGCACTTATTTCGACCGCAGCGTGCGGCTAAGCAGCGCGACAGGCATCAAGCCCACCAGTACCAGCGCCAGTGCGGGCAAGGCGGCCTCACCCAGCCGCTCGTCGCGCGCGAGCTGGTAGGTGATGACAGCCAGTGTGTCGCTGTTGAAGGGCCGCAGCACCAGCGTGGCCGGCAGCTCCTTCATCACATCGACAAACACCAGCAAACCGGCCGCGGCGACCGAGCGCCTGAGCAGCGGCCAGTGCACGCGGCTGAGGATGCCCAGGCCGCTGGTGCCCAGCATGCGCGCACTGTCGTCAAAGCTGGCGGGGATGCGCGAGTAGCCGCTTTGCAGGCTTTGCAAGGCCACGGCGCTGAAGCGCACCAGGTAGGCCCAGACCACGCCAAGGATGGTGGCCGTGACCCAGTAGCCCGCGCTGGTCTGCGGCGCGGCGGCCTGGAGCCAGCCCACCGGCAGCAAGAGGCCCACCACGATCACCGCGCCAGGCACGGCGTAACCCAGGCCGGCGAGTTGCACCGCAGCGCGGGTCAGCAAGCCGGGCTGGCGGCGCACCGCAAAAGCCAGGCCCGTGGCTAGCGCGGTGGCCAGCAGCGCGCTCAAGCCCGCCAAGCCGATGCTGCTGAGTGTCCAGCCGATGAATTTGTCCCAGAGCAGGTTGTCCCAGCCCAGCACCAGCGGGCGCAGCATGAAAAGCACCGGCAGCACAAAGCCCAGCGCGATGGGCACGGCGCATACCAGCCAGGCCGACAAGGCACGCAGGCCGCGCAACTGCACGGGGGCAGCGTCTTGTGCGCCGGCGCGCGCGCCGCGCCCGGTGGCAAAACGCATGCGCTTTTGCGCGCGGTGTTCTATCCATAGCAGCACCGCGACGAAAAAGAGCAGCACGGTGGCGAGCTGCGCCGCGGCAACGCGGTTGTCCATCGAGAGCCACGCTTTGTAGATCCCGGCGGTGAAAGTCTGGATGCCGAAGTAGCTGGAAACACCAAAGTCGGCCAGTGTCTCCATCAAGGCCAGCGCCACACCAGCGGCCACGGCGGGCCGGGCCAGCGGTAACGCCACACCGCGGATGCGGCGCGACAGCGGTGCGCCCAGCAAGCGCGCGGCTTCCATCAGGTGCACGGCGCGCTCGGACAGGGCTGTGCGAGCAAGCAGGTAGACGTACGGATACAGCGCCACCGTAAACACCAGCACCGCGCCGCCCAGGCTGCGCACCTCTGGCAGCAGCCGGCCCTGCAGGCCGAAGCTGGCGCGCAGCCAAGTCTGCAGCGGGCCGGCGTATTGCAGGAAGTCGGTATAGGCATAAGCCAGCACATAGGCCGGCATGGCCAGCGGCAGCAGCAAGGCCCACTCAAACACCCGGCGGCCCGGGAAATCGAACAGCGTGACTGTGCTGGCGGTGGCCATACCCACCACCGCCACACCCAAGGCCACGCACAGGCACAGCAGCAGCGACGTGCGGGTGTAGTCGGGCAGCACGGTCTGCAGCATCTGCAGCAGGATGGATTGCGCTTCGCTGTTGAACTGCAGCCATGACAGGGCGACGGCCAGCACCGGCAGCGTCAGCAGGCCGACCAGCACAAACAGCAGAGCAGAAGGGAAATATCGGCGAAACATGGAGCCCCGGAAAGCCTGGGAACCTGTTCAATGTCCTTTTGGAGATCGCATTGGCGTGCAATCGGGATGAGTGGATGCTTCGGATGCGCCGCATGGGCTGATGCCCATGCAAGCAGCCGGAGCGTTCAATCGCCCGATTTCACGCCAACCCTTCGGGCAAGTGCCTTTTCGGGCGGTCTGCGGCGTTGCAGCGCTTGCCCATAGCCGGGCTATGGGCGGCGCACTGCGCCTTGCATCCCATCCCGAAAAGGTACTTGTGCGACTCCAAAAAGACATTGAACAGGTTCTTAACAAAAAGGCCTCTCGCGGGAAGGGAGCCCTGCCCCCGCCTGCGTTCGCCATGGTCTTGCAGTCAGTCACTGCAAATGAGAATTGTAAGCATCTACAATCATTTGCATGTTTCTGGATATCTCCCAGCTGGGCGTTCACTACGCAGGCCGCACAAAACCCGCCGTGGACGGCGTGTCTTTCAGCCTTCAGGCGGGAGAAATCGGGGTTTTGATCGGGCCTTCGGGCTGCGGCAAGACCACCTTGCTGCGCGCCGTGGCCGGACTGGAAAGAGCCAACGCCGGCAGCATCACGCTGGCAGGGGAAGTTGTGAGCAGCGCCGGCCAGCATGTGCCGGCCGAATCGCGCCGCATCGGCATGGTGTTCCAGGACTACGCGCTGTTTCCGCATCTGGATGCGGCGCACAACGTGGCCTTTGGTCTCACGCACCTGGCACCCGGCCAGCGCGACAAGCGCGTCAGCGACGTGCTGGAGCTTGTCGGCCTGGGCAACGTGCACAAACGTTTTCCGCATGAGCTTTCCGGCGGCCAGCAGCAACGTGTGGCACTGGCCCGCGCGTTGGCGCCGCAGCCGCGCTTGCTGCTGCTGGACGAGCCGTTTTCCAACCTGGACGTGGACCTGCGCGAGCGCCTGGCGCACGAGGTGCGCGGCATCCTGAAGGCGGCTGGTGCAACGGCTCTCTTTGTCACGCATGACCAGCTGGAAGCTTTTGCCATCGGCGACCGCATCGGGGTGATGCACCAGGGCCAATTGCACCAGTGGGATGAGGCCTATGCGCTGTACCACCGCCCTGCCACGCGCTTTGTGGCCGACTTCATCGGCCACGGCGTGTTTATGCCGGCCCACATTGAGCAGCATGGCGACGATGTGGTGGTGCACACCGCGTTGGGTGACCTGAGCGACATGCTTGAATGCCCCCTGCCCGGCGCGTACACCGGCGGCCTGTGCGATGTGCTCCTGCGCGCCGACGATATCGTGCATGACGACAATGCGCCGGTGAAGGCGCAGATCGTGCGCAAGGCGTTTCGTGGCTCGGAGTTTTTGTACACGCTCAAGCTGCAGACGGGCGAGACGGTGATGGCACACGTGCCTTCGCACCACAACCACGCGCTGGGCGAGTGGATAGGGATTCGCGCCGAGGTCGACCATGTGGTGACCTTTCCGCGCGAAACGGGTGCAGCGCCGGTCACCACGACCGTCTGATGCGCTAAAGAACCTTACCCCTGCGTCTGCCTCAGGCGCTCAATGTCTTCGCGCAGCGTCTGGGCCCACGCCCGGCGAGTCTGCCCTTGTGAAGCCTGCGCCTCACCAAACGTGACAACCGCCTTCAGCGGCGGTGCAGTCAGGGTGCGCCAGATCGAGCCGACCAGGGTTTCGTCATCGACATAGCTGGGCGCAAAGCTGGTGGCGCCGCTGGCGGCATCAACGAACTTCAGTGCCACCGGCTGCACCGGCACAGACGCTTCAATGGCCGCCTGAATGAGGTTGGCGTGAAAGTGCCTGAGGGTGATGCCGTCGCCGGTGGTGCCTTCGGGAAACACCGCCAGGATATCGCCCGCACGAAGGCGGTCCGCCATTTGCGTGACGACGCGATGCGCGTCGCGCCGGGACTCGCGCTCGATGTACAGCGTGCCGGCGCCGTCGGCCAGCGTGCGCACAAAGGGCCAGCTCCCCACGTCGGCCTTGGAAACAAAGCGGCAATGGCGCGCGGCATGCATCACCAGGATGTCGAGCCAGGAAATATGGTTGGCTACCAGCAGCACCGGCCCGGCGGCAGGCCGCGTGCCGTTGACAACCAGTTCAATGCCGACAATGCGCAGCATGGCCTCGGCCCACACCTGCACACGGTCTTCCTGCTCAGCCTGGGGCAGCCTGGGAAAAACCGTCTTGATAGTCCAGAAGCCCTGCACCGCGTGCACGATTGCACGCAGCAAGGTCCAGCAGAAACGAAGCCACCTCATGAGAAAGCGATCCGTTCAGTGCGAAGCTTCAAGCGCTTCATAGGCGAGCTGCCCGCCCACGATGGTCCAGCGCACACGCGCGGGCATCTGGTGGCCCGAGAACGGTGTGTGTTTGCCCTGGCTGCGCAAGGCGCTGGGTTCGACCGTCCACTCGCCGGCCGGGTCGAACACGCAGATGTCGGCCACGCCGCCCTTGACGAGTTGCCCCGCGCTGGCCTGCAGCGTGCCGAGCGCGTTGCCCAGCACGCGGGCAGGCTCGCTCGTCAGCACCGCCAGCGCGCGCTGCAAACCAGCTTCGCTGTCAGTACCCCATTTGCAAGCCAGGCCCAGCAGCAACTCAAGCCCGGTGGCGCCGGGCTCGGCCTCGGCAAAAGGCAAGGTCTTGGCGTCTTCGTCGACGGGCGTGTGGTCTGACACCAGCGCGTCGATGGTGCCGTCGGCCAGCCCTTGCCGGATGGCGTCGCGGTCGCGTTGCTGGCGCAGCGGCGGGTCCAGCCGCATGCGGCTGTCAAAGTAGCCGATGTCCACGTCAGTGAGGTGCAGGCTGTTGATGCTGACGTCACACGTCACTGCCAGGCCCTCGGCCTTGGCCCTGGCCACGAGCGCCACGCCTGCAGCACTGCTGATGCGGCAGAGGTGAACATGCGCGCCGGTGGCGCGCACCAGTTCGAAAATGGTGTGCAGCGCGATGGTCTCTGCGGCGACCGGCACGCCGCTCAGGCCCAGGCGCGTGGCCAGTGCGCCGCTGGCGGCGACGCCGCTGCCCAGGTACATCTCTTGCGGGCGCAGCCAGACGGTGTAGCCGAAGGTGGAGGCGTATTGCAGGGCGCGCATCATGACTTGTGTGTTGGCCAAAGGAACCTCTGCCTGGCTGAAGCCCACGCAGCCCGATTCCGTCAGCTCGACCATCTCGGTCAGCGTCTCGCCTTTGAGCCCTCGCGTGAGCGCGCCCAACGGGAACACGCGCGACTGATGCAGTTTTTCGGCGCGGAACTTGAGCATCTCGACCAGGCCGGGCTCGTCCAGCACCGGGTCGGTATCTGGCGGGCAGACCAGGCTGGTCACGCCACCGGCAACGGCGGCGGCCAACTCACTTTCGAGCATGCCTTCATGCTCGTGGCCGGGTTCGCGCAGGCGTGCCGACAGGTCGATGAGGCCGGGGGCCACGATGCAGCCGGTCGCATCGATCGTCTTGTTGGCCGTGAAATCGGCAGGCGAGCTTTTGAGCGAGACGATGCGGCCTGCGGCAATCGCCACATCGCACACTTCGTCGAATTTGGAGGCGGGGTCGATGACGCGGCCGTTTTTGATGAGTATCTTCATTCTTTTTCTCCGCGTTCAGGCTTCGTTTCCGGCGACGATGCTCATCACCGCCATTCGGACCGCGATGCCGAATGTGACCTGCGGCAGGATGACGCTTTGCGTGCCGTCGACCACTGCCGAGTCAATCTCCACACCACGGTTGATGGGCCCCGGGTGCATGACGATGGCGTCGGGTTTGGCCAATTGCAGCTTCTCGGTCGTCAGGCCGAAGCTCTTGAAGAACTCCTGGCTGCTGGGCAGCAGCGCGCCCGACATACGCTCGTTCTGCAGCCTGAGCATGATGATCACGTCGGCGCCCTTGATGCCCTCTTCGAGCGTGTTGCAGACGCGCACACCCATCTGCGCCATGTCGGCGGGTACCAGCGTCTTGGGGCCGACCACACGCACCTCGGGGCAGCCCAGGGTGGTGAGCGCATGGATGTCGGAGCGCGCCACGCGTGAGTGCAGCACGTCGCCGACGATGGCGACGGTGAGTTTGCTGAAGTCCTTTTTGTAGTGCCGGATGGTGTACATGTCGAGCAGGCCTTGCGTGGGGTGCGCATGGCGGCCGTCGCCGGCGTTGATGACGTGCACGTGCGGCGCGACGTGCTGGGCAATCAGGTAGGGTGCGCCCGACTCGCTGTGGCGCACCACGAAGAGGTCGGCGGCCATGGCGCTCAGGTTGGCGATGGTGTCGAGCAGCGACTCGCCTTTGGAGGCCGAGGAGCGCGCGATGTCCAGGTTGATGA
>JAJKJM010000102.1 GCA_021153985.1 Polaromonas sp.
AGCAAGGTCATCGCGATGTGGAACAACTTCCACGCCCTGGGCCAAAAGCTCAATCTGGCTGTGCCGGCCGAGCCGCTCTACCTGATCAAGGCGCCGAACTCTTACCTGGATCCCAACGGAACCATCGTCAAGCCACCCTGCGACGGCAAGGTGGTTTTCGAAGGCGAACTGGGCATCGTCATCGGCAAAACCTGCAAGCAGGTTCCCGAGGGCGATGCGATGGACCATGTGTTCGGCTACACCTGCGCCAACGATGTGACGGTCGCCGACATCCTGAACCGCGATGCCTCGTTTGCCCAATGGGTACGCGCCAAGGGACTGGATACCTTCTGCCCTTTCGGCCCCGTCGTCGCCACCGGCCTTTATCCGGAAAAACTGGTGGTCAAAACCATCCTCAATGGTGAAGTCCGCCAGGACTACCCCATCAGCGACATGCGCTTTTCAGTCAGGCAGCTGGTGAGTTTGATATCCCAGGATATGACGCTCTATCCAGGCGATATCATCCTGTGCGGTACCTCAATCGGTGTGGGATCCATGAAGCCGGGAAGCACGGTCGAAGTAGAAATTGCCGGCATCGGCAAACTCAGCAACCGGTTCGAATAACGTTTTTGCCAGGAGTACGGGTGTGAAGATTGCGATCATTGGAGCCGGGGCCATCGGCGGTTATGTGGGCGTGAAATTGGCTTTGGCTGGTGAGGACGTCACCTTCATCGTGCGGGGCGCCAACCTGGACGCCATCCGTAAAAAAGGCATGAAGCTCATCATGCACGATGGCACCGAGCACGTGGCGGACAACGTCAAGGCGACCAACAACTACGCCGAAGCCGGGCCGCAAGACCTGGTGATCCTGGCCATGAAGGCACACCAGGTAGAGGCCGTGGCCAACGACCTTCCCAAGCTGTTTGGGCCTGACACCGCCGTGGTGACCATGCAAAACGGCATCCCCTACTGGTACTTCCACAAGCACGGCGGCTCCCTGGAAGGCAGCCAGGTCCATAGCGTGGACCCGAGCGGCTTGCAGCTGAAAATGATCCCACCCGAGCGGGTCATCGGTTGTGTCGTCTACCCCGCTTCCGAGTTGGTAGCGCCGGGTGTCGTGAAGCACATCGAGGGCGACCGCTTTCCCGTGGGCGAGCTTGATGGCTCAACGAGCGAACGCGTCACAAGAATTTCTGAATGCTTTTCGAAGGCCGGGTTCAAGGCGCCGGTGCTGGACAACATCCGCTCGGAAATCTGGCTCAAGCTGTGGGGAAACCTCACCTTCAATCCCATCAGCAGCCTGTCTCATTCGACGCTGGTGGACATCTGCCAGTTTCCGCTGACGCGCGAGCTGGCGGCCAACATGATGCGCGAGGCGCAGGAAGTCGCGCACAAGCTGGGCATTGAGTTTCGCGTCACGCTGGACAAGCGCATCGCAGGCGCCGAAAAAGTGGGCAAGCACAAGACATCCATGCTGCAGGATATTGAAGCGGGCCGCGCTCCGGAAATCGATGCCCTGGTGGGCTCGGTGGTGGAATTGGGGCGCCTGACGCAAACACCAACGCCGCATATCGACACGGTGTATGCCCTCGTCAAGCTGCTGGCAAAAACCATGGACGAAGAGCGTGGGCAAGTACGCCTTCAGCTCGCAGCCTGAACGACGGGGCGCCCGCCCGGGCAACTGGCCGGCGTCAGCCCCTCAGGCAACCTGCTATATTTTTTATAGCTGAAAGCCAAGGTAATACCTGGGCCCTGGCTACTTTTCTTATAAATTCCCGAACGGAATTTGCTTCAAGGCCCAAAACTCAGTGTCTTCTTCATAGCCTCAACCACCGCGTCCGAAGGGGTTTCGAAATCGAACTTGGCCCCAAGGTCCAAGGCCTTTAACAGCAGCGGGTTGGCGTTCTTGAGGTTGTCGAACAAAGTAGCGGCTTTTTTGGTCGCATCTGCCGAAGCGCTGGGGTGAACGTACAGCCCGTAGCCCCAACTCGAATGGGCGGTTGGCACGATCACCAGCTGCGCCATGTGGATGCGCTCATCGGTACCGTGGTGGCTCTTCATGTTGGCGGCCTGTGCACTCTGTAGCCGGGTAATCAGGCCGGCCCACCGGTCCGCTTGCCAATGAAACGCAGCCTTGGTCGGCAAGTAGCTTTGTCCCAGCCCTTGTTGAGGCAATATTTCGACCACCGTGCCGCAAAAATTCTCGGCTTTCACCAGCGAGGTGGTCACACCGCTTTTCATGCCAAAGCAACTGCTCGTCTTGAGCTTGGCGAGCACCTTGGCTTGATCAGCGGCCGGAAGGGTCTTCAGTTCGACGGGTGTGCCGTCCTTGACCGTTCCGATGTCAGCCAGAATCAGTACAGCCGACTGGATCGGGTCCATGTTGACCGCCACCGGACGGTAGCCCGAGGCAAGACCGACTACCGGGTTGCCATAGACCCAGCAGGGTGGCGCAGGCTTTTTGACGGCCGTCAAAACATCCTGCGTCTCCCTGATGTTGATCACCGGCGTGACCGACAGCCCCGTAGGACGGATAAAGTCAACGAGCTCTTTCAGGGCACTTTCGGTTTGCGATGCCCCCTCGCCCCGGATGACTTGTGGATTGAGGTAAAGCCCGCCTTCGCACGACTGCGCGTGGGCGGTCACACCGCAGGAAAATAAAACTGCCAGGAACAATGCGTTTTTCATGGTTTTTACCTTTCAAAACATGAGTGAGGTTCCAGTCATTCACCTCGACGCGGAGCATCAGCTGGTCCGCTGAAATTCATGTTACGGCGTTGTCACACTTTCCTCCTAGGGACATACGCTATCCAGACGCGCCATATAGCACCAAAGCGGCTCCGGAGAAACCCTAGAGCAGCTCAAAAATCCCGCAAACTTGACCACTGTCAAGAATTTTTGGTCCACTTGGTAAGACCATACGCCTGCAATATGCTCGGCCAGGAATCAATAAAAACAGCAAAGAGATTCCCGCCAACAACAGAGTTACCCAATACAGGAGACAACGTGATGAAAACCAGATTTGCGAGCATCAGGAAAAAATTGGCGGCAGCAGGAACATGCGCCATCGCAGCCGCGGCGCTGACAGCCTTCCCGGCCCATGCGGCCTGGGAGCCCACCAAGCCGGTGGAGTTCGTGGTACCGGCAGGTACCGGTGGCGGCGCCGACCAGATGGCACGCCTGATGCAAGGCATCGTCATCAAGCACAAGCTGATGAAAGAGCCGCTGATCGTCGTCAACAAATCCGGCGGTGCAGGCGCGGAAGGTTTTCTTGAAGTCAAGGGCGCCAAAGGTGATCCGCACAAGATCATCATCACGCTGTCCAACCTCTTCACCACGCCGCTGGCGACTGGTGTTCCCTTCAACTGGCGCGACATGACACCGGTGTCCATGATGGCGCTGGACCAGTTCGTGCTGTGGGTCAACGCAGAAAACCCGGCCAAGACCGCCAAGGACTACCTGGCTGCCGTGAAAACCGCAGGCCCCAGCAAAGTCAAGATGGGCGGTACCGGCTCCAAGCAGGAAGACCAGATCATCACCGTCGGTATCGAGCAGGCTACTGGCACCAAATTCATCTATGTGCCCTTCAAGGGCGGCGGTGAAGTCGCGGTGCAGCTCGTCGGCAAACACGTCGACTCTTCCGTCAACAACCCGATCGAGGCGGTTGCCCAGTGGCGCGCCAACCAGCTCCGGGCTCTGTGCGTCTTCGATGACAAACGAATGACCTACAAGACCAAGGTCACCGACACCCTGTCATGGGCCGATATACCTACATGCAAGGAAGCCGGCGTGCCTACCGACTACACCATGCTGCGCGGCATCTTCATGGCGCCTGGTGTTTCCAAAGACCAGCTTGAGTTCTATGTCACGCTGCTCAAGAAGATTCGCGACACCCCCGAGTGGAAAGACTACATGGAAAAAGGCGCGTTCAACCAGACATCGATGTCCGGTGACGAGTTTGGCAAATGGCTGGGCAACGCGGAACAGCGCCATCGCGAGTTGATGAAGCAAGCCGGCTTCATCGCGAAGTAACGAAAAGAAAACCCCGTTCGCCGGGTTTTCCCCTGCGGGCTGGCCACGCGCCAGCCCCACAATCAATCAAGTTCGCCCTGGTGCAGGGCACTCAATCCAACGGAGTTGCTCATGGAGCCAAACCAAGAATCCGGCGCGGAAGTCCGCTCGGGCGTCGCGACCTATGTCGTTGAAGCAATCGTCGCCACCTGCATCGTCATCCTGGGTGCCGTGGTCATTCAGGGCAGCTGGACCTTAGGCTCCGGCTGGACCAGCGACGGCCCCGGCTCAGGTTACTTCCCGTTTTATATCGGCATCATCCTGTGCATTTCAGGCGTCGGGACTCTTTATCAAGCCCTGTTTGGCAAAGAAAAGAATACCGAAGTATTCGTCGACGGCGAGCAACTCAAGCGGGTGCTGGCGGTTCTGATTCCCGCCATCGTTTACGTGCTGGCAGTCCAGTTCATAGGCCTGTACGTGGCGTCCGCTATCTACATCGCGCTGTTCATGATCATCCTCGGGAAATTTTCCCCGATCAAGAGTGTGATCACGTCCTTCCTTGTGATCGCCCTGTTTTTCTTTATGTTCGAGGTCTGGTTCAAGGTTCCCTTGTTCAAAGGCCAGTTCGAGCCGCTGAGCTTCCTCGGCTACTGAGCCCCCTCTACCCACAACGAGCCCACTGAACTTTTACCGGATATCGAAATGGAAGAACTAAACTCGCTTTTTCACGGATTCAGCGTCATCCTGACGCCGATGAACATCGTCCTGATGTTCGTGGGCATTATTCTGGGTGTGCTGATCGGCGTGCTGCCAGGCCTCGGCGGCGCCAACGGCGTAGCCATCTTGCTGCCCCTGACGTTCACGATGTCGCCCACTTCGGCCATCATCATGCTGTCCTGCATCTATTGGGGTGCGCTCTTTGGCGGTGCGATCACCTCCATCCTGTTCAACATACCGGGAGAGCCCTGGTCGGTAGCCACTACCTTTGACGGCTACCCGATGGCCCAGCAAGGCAAAGCCGGCGCCGCACTGACGGCTGCATTCACCTCCTCTTTTATCGGTGCTTTCGTTGCCGTGGTGATGATCACCTTCCTGGCTCCGCTGGTTGCAAAGTTCGCACTCAAGTTCGGCCCTCCCGAATTTTTCGCGGTCTACCTGCTGACCTTCTGCAGCTTTGTGGGCATGGGCAAAGGCTCTCCGTTCAAGATCCTCGCATCGATGACGATCGGCTTTGCGCTGGCGTCTGTCGGGATGGACACCGTGACCGGCCAGTTGCGCCTGACCTTCGGCATCCCGGACCTGATGCGCGGTTTCGATTTCCTGATCGCCGTGATCGGCCTGTTCGGTATCGGTGAAATCCTGCTGTCCATGGAAGAAGGCCTGGCTTTCTCGGGCAAGAGCGCCAAGATCGACCCCAAGGTCGTGCTGGAAACCTGGAAGAAGCTGCCGAAATACTGGATGACCTCGCTTCGCAGTTCGCTGATCGGCATCTGGATGGGCATTACCCCCGGCGGCGCCACACCAGCTTCGTTCATGAGCTACGGCCTGGCCAAGAAGATGTCGAAGAACGGCTCGAAATTCGGCTCCGGCGAAATCGAAGGCGTGATTGCCCCCGAAACCGCGGCGCATGCCGCCGGCACCAGCGCCCTGCTGCCCATGCTGGCGCTGGGCATTCCAGGCTCACCCACCGCAGCCGTGCTGCTCGGTGGACTGCTGATCTGGGGCCTGCAGCCCGGACCGCTGCTGTTCGTTGAGCAAAAAGACTTCGTCTGGGGACTGATCGCCAGTATGTACCTGGGTAACCTGGTGGGCCTGATCGTCGTGCTGACCACGGTGCCGCTGTTCGCCTCCATCCTGCGCATCCCGTTCTCCATCATTGCACCTGTGATCGTGGTGATCTGCGCAATTGGCGCCTACACCGTGCACAACGCCATGCTGGACATCTGGTTCATGATGCTGTTCGGTGTCGTCGGCTATCTCTTCAAGAAGCTGGACTATCCGCTTGCGCCGTTGGTGCTGGCGCTGGTTCTCGGAGACAAGGCCGAAGATTCATTCCGCCAGGCCATGCTCGTGTCGCAAGGCGAGATGTCCATCATGTGGTCCAACCCACTGGTCGGCGGCATCACGACATTGGCCTTGATACTGCTGTTCTGGCCCCTGATCTCCCGCGTGCTGGCCAAGATTCGCCCACCCAAGCAAAACGAATTTGCGGCGGAGCAACCCGTCGACTGATCGTTCGGACAGACAATAAAAAAAGCCGGGTTCTTACCCGGCTTTTTTTATTTCCACTTTGGCTTTGCTTTGGCAGACCTGTCATTCCGTTTCCACATCATTCGTGAACGCGAAGCCGGCAAAGTGCACGGATGATTTGGAAATGGAATCAGATCTTGCCGCGTTGCTTGAGCCGGCTAAGGGTTTCTGCTGAGAGATTCAGGTACGACGCCAGTTCCTTCTTCGGGATGCGGTCAAACAGCTCCGGGTGTTTGCGCTGAAAGCGCTTGACGCGCCCCGGCGCATCCAGCAAATGCAGCGTGATGGTGTGCGCCATGATTTCGCTCATCAGGCGCATCACGTAGTACTCGAAAGACTGCTTGATTTCATGGTGCCGCTCGAGAAAAGCCACCCATTCGGGCAAGGGCAGCTTTGCCACCCGGACTTTGGTCACGCAGACCGTGCTGTAAGGCGTGGGGGTGCCCAGCCGCCAGGCGGCGTAGCTGGTTTCCATGTCGCGCTCGTCGGCAAAACGAAGAATCATCTCCTTGGCCTGCTCGTTGGTCACCACCCGCTTGAGAATGCCCTCAAGGATGAAATATTGCTCCATTTCGTGGACGCCCTGCTCCAGCAGGGCGTCACCTTTTTGCCCATCCACAATGACCAGGTGCGACTCCAGTTCCGCACTCTGCTCCGCCGTCATTCCCTTCAGCACGATGTTCTGCGCCAACTGGACACGAATGACGTTTCTCTCGGGGTGATTTGGTATTGACGACATGGGGCCGATAAGGATTGAACTGGAAGCAGATTGGAGGGTTTTTCGGGGTGGAGATTCCTCCGAAAATTGACCCTGGTCAATGGCCAAATCTGAATCGATTCCTATGATACCTCGACGGTGCAAATGACCCGCCTGAGCGCAAAAAGTGAAGCGACCTGGCCCGCCAAAGAAAGGCCCTGACTCAAGTCAATGCTTTTTCAGGGCGGGACACACAGCCAACTGCTTTGCTCAACCTTTATCGAAGTCACACGAAGAGACATTCATTATGACCAACGCCACCTCCACGACAGAGCAGACCGACGGTTTTCACCTCGTCATCGATGCCCTCAAGCTCAACGGCATTGACACGATCTTCGCCCTGCCCGGCATTCCCATCACCGACCTGACCCGCAAGGCGCAGGCCGAAGGAATCCGCATGATCTCGTTTCGCCACGAGCAGCATGCCGGCAATGCCGCCGCCGCCGCTGGTTTCCTGACGCAAAAGCCGGGTATTTGCCTGACGGTGTCCGCCCCGGGCTTCCTGAACGGCCTTACGGCCCTGGCCAACGCCACGACCAACTGCTTCCCCATGATCCTCATCAGCGGCTCCAGCGAGCGCGAGATCGTCGACCTTCAGCAAGGCGACTACGAGGAAATGGACCAGTTGGCCATTGCCAAGCCATTGTGCAAAGCAGCATTTCGCGTCCTTCACGCCGAAGACATTGGTGTCGGCATCGCTCGCGCCATCCGTTCGGCGCTGTCCGGCCGTCCCGGCGGCGTTTACCTCGACCTGCCGGCCAAGCTGTTCAGCCAGTCGATGGATGCCGCAGCCGGCAAAAAATCGCTCATCAAGGTGGTCGACCCTGCGCCGCGCCAGATCCCGGCTCCCGATGCGGTCAAGCGCGCACTGGACCTGCTCAAGGGCGCCAAACGTCCGCTGATCGTCCTCGGCAAAGGCGCCGCCTATGCACAGTGCGATGCCGATATCCGCGCCCTGATCGAGAAAACCGGCATCCCGTACCTGCCGATGTCCATGGCCAAGGGCCTGCTGCCTGACACCCATCCGCAGTCGGCTTCGGCCACCCGCTCCCACGTGCTGGCAGAAGCCGATGTGGTGGTGCTGGTCGGCGCGCGCCTGAACTGGCTGCTGTCGCATGGCAAGGGCAAAACCTGGGGCGGCCCCAATGCCGACACCCGCCAGTTCATCCAGATCGATATCTCCCCGACCGAAATGGACAGCAACGTCCCCATCGCCGCACCACTGGTCGGCGACATCGGTTCATGCGTCTCCGCACTGCTGGCAGGCCTGGGTTCAAGCTGGGCCAAACCGCCCGCCGACTGGACTCAAGGGATCAACGAGCGCAAGGACAAGAACCTGTCCAAGATGGCGGCGACGCTGGCGCTCAATCCGCCCACGATGAATTTCCACAGCGCACTGAACGTCATCCGCAATGCGGTGAAGGCGCGTCCCGATGCCATCGTGGTGAACGAAGGCGCGAATACGCTGGACTTCGCACGCAGCATTGTCGACATGTATGAGCCCCGCAAGCGTCTTGACGTCGGCACCTGGGGCATCATGGGCATCGGCATGGGCTTTGCCGTCGCTGCCGCGGTAGTTACGGGTAAACCCGTAATTGCCATCGAAGGCGACAGCGCTTTCGGCTTCAGCGGCATGGAAGTAGAAACCATCTGCCGCTATAACCTCCCAATTTGCGTCATCGTCTTCAACAACAACGGCATTTACAAGGGCACCGACGTCAATCCGCTGGGCGGCGATGTGGCACCCACCGTTTTCGTCAAGAATGCACGCTACGAAATGATGATGCAGGCTTTCGGCGGCGTGGGCGTTCTGGCCAACACACCGGCAGAGCTGGCCAAGGCACTGGACGAAGCCGTCAAATCCGGCAAGCCAACCCTGATCAACGCCATCATTGACGAAACTGCAGGCACCGAGAGCGGCCGGATCACAAGTCTGAACCCGCAAGCTGCAGCAAAGAAGTAATCCAAAGCCATCCCAAGGAGAAATCAAAATGAGCAACAAACCACTCGCCGGCATCAAAATCATCGACTTCACCCACGTTCAGGCAGGTCCCGCCTGTACCCAGATGCTGGCCTGGTTCGGCGCTGACGTCATCAAGGTCGAGCGTCCCGGCTCTGGCGACGTCACCCGAAGCCAGCTGCGCGACATCGAAGGCGCCGACGCGCTGTACTTCACCATGCTCAACAGCAACAAGCGCGGCCTCACGCTGGACACCAAAAAGCCCGAGGGCAAGGAAGTGCTGGAGAGGCTCATCAAGGAATCCGACGTGATGGTCGAGAACTTTGGTCCCGGCGCGCTGGACCGTATGGGTTTTTCGTGGGAGCGCATTCAGGAACTCAATCCCAAGCTGATCCTCGCTTCGGTCAAAGGCTTCAGCGACGGCCACCACTACGAAGACCTGAAGGTTTATGAAAATGTGGCCCAGTGCGCAGGCGGCGCAGCGTCCACCACTGGCTACTGGAAGGGCGAGAACTCAGGCCCGACCATTTCGTCTGCCGCTTTGGGCGACAGCAATACCGGCATGCACCTGGCCATCGGCATTTTGACGGCCTATATCGGCCGCCAGCAGACGGGCAAGGGCCAAAAAGTCGCCGTGTCCATGCAGGACAGCGTGCTCAACCTGTGCCGCGTCAAAATGCGCGACCAGTTGCGCCTGGACAACCTTGGCTACCTGGAAGAGTACCCACAGTACCCGCATGAAATGGAAGCCTTCAAAGACGGCGTGGTGCCGCGCGGCGCCAATGCCGGCGGCGGCGGGCAACCCGGCTGGATCCTGAAGTGCAAGGGCTGGGAAACCGACCCCAACGCCTACATCTATTTCACGGTCCAGGGTCACGCCTGGGAGCCGATCTGCGACGCACTGGGCAAACCCGAGTGGAAAACCGACCCGGCCTACACCACGGCCAAGGCACGCCAGCCGCACATCATGGACATCTTCGCCACGATTGAAGCCTTCATCGCCGACAAGACCAAGTTCGAAGCCGTGGACGTCTTCCGCAAGTTTGATATTCCCTGCGCGCCTGTGCTGTCGATGAAGGATTTGTTGAATGACGAATCCCTGCGCGCCAGCGGCTCCATCGTGGAAGTACCGCACAAGGTGCGCGGCAGCTACTTCACCGTGGGCAGCCCGATCAAGTTCTCCGACACCAAGCCCGAAGTCACCGCATCGCCCCTGCTGGGCGAGCACACCGACGAGGTGTTGTCTGAACTCGGTTACAGCAAGGACCAGATCGCGGCCATGCACAGCGCCAAAGCGGTTTAAACGCAGTTTTCTGCCATACCGGCCATCGGCCTTGATGGCCCGCAAAAAACGGCGTTCAGTTTGAGCGCCGTTTTTTTTAAGCCTCAGCCAGCCTATTTGCCAGCACCAGGAGTGGACCTATGCAAACAACAACCGACCTGAAACAGCTCGTGGAGGCCGTTGGCGACGCCATTGTGGCGTCCGATGCAAGCGGTGCGATTGTCTTGTGGAACCCGGCCGCCACGCGCATGTTCGGTTTCACGGAAGAGGAAGCCCTGGGCAAGTCCCTGGACATCATCATTCCGCAGCGCCAGCAGCAGCGCCACTGGGACGGCTACCACAAGACCATGGAAACCGGGAAAACACGGTACGGCAATGACGTTCTGCGTGTGCCGGCCGTGCACAAGGACGGGCGCGGGCTGTCGATCGCCTTTACCGTCGCCCTGTTACATACCCCGGACAACAAGGTTTCGGCCATCGTTGCGGTGATCCGCGATGAAACCGCCCGTTTTGCCGAGGAGCGCAACCTGAAAAAGCGCCTGACCGAACTTGAAATGCAACTGGCCCCTCCGGGCAATACACCCTAACCCAAACCGTACAGGCACACCACTGGAGCAGTGATTACCATAGGGGTTGAAAGGGCGCAAGAGGCCCTGGCCATGGTTCAAACCATGGGCAAACAACCACTTCTTCAACTTCCCGGCAGGAATTTCCATGAGCAAAGCGTTAGACGGTGTTCGCATCCTTGATTTCACCCACGTCCAGTCGGGGCCGACGTGCACCCAGTTGCTGGCGTGGTTCGGCGCCGACGTCATCAAGGTCGAACGCGCAGGCGAAGGTGACGCGACGCGCGGCCAGCTGCGTGACATCCCCGGTGTGGACAGCCTGTACTTCACCATGCTCAACCACAACAAGCGCTCGATCACGCTGGACACCAAAAAGCCGAAAGGCAAAGAGGTCCTGGACACCTTGATCAAGGAATGCGATGTGCTGGTCGAGAACTTTGCCCCCGGAGCGCTCGACCGCATGGGCATCACCTGGGAGCACATCCAGAAGCTCAACCCCCGCATGATCGTGGCTTCAGTCAAGGGCTTCGGCCCCGGCCCTTACGAAGACTGCAAGGTCTACGAAAACGTTGCCCAGTGCGCCGGCGGCTCGGCTTCTACCTCGGGTTTTGACGACGGCCCTCCCATGGTCACAGGCGCACAGATCGGCGACAGCGGAACCGGCCTGCACCTTGCCCTGGGCATCGTCGCGGCCCTGTATCAGCGCAACACCACAGGACGCGGCCAAAAAGTGCTGGCGCCCATGCAGGATGCCGTGCTGAACCTGTGCCGCGTCAAGCTGCGCGACCAGCAGCGCCTGGAGCGCACCGGCACCATGCACGAGTACCCGCAGTACCCCGACGGCAAGTTCGGCGAAGCCGTTCCCCGCGCAGGCAATGCGTCCGGCGGCGGCCAGCCCGGCTCCATCCTCAAATGCAAGGGCTGGGAGACCGACCCCAACGCGTATATCTACTTCATCACCCAGGGCGCCGTATGGCCGGCCGTGTGCAAAGTGATCGGCGAGGAAAGCTGGATTGACGACGAAGCCTTTGCGACGCCGGCGGCCCGGCTGCTGCACCTGAAGCCGATCTTTGCGCGCATCGAGAAATGGACCATGACCAAGACCAAGTTCGAGGCCATGGAGATCCTGAACAAGTACGACATCCCCTGCGGCCCCATCCTGTCGATGAAGGAGATCGCGGAAGAGCCCGCCCTGCGCGAGACGGGCACCATTGTTGAAGTCGACCACCCCACCCGCGGCAAGTACCTCACCGTGGGCAATCCGATCAAGATGTCTGACAGCGCCACAGAAGTCACCCGCTCTCCCCTGTTGGGCGAGCACACCGACGAAGTGCTGACGCAATTGGGCTACGGCGCCGACTACATCGCCGAATTACGAGCCGAACGCGTCATCTAGGTCGGGCACCCCCAACGCCACCCACGCCAGCCCTACAGCGAGCCCCACGCTTCATGAACCATCCCATCATTCCCATCGCCGTCATCGACGCCTCCAAGCAGCGAAAGCGCCAGGCTCCCAAGGGGCGCCGCGTCGACCCGCAGGCGCTGGCGGAAGTGCAGAGCCTGCTGGGCACCGAGTCGCGCCAGCCGGACCTGCTGATCGAACACCTGCACAAGATTCAGGACAAATTCGGTCACTTGTCGGCAGCCCACCTGGCCGCGTTGGCCCAGGAGATGAAGCTGGCGCAGACCGAAGTCTATGAAGTGGCTACCTTTTATCACCACTTCGACGTGGTCAAGGAAGGCGAAGCCGCCCCCGCCGCACTCACCGTGCGGGTCTGCGATGGCCTGTCATGTGAGATGGCGGGCGCCAAGGACCTGCTGGCCAAGCTGCCCGCCCTGCTCGGCCGCGAAGTACGCGTCATTGCCGCGCCGTGCATTGGCCGGTGCGAGCAGGCGCCTGCGGCCGTGGTGGGGCAAAACCCGGTACCCAATGCCAGCTGCGAAACCGTGATGGCGACCGTCGCAGCAGCAGCTGTGCAGCACGTTCCTGACGGTTTTATCGACCTGCCCGCTTACCAGGCAGCCGGTGGTTACGCCTTGCTCAAGCATTGCATCTCGGGCGAACGCGATGTCGAAGCTGTCCTCAAGACCATGGAAGACTCCGGCCTTCGTGGACTGGGTGGCGCCGGCTTTCCTTCCGGCCGCAAATGGCGCATCGTGCGTGCCGAAAAAGGCCCGCGCCTGATGGCCGTCAACATCGATGAAGGCGAGCCCGGCACCTTCAAGGACCGTGTCTACCTGGAGCGCGATCCGCACCGCTTCCTCGAAGGCATGCTGATCGCCGCCTGGGCCGTCGGTATCGAGAAGATCTACGTTTACCTGCGTGACGAATACCATGGCTGCCGCAACATGCTGGAAGCCGAGTTGGCCAGGCTGCGGCTGGACCCGCTGATGGCCGGCATGCCGGAGATCGAATTGCGCCGCGGCGCAGGCGCCTACATCTGCGGTGAAGAGTCCGCGATGATCGAATCCATCGAAGGCAAGCGCGGCATGCCCCGCCTGCGGCCACCGTACGTGGCTCAGGTCGGCTTGTTCGGCCGGCCGACACTGGAGCACAACTTCGAAACGCTGTACTGGGTGCGCGACATCCTGGAAAAAGGCGGCGAATGGTTTGCCTCGCACGGCCGCAACGGCCGCAAAGGCTTGCGCTCGTTCTCGGTCTCGGGGCGGGTCAAGGAGCCCGGCGTCAAACTGGCGCCTGCCGGCATCACCATCCAGGAGCTGATCGACGAATACTGCGGCGGCATGCTGGACGGCCAGAAGTTCTACGCCTACCTGCCGGGCGGTGCGTCGGGCGGCATCCTGCCCGCCACGATGAACACCATCCCGCTGGACTTCGACACGCTGCAGCCTTATGGCTGCTTCATCGGCTCGGCTGCGGTGATGATCCTGTCCGACAAGGACACGGCCACTGACGCAGCGCGCAACATGATGCGTTTCTTTCACCATGAGTCCTGCGGCCAGTGCACGCCCTGCCGCGTCGGCACGGCGAAAGCGGCGCACCTGATGGAACAACCCAAGTGGGATCTGGCCTTGCTGGCCGACCTGTCGCTGGTCATGCGCGATGCGTCGATCTGCGGCCTCGGCCAGGCAGCGCCCAATCCCATGGACTGTGTTGTCAAGTACTTCCCACACGAGTTGGCTTGAGCACCGCAGCAACAAGACATAAGGCACCACGATGAATGCAATCACCCGCCAGGAACTCGCCGAACTCGACGCGCCGCTCGTCAGCTTCAGCCTCAACGGCCGTGAAGTCCAGGGCCGCGCCACCGAATCGCTGCTCCAGGTCGCCAAACGCGAAGGCGTAGAGATTCCGCACCTGTGCTTCAAGGAAGGCATGGAGGCCGTCGGCAACTGCCGCTCCTGCATGGTCGAGATCAACGGTGAGCGCGTACTCGCTCCTTCATGCTGCCGGGCCCCTGCCGCCGGCATGAAGGTCGTCACCGACAGCGAGCGCGCCGTGGCCTCGCAAAAAATGGTGCTCGAGCTGCTGCTGTCGGACATGCCCGAGAAGGAATACACGCGTAACAACGAGGTGGACCAGTGGGCCGCCAAAATCGGCGTCGGCAAGCCCCGCTTTGAAGCGCGCGAGCAGGTGCGCCAGGACGTGTCGCACCCCGCAATCGCCGTGAACCTGGACGCCTGCATCCAGTGCACGCGCTGCCTGCGCGCCTGCCGCGACGAACAGGTCAATGACGTGATCGGCCTGGCCTTCCGCGGCGACCAGGCCAAGATCGTGTTTGACATGGACGACGCCATGGGCGCTTCCACCTGCGTGGCCTGCGGCGAATGCGTCCAGGCCTGCCCGACAGGCGCGCTGATGCCCGCCCGCGAGGCCGCACTGACCGTGCCGGACAAACAGGTCGAGTCGGTCTGCCCCTATTGCGGCGTCGGTTGCCAGCTGACCTACAACGTCAAGGACGACAAGATTCTTTTTGTGGAAGGCCGCGACGGCCCCGCCAACCATGAACGCCTGTGCGTCAAAGGCCGCTATGGTTTTGACTATGCCCATCACCCCCATCGCCTGACCAAGCCGCTGATCCGCCGCGAAGGCGTACCCAAGACCGGCGACTTCACAATGGACCCGGACCGCGTGATGGACGTGTTCCGCGAAGCCAGCTGGGAGGAAGCGCTGGAGTTCGCCGGCGGCAAGCTCGCCGCCATCCGCGACCAGCACGGCAAAAAATCGCTGGCCGGTTTTGGCTCAGCCAAGGGCAGCAACGAGGAAGCCTACCTGTTCCAGAAACTGGTGCGCACCGGTTTCGGCAGCAACAATGTGGACCATTGCACGCGCCTGTGCCATGCGTCTTCCGTCGTCGCCTTGCTTGAAGGTATCGGCTCCGGCGCGGTGTCCAACCCGGTGATGGACGTGACCAAGGCCGATGTCGTCGTGATCATCGGCGCCAACCCGACAGTGAACCATCCGGTGGCTGCCACCTGGATCAAGAATGCCGTGAAAAACGGCACCAAGCTGATCGTGATGGATCCGCGCCGCTCCGACCTCACCCGCGTGGCGCACCGCCACCTGCAGTTCAAGCCCGACACCGATGTGCCCATGCTCAACGCGATGATGAACGTCATCGTGACCGAGGGCCTGGTGGACCAGGCCTTCATCGACAGCCGCACCATCGGCTACGAAGAGCTGCGCAAGAACGTCGAAGGCTACACGCCCGAGTTGATGGCGCCTATTTGCGGCATCGACGCCGACACCCTGCGCTATGTGGCCCGCCTGTTCGCCACCTCCAAGGGCTCGATGATCCTGTGGGGCATGGGCGTGTCGCAGCATGTGCACGGCACTGACAATGCGCGCTGCCTGATTGCCCTTTCGCTGATGACCGGCCAGATCGGCCGTCCCGGCACCGGCCTGCATCCGCTGCGCGGCCAGAACAACGTACAGGGTGCGTCCGACGCGGGCCTGATCCCCATGATGCTGCCTGACTACCAGCATGTCTCCAATCCCGTGGTGCGCGCCAATTTCGAGAAAGCCTGGAACGTACCCGCCGGTTCGCTGGACGACCAGGTCGGCCTCACCGTCGTCGAGGTGATGCACGCCATCAAGAAAGGCGGCATCAAGGGGATGTATGTGCAGGGCGAAAACCCGGCCATGTCGGACCCGGATGCCAACCATGCGCGTGAAGCCCTGGCGGCGCTCGACCACCTGGTCGTGCAGGACATCTTCCTGACCGAAACGGCCTACCTGGCGGACGTGATCCTGCCGGCCAGCGCCTTCCCTGAAAAGGACGGCAGCTTTACCAACACCGACCGGCTGGTGCAGATGGGCCGCAAGGCCATCAACCCGCCCGGCGATGCACGCCAGGACCTCTGGATCATCACGCAGATCGCCAACCGGATGGGTTGCGGCTGGCACTACAACCACGTCAGCGAAGTCTTCGACGAGATGCGCCACACCATGCCCAGCATTGGCGGCATCACCTGGGACCGGCTTGACCGCGAGCATTCGGTCACCTACCCCTGCGTGAAGGAAGGCGATCCCGGCCAGTCGGTGGTGTTTGTGGACGACTTCCCCCGTGAAGGCGGCCGCGCGAAGTTTGTGCCGGCCGACATCATCCCGGCCAACGAGCGCCCGGATACCGAATACCCCATGGTGCTGATCACCGGCCGCCAGCTGGAGCATTGGCACACCGGCAGCATGACGCGGCGCGCGACGGTGCTTGACGCCATCGAGCCGGATCCGGTCGCCTTGGTGCACCCGCTGGACCTCGCCGCCATGGGCGGCAAACCAGGCGATGTCGTGACCATCGAGTCACGCCGCGGCAAGGTGGAGCTGTACGCCCGTGCCGACGAAAGCTCGCCACGCGGCGCCGTATTTGTACCGTTCTGTTACTACGAGGCGGCCATCAACAAGCTGACCAACGCTGCGCTGGACCCTTTTGCCAAGATTCCGGAGTTCAAGTACTGCGCCATCCGCGTGTCGCTGGGCGGCGTGCCGCCCGAGCAGGACAGCTACGGCGGCGGGCAGGCGCTGAAGAATTCGATCGCGCTTGCCGGGTTCTAAGCGGTCCCGGCGCGTTGATGAACCCGCGCACCAGCCGCAAGCCGGCCGGCGCGCGGCTGCTGCGCGCCTACTCCTGTACTCCAAAAATTTAAGAAAATCGGCCTCTAGCCCATATTCCGTCTTGGGTTATAGCTATCGTTTAGATAGCATCAGGCATCCGCAGGGCCAGCCAGGCCCTACCCTTGCTGTGGCGCCGGCATCACGACAATGCCGTCCTCATCCGCGTACAGCCAGTCGCCCGGCCGCACCCAGACCCCCTGTATCTGCACGGTGACGTCCCTGAGGCCCGCTTGGCGCCTTTCCGTGGGCAAGGGCATGCTTGCCAGGGCCCGGATACCCGTCTGGCATTGCGCCAGCTCGGCCACGTCGCGCACGCAACCGTCAATCACCACCCCGGCCCAGCCGTTTTTGGCGGCTGCGGCACCCAGGTTGCCGCCCAGCAAGGCCCGGCGCAGCGAAGCACCGCCATCCACCACCAGCACGCGCGCCTCGCCGGGTGACTCCACCGCCGCCTTGACGGGCGAGTTGTCCTCAAAGCATTTCACGGTGACGACCGGGCCACTGAATTTCTGAACCCCACCGAAGCTCCTGAATACCGGCGGCAACACCCTGAAATTGCCCGAGGTGTCGGCCTTGTGGAGGTCGCAGAGATCGCAGGTGGCGAAGGAAGCTGGGATAGAGGGATTGTCTTGGCTCATTTTCCGGTGACTTTCTTGATGACGGGTTTGATGTCTTCGCGCCGGGCCGGCAGGACGACGGCATTTTCGCGGGGCGCATTGAGGACGATGGAGGTGGAAGTCTCCGTGAGGATGCAAAATTTGGTGACCACCGCGTCCAGGTGCGCCACGTCGATCACCGCGATCTCCAGCACCCAGCTGTCCTCGCCGGTCACGTTGTAGGCATTGATCACCTCGGGCGTCTGCTCGATCAGCTTGACCACCCTGGCGTACTCGACCCGCCCCACCCGCGCAATGGCGCGAATGCCGTAACCCAGGCGCGCCAGGTCGACCTCGGCCCGGTAGCCCTTGATCACGCCACCGAGTTCGAGCTTGCGCACGCGCTCGGTCACCGCGGGCTGGCTCAGGTGGACGCGCCGGCCCAGCTCGGCCATGGTGATGCGCGCATCGCGCTGCAGCTCGCCGAGGATGCGGCTGTCGTAATGGTCCCATTCGGTGGTTTCGGTCATGGTGCTCTTCAAGCTTTAAATTTAAAGGCCAGATAGCCTTTTGCCGTTAATTTTGCATGGCTTGAACGCGCATGGCAACCTACGATCCTTGCATGACTTCCGTACCCGCCTCCCCTTCCGCCGCCGGCAAATCGCCGGCGCTTCTGGTTCCCGCCCTGCTCGCCTGCTACCTGGTGTGGGGCTCCACTTACCTCGCGATCCGGTTCGCGCTGATCAGCTTTCCGCCTTTCTTCCAGATGGGCACGCGCTTCCTGACGGCGGGCATTCTGCTGATGGCCTGGGTGCTCGCGCGGGGGCACAAGCTGCCCAGCCGGCGGGAATGGATCAACGCGTCCATCATCGGCGCCCTGATGCTGGGCGGCGGCATGGGGCTGACGGCGGCGGCTGAAGTCCACATCGGCTCCGGGCTGATCGCCACTTTCATCGCGGTGGTGCCCATGATGGTGTCCGCCTGGGGCCTGCTGCTCGGCCAGCGGCCCAGCAAGCTGGAATTCGTCGGCATGGTGGTGGGGCTGGCGGGTGTGCTGATGCTGGTGCAAGGCGCCAGTTTCAGCGCCGCCCCCGTCGGCATGGCCTGCATCGCGGCGGCGACCTTGCTGTGGTCGCTGGGCTCGGTGCTCTCCACCACACGGCTGCCGCTGGCGAACGGCCCTGCGGGGTTTGCCAGCGAAATGTTGTGTGGCGGCGCGGTGTTGATGGTGATTTCTCTTGCATTGGGTGAACACCACCAAGCCGCTGCCAACTGGCCGGCGCAGCCTGAAGCCATGCTGGCGTGGCTTTATCTTGTGGTGTTCGGCTCGCTCATCGCCTTCAGCGCTTACCTGTATTTGCTGGCCAATGCATCGCCCGCAGTGGCCACCAGCTACGCGTTTGTGAACCCCTTGATCGCGATTTTCCTGGGTGCATTTTTCGCCGGAGAGCACGTCACCGGGGGCGAATGGGCCGCCTGCGGCGTGATTCTCATGGGCGTTTTCCTGATTTTCAGAGGTAAATCTGCAACATCCAGGCGCAAATAAAGTGCGTTTGCACTAGGAAACTGCGTTTTTCTCCAGTAGCATCCGCATTGCCACAAGGAAGAGTAGTTATCCGTGTGGTGATTTATCAACTTCTAGAAGGAAAATCAATCATGGCAACTGCAAAAAAAGCACCGGCTAAAAAAGCGCCTGCAAAAAAGGCTGCTCCGGCAAAGAA
>JAJKJM010000103.1 GCA_021153985.1 Polaromonas sp.
CCATCGGTAAACACGAGCCTGTACCGGGCTCCCGCGTCCACCGCCAACTTCAATTGCGCGCGCAAATCCATTACATCGTTGTGCTTGTAGCGCAAGCGTCGGGCTTTGCACAAGCGGATGCCATCGATGATGGACGCATGATTGAGTTCGTCGCTGAGCACTACATCGTCGGGCCCGAGCAATGTCTCGAACAGCCCGCCATTGGCATCGAATGCCGATCCGTACAGGATGGTGTCTTCCGTGCCGACAAACTGCGAGAGCCGTGCTTCGAGCGTTTTGTGGACGTCCTGTGTTCCGCAAATGAACCGGACGGAACTCAGGCCAAATCCGCGTGCGGTGAGTGCGTCATGGGCGGCCGCTACGACCTCGGGGTGAGATGACAGACCCAGATAGTTGTTCGCGCAGAGATTGATCACTTCCTGCCCGTCGGCGGTTGCGATCCGGCTTCCTTGCGGGGACTGGATAGGGCGTTCGAGCTTGAGCAGGCCGGCGACCTGTATGTCCTCCAGTTCGTCTCTCAAAGAGGCGTAGAAATCTGTGGTGGTTCTCATGATGGGTGTCAGGGCCCAGGAAGGCCCAAAGTCCTTTCTGGAAGAAAAAAAATTCCAGCGGCGGCGGCATCGCTTACGCGTTGGCGCAGAACACGCTCGAAGTGGTTGGGGTCATGAACCTTCAGGACGGCGGCTTCGCGGGGGATGTAGCAGTCCCAGAGCCGCGATACCCAAAAGCGCAAGGCCGCGGCTCGCTCAAGTGCCGGCAACAGACGCCGTTCTTCAGCCACGAGTGGGCGCACCGACTGGTAAGCGGCCAGGAACGCAGCCCTTCGCAAGGGGTCGATGCGTCCGTTCTCCAGATCCACGCACCAGTCGTTGAGACAGACACCGATGTCGAACAGGAAGGTGTCGCAACCCGCAAAGTAAAAATCCAGAAAACCGCTCAGGCAGCCACCCTCGAACATCACGTTGTCGCGAAACAGGTCGGCATGTATCGCACCACGCGGAAGGGCTGCGTAGTCGTGAGACGCGGCAATCCCCGTCTGGAAGGTCAACTCGTCGAGCAGCAGCTTGCGCTGGTCCTGGCCCACGTATGGCAGCAGAGCCGGCACTGTTTCAGTCCACCACGGCAGGCCGCGCAGGTTGGGCTGGTGCCGCGCATAGTCCTTGCCGGCCAAGTGCATTCGCGCCAGCATTTCGCCCACTGCGGCGCAGTGCCGGGCGTCGGGCGACAGTTCACTCTTTCCTCGTAACTTTCCCACCACTGTCGCCGGCTTACCCTTGAGGCGGTGTAGGATGCGGCCTTCCGCGTCTGGCGCCGGCCTGGGCACCGGAAGGCCGCGGCTGGCCAGGTGCTGCATCAAATGCAGGTAGAACGGCAGCTGTTCCCACGCCAGGCGCTCGAACAGCGTCAGTACGTACTCGCCGCGATCCGTGTCCACGAAGTAGTTGGTGTTCTCAATACCGCCACTGCAGACCGACATGGCCTGCAGATTGCCGAGACCCACCCGCCGCAGGAAGGCGGCAGCCTCGTCGTAGGGGACTTCGGTGAAGACAGCCATGCTTCGATCAGGAAACGCGTGCGGTGACGAATGCCTTGACCCGCACCACGTCGGCCGGCAGAACCGTCACGCGCTTGGGCAAGTCTTCGATACCCTGGTACCGCGCGGGCCGATCCGGCTCGTGACCCAAGGCTTCAACGATGGTTGCCGCGAACTTGATCGGCAGCGCCGTCTCCAGCACGATCATCGACACACCGGGCTGCACGAAGTGGCGCGCCACTTTCAGGCCGTCGGCCGTGTGGGTGTCTATGGTCACGCCAAAGCGCCGGTGCGTGTCGCGTATCGTCGTCAGGCGGTCGGCGTGCGTACTCTTGCCGCTCAGGAAGCCGTAGCACGAGCGAGCCTGCGCGAAGGCTGGGTCGGCACTCAGGTCGAAGCAGCCGTTCTTCGAGACCTCTTCCCCGAACAGGCGCTTGATCGTCTCCGCATCGCGGCCCAGCAGGTCGAACACGAAACGCTCGAAGTTGCTGGCCTTGGAAATGTCCATCGACGGACTGGAGGTCTCGTAGGTGTCGGCGCCGCCGCGCACCCGATAAACACCGGTGCGGAAGAATTCGTCGAGCACGTCGTTCTCGTTGGTCGCGAGCACAAGCTTGTCGATGGGCAGGCCCATCATGCGCGCCACGTGACCGGCGCAGATGTTGCCGAAGTTGCCCGATGGCACAGCGAACCTTACCTGTTCGGTATTTGACCTCGTGGCTTGAAGATAACCGGCGAAGTAATACACCACCTGCGCCATCAATCGCGCCCAGTTGATGGAATTGACGGTGCCGATCTTGTACTGGTGCTTGAAGCCCAAGTCGTTGGACACCGCCTTGACGATGTCCTGGCAGTCGTCGAACACACCCTTGATCGCGAGGTTGTGGATGTTGGCATCCTGCAGGCTGAACATCTGCGCCTGCTGGAAGGGGCTCATGCGGCCATGCGGCGAGGTCATGAAGACGCGAACGCCCTTCTTGCCCTTCATCGCGTATTCAGCAGCGCTGCCGGTGTCGCCGGAAGTCGCGCCCAGGATGTTCAATTCCTCGCCGCGTCGACCTAGCTCGTATTCAAACAAGTTGCCTAGCAGCTGCATGGCCATGTCTTTGAAAGCCAACGTCGGGCCGTTGGAAAGGGCTTGCAGGTACACGCCCTCCTCCAGTTTCTTGAGCGGCACGATCTCCTTTGTGCCGAAGACCTCTTCGGTATAGGTCGTGCGGCAGATTGCGCGTAGGTCTTCGGCCGGGATGTCATCGATATACAGCGAGAGGACTTCAAAGGCGAGTTCTGCATATGGCAGGCCGCGCCACCTGGACAGTTGCTCGGACGCCACCTGCGGGTATTGCTCCGGCAGGTACAAACCTCCGTCGGGCGCCAGGCCCTCCAGCAGGATTTCGCAAAAGTGTTTGCGGTCGGGGTGGCCGCGGGTGGATAAATAGAGCATCGTGGGTTCCGTTGCTTGAAGTAGGTCCGGTTCAGCGCAGGGCCATTTGCGCGACGGCTGTGAACCAACGCACGCCGCACGCCAGAACGTCGTCGTTGAAGTCGTACGAGGGATGGTGCAGCGGAGCTGCATGGTTCGAGCCTCGCTGGCCGAGCCACAGGTAGGCCCCGGGCCGCTGCTGGAGCATGAAGGCAAAGTCTTCGGACGTGAAAGCCGGCGTTTCCGCCACCTGTGTTTCCAGGCCGACGCTACGAGCCGCCTCGAGTGCGAGTTGAGCGTGCTCAGGGCTGTTGATCGTTGCCGGGTAGTAACGCGTGTACTCGACCTCTATTGCGGTGCCGCTTGCGCGCGCGACACCTGCCGCGACGTCGCGGACCGCCTGCTCGATCGTGTCCTGCACGCCAGCGTCGAAACTGCGCACGGTGCCGGTCAGCTCCACGGCCGCCGGCAGGACGTTGTGTGACTGGCCTCCGCTGATTCGCGTCACCGACAAGACGGCGTTTTGCGTAGGAGGAATTCGCCGCGACACGATGGTGTGCATCTGCGCGACGAGCTGGCTCGCAGCAAGCACCACGTCGGGTGTCCGATGCGGCTGCGCCGCGTGACCGCCCTGGCCGCGCACGACGATGTCGAAGCGATCCGCCGCGGCCATGATGGGCCCCGGCCTTGTTGCCACCGTGCCCGCGGGCAGGTCGGGCCAGTTGTGCAAGGCGAACACGGATTCGCACGGAAAGCGGTCGAACAAACCTTGCCGCACCATCTCGCGTGCGCCTCCGCGCCCCTCTTCGGCGGGCTGGAAGATGAAGGCAATGCTGCCATCGAAGCTACCGGCCCGCGCCAACTGCTGCGCGGCTCCCAGCAGCATGGCGGTGTGGCCGTCGTGGCCGCAGCCGTGGTGAACGCCGGGGTGGCGGCTGACGTAAGGCCGACCGGTGTCCTCCCGCATGGGAAGCGCGTCCATGTCTGCACGCAGGCCCACCATGCGCGTCGAATTTCCCTTGCGCAGAACGCCCACCACGCCGGTCCCGCCGATGCCCTCGTGCACCTTGAGGCCGCAATCGCGCAGCGCCACAGCAACCACGCTGGAAGTGCGGCGCTCTTCGAACGCCAACTCGGGGTGTGCGTGCAGGTCACGCCGCAGCGCGACCAGGGCCGGCAGCAAGTCTTCGATGTCTTTGTTCATGATTTTTAATACCCCCGCGAACGGTCAACCAGCCCGATCAGGGGCTCGCCCGCCTCGTGCCGGCGGATGTTGGCCAGCACCTGCTCCACGGCCGTCTCCGGCTGCGTCATGCTCGCGATGTGCGGCGTGAGCAGGATCTTCGGGTGGGCCCAGAAGGGGTGGTCCGGCGGCAACGGCTCTGGATCGGTGACATCGACAACCGCGCCCGACAGCCAGCCCGTCTCCAGCGCATCAAGCAGCGCGGGGTGGTCGAGGTGAGCGCCTCGGCCGACATGCACCAGTGATGCGCCGCGCGGCAGGTGCTGAAACAGCGTCGAATTCAGAATGCCGCGCGTCTCGGGGGTAAGGGGCAGCAGGCATACCAGGATGTCGGTGTTGGTCAGCATCGCCGGCAGTTCTTCCTGGCCGGCGTAGCACGTCACGCCGTCAACCTGGCGGCGCGTCCGGCTCCAGCCGGAGAGCTGGAAACCGAGTGTGCGCAGCTGGCCCAGCACGGCGCATCCGAGCACGCCCAGGCCGAGGACGCCCACACGGCGCTTCGATGCGGGATAGACGCGGTGCGCGGCCCAACGACCCTCGCGCTGCTGCCGTATATAGGCCGGCAGGTCGCGGTGAAACGCGAGAACCGCCATCGTGGCGTACTCCACCATGCCCGCGACGATGCCGGGCTCCGCCATGCGCACCACCGGCAGCTCGGGCGGCAACGCGGCAAGGTCGAACTGGTCGATCCCCGCGCCCGTGGAGAAGAAGATCTCCAGGTTGGGAAACTGCCCCGTCACGTCCGGCGGCGGCACCCACGCCGCAAGATAGCGCACGCGGTCCGCCTGTCCGATGTCGGGCCAGATATGAAACGGGACGTCGGGCGCCTTGGCGGCGAACAGGCGTGCCCATTCCATCCCGCGCACTGGGTCGGCCTTGTACAAGAAGGACATACAAATTACTGGTAGACGACCCAGATCTTGCGGGTGGTCTCGATGCAGCGCCACACACCGGTAAAGTCGGGCTTCATCACGAACGCGTCGCCGGCCCGTACCTTCACCGGCGGCTTTCCGTCTTCCGTGATTTCGGACACGCCCGACAAAATGGAACAGAACTCCCAGGTGCCGCCTTTGATGGACCGGTAGGTACCCGGCGTCGTTTCCCAGACGCCGGCACGCACTTTTTGGTCGGGAGACTGGTCGACGTCCCAATTCTTGAATTTTGCGTTGCCTTCGATGACACGCTCCGGAAGCGGGCCGCCATCACGCGCGGTACCCAGGTCGTCGTATTTGAAGAAAGTGAGATTGCTCATTGGAAAGGGTCCTTTTGATAAAAATCAGGAGTCAGGCTGCGGCCGGGAAGTCGTCAGAAAGCACCGACGGTGACTTTCGAGCCGTCGGCAAAGCGCGAGAAGCGGAAAGGCGTCGGATCGACGGGTGGCGGATCGCCTGTGACCAGGCTCGCGGCCAGCAGCCCCGTGGCAGGGCCGGTGCCGAAACCATGGCCGCTGAACCCGGCTGCGAGCACGAAGCCCTTGACGGCATCTACTGGTGAAATGACCGGTACGCCGTCCGGCGTGCTGTCGATGTAGGAAGCCCAGGCCTGGTCTACCGCCACGTCTTTCAACGCGGGGTACAGGTTCTGGAAGCAACCGAGCAGGTTAAGGATCGCTCGCGGATCCGGCGCGGGATCAAGGACGCGGATCTGCTCGAACGGCGACACCTCGTCGAAGCGCCAGCTGCCCAGCGCTTCAGGGCCGCGGAAGAAGGAACGGCCAATGCCGAACTCCACGGCCTTGATGCGCTTCATGAACATCGGCATGAATTCGCGTGCATAACGCAGCCCCTGCGGTGTGATTTCGAGCTTCGCCTTGCCGCTGATCGCCAGGTTGTAGCCGCCTCCCAGGCGGCGCGTCAGCGAGCACTCCGGCGCAGACAGCGCCGCCGGCAGGCCCTCGATGGGACGGGTGCGCAGGACGCTCGCGCGCACGCTTGCCTGCGGGAAGGAGATGCCGTGCCGGCGGCAGAACGCGGACGCCCAGGCGCCACCGGAACACACGACGGCGCTGGTCTTGATCAGGCCGCGTTCGGTGATCACGCCAGTGACCGCGCCGTTGCTGATGTCCAGGCCGCGGGCCGCGCAATCCTGGTGGACGGTAGCGCCAAGCGCCCGTGCGCCTTCGGCAATGCCCGGAGCAGCAAGGGCGGGCTCCGCCGTGCCGTCGTCCATCGAATGCACGCCTCCCAACCACTGGCGAGGGCCGCTGCCTTTCATCACACTCGCGGCCTCCGCCGCGCCGAGCATGCGGGTGCGAACGCCGCCCGGCCGTCCGACCTGTTGGCCCCAGGCCTCCCAGGTGGAGAGTTGCTGCGGCTTGTCGGTGGCGTAGTACAGGCCGCAGCGGCGGAAACCGAGATCCCGCCCGATGTCACGTGTGAGTTCCTCCCA
>JAJKJM010000104.1 GCA_021153985.1 Polaromonas sp.
ACCATGTCCTGGTCCATGTTGGCCAGCGCGTCGATCAGGTAGGTCACGTTGAAGCCGATTTCAATGGCGTCACCGCCGTAGTCGATGTCGAGCTCGTCGACGGCTTCTTCCTGCTCGGCATTGTTGGAGGCCACGCGCAGGGTGCCGGGCTCGATGTTCAGGCGCACGCCCTTGAACTTCTCGCTGGTCAAAATCGCGGTGCGCTGCAGGCTGGCCAGCAGGGGCACGCGGCCCAGGGTGATGATGTTTTTGTGGTTCTTGGGGATCACGCGGTTGTAGTCGGGGAACTTGCCTTCGACCAGCTTGGTGACGAATTCCATGCCTTCAAAGCTGAACTTGGCCTGGTTGCCGGCAAATTGCATCTCGATGGCGCCCTCTTTGTCGCTGAGGAGGCGCTGCATCTCAAGCACCGTCTTGCGCGGCAGGATGACTTCCTGCTTGGGCACTTCGACGTCGAGCATGGCCGACGAGAACGCCAGACGGTGGCCGTCGGTGGCGACCAGGCTGAGCTGCTTGCCTTCAGCGACGAACAGGATGCCGTTGAGGTAGTAGCGGATGTCGTGCACCGCCATGGCGAAGGAGACCTGGTTGAGCAGCTCCTTGAGCACCTTTTGTGGCACCGAGAAGCCGGGGCCGAAGTTGGCGGCTTCTTGCACCAGCGGGAAGTCTTCAGCCGGCAGGGTCTGCAGCGTGAAGCGGCTTTTGCCGCCCTTGAGGATCAGCTTGTTTTGCGAGGACTCGAGCGACACGGTCTGGTCGCTGGGCATGGAACGCAAGATGTCGATGAGTTTGCGGGCGCCCACGGTGGTGGTGAAGTTGCCGGCGTCGCCGTCGAGCTCGGCCGTGGTGCGTATCTGGATTTCAAGATCGCTCGTGGTGAGCTGCAGCTGTGCGCCGGTTTTGCGGATCAGCACGTTGGCCAGAATCGGCAAGGTGTGGCGGCGCTCCACGATGCCGGCCACGGATTGCAGCACCGACAAAACTTTATCCTGGGTAGCTTTCAGAACGATCATGACTTCCTCTGTATATATCTTTAATTCTTTAATTCAAATTAGTAGTAGTAGATAAGGGCAGCGCCAATCTGTGGATAGCGCCATTTTCCCCTTTTTGATCAACCACTTGGCGTTTGTTTAACCATGTGTTCAGACGCCCTTGAAGTACCGTGCCGGACATGAACAACTTTCGATTGTCATCTGCTTCTGTGGATAAGCCATGGGTTGTTCAAAAGTTGTCCCCAAACTTATTGCTGAGCTGGTTTGGCCTTGCATATCGCCCCGAAAACAGGGTGATATGAGCGCTAAAGGATTCATTTGAGGCATGTGAACTGCTTTTAGCCCTTCAGGGTTTGTTCGAGCACGTGCAGCTGCTGGTTGAGCTCGGTCATCTGCTGGCGCTCTGCAGACATCTTGCGCACGGCGTGCAGCACCGTGGTGTGGTCACGGCCGCCAAAGAGCTCACCGATCTCTGGCAGGCTCTTCTGGGTCAGTTCTTTGGCCAGGTACATGGCGATCTGCCGCGGCCGGGCAATGCTGGCGGGCCGCTTCTTGGAATACATGTCGGCGACCTTGATCTTGTAATAGTCGGCGACGGTCTTCTGGATGTTCTCGACGGAAATCTGCCGGTTCTGGATGGACAGGAGGTCGCGCAGGGCCTCCCGGGCCAGCTGGATGGAGATTTCCTTCAGGTTGAAACGGGAGTACGCCAGGATCTTGCGCAGGGCGCCTTCGAGCTCGCGCACGTTGGAGCGGACGTTTTTGGCGACAAAGAAGGCGACTTCTTCGGGCATGGACGCGCCTTCGGCCTCGGCCTTGCGGATCAGGATGGCGACGCGCATTTCGAGCTCAGGGGGCTCGATGGCGACAGTAAGGCCGGAATCGAAGCGCGAGACCAGGCGTTCGTGGATATCCGTCAGGCCCTTGGGATAAGTGTCGCTGGTCATCACAATGTGCGACTTTTTGGTCAGCAAGGCCTCGAAAGCGTTGAAAAACTCTTCCTGGGTGCGGTCCTTGTTGGCAAAGAACTGGACGTCGTCAATCAGCAGCAAATCGAGCGAGTGGTAACGCTCTTTGAATTCGTCAAAAGTCTTGCGTTGGTAAGCTTTAACCACATCTGAAACAAATTGTTCAGCATGGATGTAGAGAACTTTGGCGGCCGGGTTGTCTGACAGCAATTTATTGCCGATGGCGTGCATCAGGTGGGTTTTGCCCAGACCGACGCCGCCATATATAAACAGCGGGTTGTAAAGCTGCCCCAGGCTGCTGGAAACATGTAAGGCCGCGGCCCGGCCCATGCGGTTGGCGGTGCCTTCAATCAGGGTGTCGAAGGTCAGTGCGCTGTTGAGGCGATTTTTAAACGGCGCGCCGGCGGCTTCTTCGGGAACGCCCAGGCCGACGGGCTCAGGAACGCCAATACCTTCAAAGTTGCGAACCAGGGATGATGGCTTCGCGGTGGCTTCCCGAGGAGCGAGCGCTAACTCAAGGGGGATGCTTTGGCCGGAAACCTTCTCTAGCAGGGCAGAGATCCGGCCGGCATATTGGGCGCGGACCCAGTCCAGTTTGAAGCGGTTGCCCACCAGAACCGTGACCTTGGAGAGGTCAGGGGCGACGTCAACGACCAGGGGCCGGATCCAGGTATTGAACTGTTGTTCGGGCAGTTCCTGGGCCAGATGGTCGACGCAGCTTTGCCACAAATCCTGGCTCAGGTGTTGGACGGAGGCCTCGCTCATGGGTGGTTTTGACCGGGTGGCTGGCCTGGCAAGAGGCGCCAGGCAGCAGCTTGCTGCTTGTGGATATTGTTAATTTTGAGCACCGGCAATTGTAGTCTGGGCGGGGAGTTATCCACAAAATAAATGCTTCGGGTTTCAACCTATTTTCGGCCCCGTTTTCTGGTAGTTGGAGGGCAACTGGGAGGCATTTGAAAGCTCACCCGGGCGCATCTCAGCCTTTACCCCAAATGGGCAGGCTAACTTGTTGCCAGCGTTGGGAAATCTGCGATAATCATGGGTTTCCCTGATTCGCAGCGGGTTCGCCCGCTTTTGAAAGACTTGCAGAGTTGGTTGTGTTGTACGGCCACCAAGATCATTTGAATCGCCCCACGGAATTTGCCTCATTTCAATAGTGAGCCTTGATTAACCCAATCAAGCAGCCAGCTAAGGAAGCAAGTAAGGCAAAGCAATAAGGCAAAGGGAGCTTTGTAGCTAACCGGCTAGTAGGACTCAATCATGAAACGCACATACCAACCTTCCAAAGTCAAACGCGCCCGTACGCACGGCTTCCTCACGCGCATGAAAACGCGCGGCGGCCGCGCAGTAATTGCTGCCCGCCGCGCCAAAGGCCGCAAGCGCCTGGCTGTATAAGCCTGTTTTTGCTGGCCACCGCAGTTTCTTTGAACTGACGCCTGGCGCTCGTGCAGCGGCTTCAAACCCGGCCACAGTTCCAGGCAGTCCTTGCCGGCGCCATTGTTGCAAAAACAACGCACTTCGCATTGCACCGCAATGCGCTGGACGCAAAGCCCGTGCAAGCCGAATCCGGCGAGCTTGTTGATACTTCCAGGGCAAGGCCTCTGTTCCCCGTCCAGGATGTCTGGCTCGGGGCGATGGTCCCCAAGCGCTGGGCCAAACGGGCCGTGACGCGCAACGCCATCAAACGACAAATCTACACCGTGAGCGCTGATTTTTCGCATCAGTACCCCAAGGCCGCTTATGTGGTCCGCTTGCGGCGTGATTTTTCCCGTCAAGAATACATCAGCGCAACGTCCGAGCAGCTCAAGCAGGCTGTTCGCGCCGAAGTCATCGCGCTCATGCAGGCCGGGGCCAGGGCGTCATGAATCGCGTGATCGCCGCAGTCGTCCGTTTGCCGCAAACCGTTTTGATCGGCATCGTCAAAGGCTATCGCCTGTTGCTCAGCCCCTGGCTGGGCTCCGCTTGCCGCTTTGAGCCGACATGCTCTGCCTATTCTCTTGAAGCGCTGCAGCAGCATGGCGCCGCCAAGGGCAGCTACCTCACCTTGTATCGCCTCGCTCGCTGCCAGCCATGGTGCGAAGGCGGGCACGACCCGGTGCCCCCTGTCTCCTTTTCACTTTTCTCCCGCCTGGTCACCCCTGTGGCCCCTACCCCTTCTAAAAAGACGCCGTCATGAACGACATCCGCCGCACCATCTTGTGGGTGATTTTTGGTTTTTCCATGGTCCTTTTGTGGGACCAGTGGCAGGTTTATAACGGCCACAAGGCGACCTTCTTCCCGTCGGCCACGCAGAGCGCGAAGGCGCCCGCAGCTGGCGCGTCAGCATCTGCGCCGGTCGCCGGGGCTGCTGCCTCTTCGGTGCCTGCACCCCAGGCGGCCAATGCGTCGCCGGCCGCGCCTGGCGCCGTGCCTGTGGGCGCGCCGTCTGTGGCCGCTGCGGCAACCCGCGAACGCGTGGTGGTGAGCACCGATGTGCTCACGCTGACCTTTGACAGTGAAGGCGGCACGCTGGTGCATTCGGCTTTCAGCAAGTACAAGGCAGAGGCCAAGAAGGACGAAGGCTTTGTGCTTCTGGACGAAAGCGCCAACCGTGTCTATGTTGCGCAAACCGGCCTGATCGGCAACGCGGCCTTGCCGACCCACAAAACCCCGATGACGGTGGTTCCTGGTGACCGCACGCTGAAAGACGGCCAGGACGAGCTCCAGGTCAAGTTCGAGTCGGCGGATGTCGGCGGTGTGAAGCTGGTCAAAACCTATACGCTCAAGCGCGGCGCCTATGACATCGCCGTGCGCCACGACATCGTGAACACCGGCACGGCCGCAGTAACGCCGCAGCTGTACCTCCAGCTAGTGCGTGACGGCAACAAGCCGCCTGGAGAATCTTCCTTCTATTCCACCTTTACCGGCCCGGCGATCTATACCGAAGCCAAGAAGTACCAGAAGGTGGAATTCAAGGACATCGAAAACAACAAGGTGGACGTTGAGAAGCAGGCAAGCAATGGCTATGTCGCCATGGTCCAGCATTACTTTGCCAGCGCCTGGATCCTGCCGGACGGCCTCAAACGCGACCTCTTCCTGCGCAAGGTTGACACCAACCTGTATGCAGTCGGCATGATCACGCCGCTGGAAACCATCGCAGCCGGCACCACCAAATCGGTGGACTCAAAATTCTTTGTCGGCCCGCAAGAAGAAAAAACGCTTGAAGCCATTGCCCCCGGCCTGGAACTGGTCAAGGACTACGGCTGGCTCACCATCCTCGCCAAGCCGCTGTACTGGCTGCTCGACAAGCTGCACGGCTTCCTCCAGAACTGGGGCTGGTCTATCGTGGCGCTGGTGCTGTTGCTGAAGATCGCGTTTTATTGGTTGAATGCCAAGGCTTACGCCAGCATGGCCAAGATGAAGGCGATCAACCCGAAGATCATGGAAATGCGCGAGCGCCTGAAAGACAAGCCGCAGGAAATGCAGCAGGCGATGATGAAGATCTACAAGGAAGAAAAGGTCAACCCGATGGGTGGCTGCTTCCCCATCATGATCCAGATCCCGGTGTTCATCGCGCTGTATTGGGTGCTGCTGTCCAGCGTTGAGATGCGCAATGCGCCATGGATTTTGTGGATCCATGACCTCTCGGCACCGGATCCCTTCTTTATCCTGCCTGTGCTGATGACCTTGACCACAATGCTGCAAACGGCGCTGAACCCCGCCCCGCCGGATCCGATGCAAGCCAAGCTGATGTGGTTCATGCCGCTGATCTTCAGCGTGATGTTCTTCTTCTTCCCGGCCGGCCTGGTGCTGTACTGGATTACCAACAACATCCTGTCCATCACCCAGCAGTGGATCATCAATACCCGCATGGGCGTACCACCCCAGTTCAATCTGCCTAAATTCAGATAAGGCAGGTGTGAAATAAAAATTGGGCCGCTTCGCGGCCCTTTTTCTTGGGAAGCCAACATCCGGCGCGAGGCAATTCCACCTGGATACCGCCTCAGCAGCCAACCCTTAACATCTATCACCATGCTGGCCCGACACCACGACCCCATTGTTGCGATTGCCACCGCGCCCGGCCGTGGGGCCGTGGGCATCGTGCGTGTCTCCGGCAAGGACGTTGCGCCTGTGATCGCGGCCATCTGCGGCCGGCCCCTGCAAGCGCGCCAGGCGACTTACCTGCCCTTTCGCGACGCGCAAGCCCAGGTGATCGACCAGGGCCTGGCGATCCATTTCCCCGCACCGAATTCCTACACCGGCGAAGACGTGCTGGAATTGCAGGCCCATGGTGGGCCGGTCGTCTTGCAACTGCTGCTGGCACGCTGCCTGGAGGCCATGCCGCAACTGCGTGTGGCGCAGCCGGGTGAATTCACCGAGCGCGCTTTCCTCAACGACAAGATCGATCTGGCGCAGGCCGAGGCCATTGCCGACCTGATCGACGCCAGCACCGAAACCGCGGCGCGTTCGGCCGCCCGCTCCATGTCGGGCGAATTCTCGCTGGCGATCAACACACTGCTGGAGCAATTGATTCATCTGCGCATGCTGGTTGAAGCCACGCTGGACTTCCCTGAGGAAGACATCGATTTCCTCCAGAAAGCCGACGCGCGCGGCCAGCTTGAGCGCTTGCAGACGACGCTCGCGAACGTGATGCGACGCGCCACGCAAGGCGCCATCCTGCGCGAAGGCATCAAGGTGGTCATCGCAGGCCAGCCAAATGCCGGCAAGAGCTCTCTGCTCAATGCCCTGGCAGGCGCCGAACTGGCCATCGTCACACCCATCGCCGGCACCACACGCGACAAGGTGTCGCAGCTGATCCAGATCGAAGGCGTGCCCCTTCACGTGGTGGACACCGCCGGCCTGCGCGAGGCGCTGGACGAGGTGGAAAAAATCGGGGTCGAACGCGCATGGGCCGAAATTGAAAGCGCCGATGCCGTGCTGTTTCTGCATGACCTGACGCGGCAGGAAAGCTCGGTGGACAACGCGGATGCTATCAATTACATAGCTGCTGATGCACGAATTGCGGGGGCTTTGGGCCAAAAACTGCCACAAAGCACAACCGTTATCGATGTCTGGAACAAATCAGACCTGGCGCCCGAGGCCGCACGGAAGACCAGGCCGGGCGGCGTATTTATCTCGGCCAAGACCGGC
The DNA here is from genome assembly GCA_021153985.1 of Polaromonas sp. Taxonomy (GTDB): domain Bacteria; phylum Pseudomonadota; class Gammaproteobacteria; order Burkholderiales; family Burkholderiaceae_C; genus Polaromonas. Next base: position 7,091 of record JAJKJM010000104.1, read on the forward strand.
GCCGGCCTGCAGGACCTGCGTCAACAGCTGTTGCAGGTCGTGGGCTGGCAAGCCGCGCCTGAGGGTGTCTTCATGGCCCGCGAGCGCCACGTGCGCGCGCTGCATCAGGTGGCGCAGCAGCTGGACAAAGCCAGTGAGCAAATTCGCTCGGTACAACCAGCGCTTGACCTGCTGGCCGAAGATCTGCGGCAGGCGCAGCTCCACTTGGGGGAAATCACGGGGCAGTTCACCGCCGATGACCTGCTGGGTGAAATCTTCTCGCGGTTTTGCATCGGTAAATAGCGCTACGGCCTATTCGGCGTCGTCCTACGCTTGTGAAGACCGCGGTCTTCACAATGGTTGCTATGCCAAGGCAACCGACCATCACAGTTGACGCATCAAACGCTTCCCCCGCCTCGCCTGGCGACGAAGTGGCGCAAGGCACGCCCGGCAGCGCTGAAAACACCTGTGCCCGTTGCGGCGGCACCGGGCTTCACGACGGAACCGTCTGTGCAAGTTGCAAAGGAAGCGGCGTCGTTCAGGTCAATGTCGGAGATGCCTGAAAAACGTTCCGGCCGCAGCCTGGCGGCGGCCGGGCATCTCCAGCGCGAATTGTTTGAGGCGCCGCCTCCGCTGAAGCCGCTTCCGCCTGGCCTGATTTATGAAGAGGATTTTCTGAGTGATTCGGAAGAAGCTGCCCTGATAGCGCTCATCGGCCAACTCCCCCTGGAAAATGCTCGCTACAAGGACTACACCGCCCGGCGAAGGGTGCTCAGCTACGGCGGCAGTTTTGATTACGACGCCAACAAATTGCGGCCCGCGCAGCCGCTGATCAGAGAGCTGGAGCCGTTGCGCGATCGGGTCGCCCGTTGGCTTGACGTTGCGCCGGGTGCGCTGGTCCATGCCTTGGTGGCTGAATACAAACCCGGCACGCCCTTGGGTTGGCATCGCGATGTGCCCGACTTTGAAGAGGTCGCGGGCATCTCGCTGGGCAGCGCGGCCGTACTGCGATTCCGGCCTTACCCACCACAATCCCCCAAGCGTGCCGATATCGTTCACCTCCCCGTTGCGCCCCGCTCGATTTACCGGCTGAGCGGGGCCGCGCGCTGGGCTTGGCAGCACAGTGTTCCGCCCACGCCCGGCTTGCGCTGGTCGATTACTTTCAGAACGGCAGTGGCGCGCAGATAGGTGCTTTTGTAGCCGTCCAGAACCCCAAATGCCGACGGACGGAAGGCGTGCAAGGATGAGCGGTCTGGAAGCAGGTCGCGAAGGAAAAAAGCGCGCAAATTACAAATCCGGAGCGTGCTGTATCAGGTGTAAGCGGCAGTTAACGTCCCTTGCGAGGCATGTAGTGCAAAGGTATCGTCCGTTCCACTATGAACGCTCCACTCCCCGCCGCCATCCGTTTTGACATCCAGGGCCTGGCCCAGGCCATCCTGCACTGCCACGCCAGTGACGCGTTGCGCTGTCAATTCAACCAGCCGCACTGGGACATCCTGGCCAGCTACATGCAGCCGTTTGCCCTGAACAGCGGCCAGGTGCTGATGGAACAAGGGGCGCTCGACCGAACGCTCTACTTCGTCGAAAGCGGCACGCTCAGCGTTCACTATGAAGACGAAAAAGCGCGTGTCCGGATGGCGCTGGTCGGCGCCGGCACCGTGCTGGGCGAAGGTGCATTTTTCTCGCATATGCCGCGGAGCGCGACGGTGCATGCCTCTACGCCTTGCAAGCTCTGGTGCCTGACACCGATGCGCTTCCTGGAACTGGCCAACCGTCACAGCCCGATTGCATTGGAGTTGACTATGGCCATGGGCTCGGTGATGGCTAAACGCCTCTACAACCGTCCCAAGCGGGTCGCTGTGACCTGAAACACTGCGTGGCCGGGCCGCCCCGGTCATCAGACAACAGAATACCGGGGCCTTGACTCTCAGGCCGTGGCGTTTAATTAGCGCCAAACCCGTGCTGGCCGTGATTTTTTACCTGACAGCCGCGCGCATGATTCGATAAAGTCATCTGCAAATGAAATCCGCTGGAAACAACAGCGGGGATCAATTTGCTGTATTGCTTACAGACATCATTCAGCGCATTGGTAGAAAATGCGAAAACATCACGAGAACGCACATGTCTTTTTTAAACTGGTTTTCTGGCAAGTCCAGCCAGACCCCAAAATCTGCCGCCAACGAAGGGCAAAGGCGCGCCGGACCCACGGGGCGTGACAAGCCCTCGTCTCCCGCCTCGGTTCCGCAGCGGCTGTCCGCAGAGGCAGCAACCCCGGCCGAAGCCGGCAAACTCAAGCGCCACGCCCGCCGCGAACAGCTGTATGTGGCCATCCGCGAGGCCATGACCCGCTCCGGCGTTCTGTCTGCAAGCTACAAGTTCAAAGTGCTCTCGCTCGACCAGCGCGGCAACGAATTCATCGTGATGGTGGACCTGGCCAAGGCGTTCAACGGCCAGCCCGAGCAGCTTGGCCAAATTGAATCCCTGATCATCCAGCACGCCAAAGCACGTTTTGAGATCACGGTTCCCGCGGTCTATTGGCGCATGGATGAAATGGCGATCGTGAGCAAGCCAGCGCCTTTGAGCGCCCAGGACGCCGTGCAACCGCCTGCGTTGAACGGAAATGCCGCAGCGGCTCCCGCGCCGGTCAAGCCGCCCGCTCCCCGTTATGAGCCCATCCAGGCCGACGAAGTCGCCGCTTTCAAACAGGCACTGCTGGCAGCCTCTGCCGAAGGTCCTGTTGTCCCGGCCGAGAAGGGCGTCAAGGTCAAGAGCGGCCCGCGTTCACCGCGTTCATACACCCTGCTGACGGGTTTTGAAGACACCGAAATGCCTGAATCGAACTCGTCGCCGGCGCTCAGCAGCACGCAATACGGCGATTTGATATAAGCTTCGGCCGTGTCGAATTTAAGTAAAAAAGGCTTCTGGCCCAATAAATACATGGGCGAGCAGCTCCTGTTTTTATAGCAAAAGATACGGGCGCCAGAGCCGCTCAATGCCCGGCAAAGTCAATCAAGGTGAATAAAGGCAAGCCGGCCTCGCGCAATTTGACTGATCCACCCAGTTCAGGCAAATCCACAATCGCAGCGCCCTCGGTCACGGTTGCGCCCAGCTTTTCGAGCAGCTTCTTTCCCGCCATCATGGTGCCGCCTGTGGCGATCAGGTCGTCGATCAACAGCACCCTGTCGCCCGGCTTCACCGCGTCGGTGTGCAATTCCACCGTGGCGCTGCCGTACTCCAGCTCGTAAGTCTCCTGCACGGTTGTGAAAGGCAGCTTGCCTTTTTTGCGAATCGGCACAAAACCGACATTGAGCTCATAGGCCACAACGGCGCCCAAAATAAACCCGCGGGCATCCAGCCCGGCGACCACATCAGGCCGCAGCGCCGGGTCCATGTAGCGGTGGACAAAGGCGTCGATCAACACGCGAAATACCTTCGGGTTCTGCAGCAAGGGCGTGATGTCGCGAAACTGCACACCCGGCGCCGGCCAGTCAGGAACGGTGCGGATATGGTTCTTGAGGTACTGGCTGACGGTCTGGTGATTGAGGCTGTGCAGGTCGGGCATGGTGTATCCAAAGTGGGTGCGCGCCCGTATTGTGCCGCCGCGTCCAGACTTAAAGCGTCACCCTTTGCTGGGGTTTTCACCGGTGAGACGAAATCAGGCCGGGCGTCCGCGCAACAATTTTTCTTCGGCCTTGGCCAAGGCCTCGGGCCGGCCTGACAACACCAGCGTGTCGCCCCCCTCCAGCAGGGCGTCTTCGAGGGCCGTTACCGCCTTGCCGTTGCCGCGGCGCATGCTCACCACGCGGACGCCGCCCGCCTCCAGCGCCATGGCGCTCAGGGGCTTGCCCAGGGACTTGATGCCCAGTGGAAGCGTCACATTGGAGAGCCGTTCCTGTTCGAGCTCATTGACCGTGTCGTCGTCCGCGCCGCGGAAGTAGCCGCGCAGCAGGTTGTAGCGGGCATCGCGCTGGTCTTGCACCACGCGGATCACCCGGCGCATGGGTACGCCCACCAGCGCGAGCGCATGGCTGGCCAGCATCAGGCTGCCCTCGATGGCCTCCGGCACCACCTCTGTGGCGCCGGCCGCCTGCAGCTTTTCGAGATCGTGGTCGTCCACGGTGCGGACAATTACCGGCACCGTGGGGGCGTGGGCGCGCGTGTTGGCCAGCACCTTAAGGGCGCTGGATGTGTCCAGGTAGGTGATGACCACCGCGCTGGCGCGGGCCAGGCCCGCCGCCATCAGGGCCTGCAGCCGCACCGCATCGCCAAACACCACCGAATCACCGGCGGCGGCGGCTTGCCGCACCCGGTCGGGGTCCAGGTCCAGCGCCATGTACTGGATGCCTTCGCGCTCCAGCATGTGGCCCAGGTTCTGGCCGCAGCGGCCGTAGCCGCAGATGATCACGTGCTTGTTGGCGTTGATGGATTTGCGCGCGATGGTGGTCATCTGCAAGGACTGTTGCAGCCATTCGCTGGAAACCAGCTTCATCACGATACGGTTGCTGTACATGATGATGAAAGGCGTGGCCAGCATCGACAGCACCATGCTGGCCAGGATGGGGTTCAGCAGGGCCGGCGGCACCAGGCTGTTTTGTTGCGCCAGCGTGAGCAGCACAAAGCCGAACTCCCCAGCCTGCGCGAGATACAGGCCCGTGCGCAGTGAGACGCCGGCGGTTCCGCCGAGTCCACGGGCCAGTGCCGTGACCAGCACCAGCTTGAACAGCACCGGGAGCGTCATCAGCAGCAGCACCAGCGGCCAGCGCTCGAGCACCAGCCGCCAGTCCAGCAGCATGCCGATACTGATGAAGAAAAGGCCCAGCAGGACGTCGTGAAACGGGCGGATATCGGTTTCGACCTGGTGCTTGTATTCCGTCTCTGAAATCAGCATACCGGCGATGAAGGCGCCCAGCGCCAGGCTCAGCCCGGCCCGCTCCGTCAGCCAGGCCAGGGCCAGCGTGACCAGCAACAGATTGAGAACAAACAGCTCTTCGCTCCTGCGGCGGGCCACGATGGTGAGCCACCAGCGCATGATGCGCTGGCCGCCGGTGAGCAGCAGGCCGACCAGCACGGCGGCCTTGAGCCCGGCGATTGCGAGCGCCATCAAAAGAGCGTCGGCCGGCGCGCCCAGCGCGGGGATCAGCACCAGCAGCGGCACCACGGCCAAATCCTGGAAGAGCAACACGCCCATGATGCGCTTGCCATGCTCGGACTCCAGCTCCAGCCGCTCTGACAGCAACTTCACGACGATGGCGGTGCTGCTCATGGCAATCGCGCCCGACAAGGCCAGCGCAGTTTGCCAGCCCATCTTCCAGAGGGTGGGCGCCAGGCTGGCCAGAAAGAGCGAGCCCACCGTGGCCAGCACGATGGTGAGGACGACCTGCAGCAGGCCCAGCCCAAACACGTGGCGCCGCATGGAGCGCAGCTTGGGGAGATTGAACTCAAGGCCGATGACAAACATCAGGAACACTACGCCGAATTCACCGAGGTGCCGGATGCCGTCGGAGTTTTCCGCCAGCGCCAGCGCATTGGGCCCGATGGCCACGCCTACGGCGAGATAGCCGAGCATCGGCGGCAGCTTGAGTGAGCGGCATGCCACCACGCCGAGCACGGCGGCCAGCAGGTACAGAAGGGTCAGTTCAAGCGCACTCATTCTTCGATAGTAGCCGAGGAAGTTGCGCCCGCCTTGACGGTTTCCACAGGGGAAAGGCCGTGCCCGGCGGCGCTCGCGGGCCGCCTTGGCCCGCGTAGGCCTTTGCCCGCCTCTATAGAATGCAGCCATGAGCCTTGACGCAGTGAAATTTGACACCGGGCAGGTGCTTGAACTTGCCCGGAAGACCTTTGAGATAGAGGCTGCGGCTGTTCAGGGTTTGGCCGGCCGCGTGGGCCCTGAGTTTGCCGAGGCCGTCAAGTTGATGCTGGCGTGCCAGGGCCGTGTGGTGGTCATGGGCATGGGCAAAAGCGGCCACATCGGCCGCAAGATAGCCGCCACCCTGGCTTCGACCGGAACGCCCGCCATGTTTGTGCACCCGGCCGAGGCCAGCCACGGCGACCTGGGCATGATCACCGGCCAGGACGTGGTGCTGGCGATCTCCAACAGCGGCGAAAGCGAAGAGCTGACATCCATCTTGCCGGTGCTGAGCCGCCAGGGCGTGCCGATGGTAGCCATCACCGGCGGCATGCAGTCCGCGCTGGCCCGGCATGCCCGTGTCGCGCTGGACAGCAGCGTCGCGCAAGAGGCCTGCCCGCTCAATCTGGCACCAACCGCCAGCACCACGGCGCAACTTGCCTTGGGCGATGCGCTGGCGGTGGCGTTGCTGGAAGTGCGCGGCTTCAAGGAAGAAGACTTTGCCCGTTCGCACCCGGGCGGCGCACTGGGCCGCAAGCTGCTGACGCATGTGAGCGACGTGATGCGCAGTGGCGATGACGTGCCGAAGGTACGCCCGGACACGTCCTTTTCAGACCTCATGCGCGAGATGAGCGGCAAGGGGCTTGGTGCGTCGGCCGTGGTTGACGGCGCGCAGCGGGTGCTGGGGATCTTCACCGATGGCGACCTGCGCCGCCTGCTTGAAAAAGGCGTGGACTTGCGCAGCAGCAAGGCTGGCGATGTGATGCGTGCCAACCCCCGCACCGTACGGCCGGATGAATTGGCGGTCGAGGCCGTTGCGCTGATGGAGCAATACCGCATCAACAGTGTGCTGGTTGTAGATGAAAGCGGTGTGCTGTGTGGCGCACTCAACACCCACGACCTGATGCGTGCCAAAGTCATCTGATGGCGCTTCAATCCGGCCCCGTGCCCTCCCTTCCCGTACTGAACTTTGCACCGGAGCTGCTGCTTCGCGCGCAGGGCGTCAAAGTCGCCTTTTTTGATGTGGACGGCGTGCTGACGGACGGCGGCCTGTACTTTTCCGAATACCCCGATGGCCATGAGCTGGCCCTGGCCCCCGGCGGATACCGCGCCGCCGGCGAGATCATCAAGCGATTCAACACCCTGGACGGCCACGGCCTGAAGCTGCTGCAAAAGGCCGGTATCACCCCGGCGGTCATCACGGGGCGCGACAGCCACGTGCTGCGTGCCCGCCTGCAGGCGCTGGGCATCACTCATGCGCATTTCGGCACCGAAGACAAGCGCCCGGCCGCTGAAATCACCTTGCAGGCCCTGGGGCTGGATTGGTCTGCCGCCGCGGCGATGGGCGACGACTGGCCCGACCTGCCCGTGATGGCCCGCGTGGCGCTGAGCTGCGCGCCGGCCAATGCGCATGCGGAAGTCCGCGCCTGCGCCCACCATGTCACGCAGGCAACGGGCGGCCATGGCGCCGCGCGCGAATTTTGCGATGTGCTGCTGGTCGCCAGTGGGCGCTACGCCGGGCTGCTGCAGGAGTACAAACTATGAGTGCCGCCTTGCAGCTGAAAAACACCTGGCGGCGTTTTCTGCGCGTATGGGACAGCATGGCCATCTACATGCCGCTGCTGATGATGGGCGCGCTGGCGCTGGGCACCTATTGGCTGGTGCGCAACACGCCCATCTTCAGCACGCCCGAAGCAGCCAAAGAGGCGAGCCACGACATCGACTACTTCATGCGCAAGTTCACCGTGAAAACGTTCGACGAAGGCGGACAGCTCAAGAGCGAAATCTATGGCATTGAAGCCAGGCATTTTCCCGACACCGATATTCTGGAGATCGACCAAGCGCGTATCCGCAGCATCAGTATTGAAGGGCGCATCACCACCGCCACGGCCAATCGCGCTTACACCAACGGCGACGGCTCGGAAGTGCAGCTGACGGGCAATGCCGTGGTGATCAGAGAAGCCAGCAAGGACGCCAGCGGAAAGGAAACGCCGCGCATGGAGTTTCGCGGCGAGTTCCTGCATGCCTTTTTGAATGACGAACGCGTCAAGTCCCACAAACCCGTGCTGCTGATTCGCGGCACCGACCAGTTCACCGGCGACACCTTCGCCTATGACAACCTGGACCAGGTGGCTGACCTGAAAGGCCGCGTCCGGGGGATTTTGGTGCCCCGCGCCTCCGCCGGCGCGGCCGGTCTTCCGACGTTGACCTTGCCGGCGCCCGCAAGCCCTGCGGCCAAACCGGCCGGCGGCGATGCGGCAGCCCGCTAACGCGCCGCCGGCCTTTCAACCTGAGCAGCCCGCCATGTCCAGACTCGTATTCATCACCGGTGCGTCCAGCGGCATAGGCCAGGCATTGGCCATGCGGTTTTATTCGGCCGGCTACCGCCTGGCCCTGGCCGCCCGCCGGACCGCGGAAGTTCAGGCCTGGGCCGAGGCAAACGCCATCAGCGCCGGCCGCTTTCAGGTCTACAGCGCCGACGTGTCCGACATCGACAGCATCGTGGCGGCAGGCCAGGCCTGTGTTGCGGCGCAGGGAGTGCCTGATGTGGTGATCGCCAACGCGGGCATCAGCATCGGTATGGATACGGCGGTGCGTTCGGACCTGGACGTCATGGCGCAGACCTTCGCCACCAACAACATCGGCGTGGCCGCCACGTTTCATCCCTTTATGGCGGGCATGGCGGCGCGGGGCTCTGGCACCTTGGTGGGGATCGGCAGTGTGGCCGGCATACGCGGCCTTCCGGGCCATGGCGCCTATTGCGCCAGCAAGGCCGCCGTGATCGCCTACTGCGAAAGCCTGCGCGGCGAGCTGCGACCCAGCGGTGTGAAGGTGGTGACGATCTGCCCAGGCTATATCGACACGCCGCTAACCCAGGAAAACCGCTACGCCATGCCCTTCCTGATGAAGGCCGACGTGTTTGCTGAAAAAGCATTTGCCGCCATTCAGGCAGGGACCAGTTACCGGGTGATTCCCTGGCAAATGGGCGTGGTGGCCAAGTTGCTGCGCCTGTTGCCCAATGCGGTGTTCGACAAGGCTTTGTCGGGCCGCGCGCGCAAGCACCGCCAGGGTGAGCGCTGATAGCCCGACGGTTTTCAAGGCGTAGCCTGTCTTTGCTATCAAAACAGTAGCTGGCTGCCCAGGTGGTTCCTGGGCTGGAAAGCAAAAAGGCTTCAAAACCGAAGCTTTGAAGCCTTTTAAATTGCTCTTCAGCCGGGGCTGAAGAGCGGGTTCAGCAGGGCTTAGTAGCCGCCGCGTCCACCACCGCCGCCGCCGGAACGGCCACCGCCGCTACCGCCGCCGCCGTAAGGGCTGCGGAAACCGCCGTCGCTGC
>JAJKJM010000105.1 GCA_021153985.1 Polaromonas sp.
CGCCGCTCGCAGGAAGACATCCAGAAGTTCACGGACCGTTTCATTGCCGAAGTCGACAAGCTGGTCGCCGGCAAGGAACAAGACATCATGGCGGTTTGACGCCTCGCCGTCTGGCCTGATTCACCATGGCCGCCACCCAATCTATCGTTCCGCACCACGTCGCCATCGTCATGGATGGCAACGGCCGCTGGGCGACCAAACGGTTTTTACCCCGCATTGCGGGCCACAAGCAGGGCGTTGACTCGCTGAGCCGCTGTGTTCGGGCCTGCCTGGAGCGCGGCATCGGCGTGCTCACGGTGTTTGCTTTCTCGTCGGAAAACTGGAACCGGCCTTCTGACGAAGTATCCGGTCTGATGGAGCTGCTGGCCTTGTCTCTTGCCAAAGAAGTACCGAGCCTGAACGAAAACGGCGTGCAATTGCACTTCGTGGGAGACCGCGAGCGGCTGTCCGAGAAAGTCCGGACCGGATTGGCGAAGGCCGAATCCGACACTTCAGCCAACAGCCGGCTGATTTTCAACGTGTGCTTCAACTACGGTGGCCGTTGGGACATTGCCCAGGCGGCGCACAAGCTGGCCAGCCGTGGCGAAGCCATCACGGAGCTGTCGCTGGACCGGGCGATGGCGATGGCGCATGTGCCTGACCCGGACCTGCTGATTCGTACAGGCGGTGAGCTGCGTATCAGCAACTTTTTGCTATGGCAGGCGGCTTATTCGGAGCTGCATTTTTCCGACAAGCTGTGGCCTGAATTTGACGAAGCAGCGCTGGACGAGGCGATAGCCGTTTTCCGCACCCGCGAACGACGCTTTGGCAAGACTTCCGCCCAGGTTGGCGGCCGCGGCAACAACGACAACACCGATAACGTAAAGGCTGCCTGATGCTTAAACAGCGCGTGATCACGGCGATCGTTTTGCTCGCTATCTTGTTGCCGGCACTCTTCTATAAAACACCCCAGCCTTTCTGCGCTGTGGCGTTGTTGTTGATTGCCGCGGGGGCCTGGGAGTGGGGTCGCCTCAATGGTTATGGGCAAGGTCCGTCCCTGGGACTTGGCGCGCTGTGCGTGGCGCTCTGCGCGATCGCCTGGTACGGTGGCCTGCTTGAGCAGCCCTTGCCGATGCTTTGGGTCGCTGCTGGCGCTGCCTGGGTGCTGGCGGGCGGGTGGTTGCTGCGAAACGGCGTGGCTGGCTGGCCGCGCATTCCCAAGGTACTGCGCTTGTTTGGGGGGCTGGCGGCGTTGTTGCTGACCTGGCTGGCCGTTGCCCAAGCCCGCGTTGTCGGCATCAACTTCCTGTTGTCCGTATTGCTGCTGGTGTGGGTGGCGGATATCTTTGCCTACTTCGCGGGGCGTACTTTTGGCGGACGTTTCAGCAAAGGCAAGCTGGCGCCTTCGATCAGCCCGGGTAAAAGCTGGGAAGGTGTGTGGGGCGGTATGGCTGGTGTGGTCGTGCTGTCGCTCGCCTGGGTCTATGTGGGCGCTGTTTCGGGTGGCGCCGGGTTCTGGGGCGAGCCGACGCTGTACAGCCGGCTGGCGGCCAACCACGGCATCGTGATCATGTTGCTGGCAGTCATCTTCCTGGCGGCCATGAGCGTGGTCGGGGACTTGGTCGAGTCCCTCATCAAGCGAAGCGCGGGGGTGAAAGATTCCAGCGGATTGCTGCCTGGCCACGGCGGGGTGCTGGACCGTGTGGATGCCCTGCTGCCTACCCTGCCTCTTGCGATGATGTTGGTCAATTTTTAGGTTCTGGCATGGCGTTAAAAAAGCAGCGGGTTACTGTTCTGGGTTCTACGGGGTCCATAGGTGTCAACACGCTCGATGTGATTGCCCGCCATCCCGAACGTTTCGAGGTATTTGCGCTCAGTGCGGCTACACAGATCGACTTGATGCTGGCCCAGTGCGCCCAGTTCAAGCCGCAATACGCGGTGATGGCGAGCGAACCTCATGCGCGCCAGCTGGCTGAAAAAATCAAGGCGAATCAGCTTCCAGTCCAGGTACTGTATGCACAGGGTGCTCTCGAAATGATAGCGTCGCACGAATCGGTGGATACCGTGATGGCTGCCATCGTGGGTGCGGCCGGGTTGGCGCCTTGTATGGCCGCGGCCAGGACTGGTAAGCGACTCTTGCTGGCGAACAAGGAGGCGCTGGTGGTGGGCGGCGAGGTCTTTATGCAGGCCGTTCGCGCCGGAGGGGCCAAGCTGCTCCCCATCGACAGCGAGCATTCAGCCATTTTCCAGTCTTTACCCGAAGACTCTGCCACCTGGAGCCAGCGGGTTGAGAAGATCATCCTGACCGCATCAGGCGGACCGTTTCGCACGCGCGATACCGCCAGCCTGCACCACGTCACACCCGACGAAGCCTGCGCCCACCCCAACTGGGTCATGGGACGGAAAATCTCTGTCGACTCCGCGACGATGATGAACAAGGCGCTGGAAGTCATTGAGGCGAAGTACCTGTTTGGCCTCACGCCGGCACAGATCGAGGTCGTGATCCATCCCCAGAGCATCATCCACTCCATGGTGCAGTACCGCGATACCTCGGTGGTGGCTCAATTGGGAACGCCCGATATGCGCGTTCCGATCGCCTACGGCCTGGCTTGGCCCGAGCGGGTTGCCTCGGGCGCCAAAGCGCTGGATTTCAGGTCGCTGGCGACCATGACATTCGAAGTTCCGGATAACGAACGGTTTCCGGGGCTGCCGCTGGCCTGGCAGGTCCTGAACGGCCCTGCGGGCAGTACTGCGGTTCTCAATGCTGCCAACGAGGTGGCTGTGGCGGCTTTCCTGGACAAACGGATCAGGTTTGATCAGATCCATCGTGTAAACCAGGAAACTTTGGACACCATTAACGTCTCTGAGGCTGGTGATATTGAAGGCCTGCTCGCGCTGGACGGGCAGGCCCGCAGTGTTGCCGTTCAAATCGCGGGACAACTCGAGGCATGACATGCTGACGCTGGTTTCCTTTGTTGTGACACTGGGCATCCTGATTGCGGTGCATGAGTACGGCCATTACCGTGTTGCCGTGGCCTGCGGCATCAAGGTCCTGAAGTTTTCCATCGGATTCGGCAAGCCCCTCTACACCTGGAAGCTCAAAAACAAGTCCACGGAATTTTCAATTGGAATGCTGCCCCTGGGCGGCTACGTCAAGATGCTGGACGAACGCGAGGCTCCCGTCGACCCGGCCGAGCGCCACCTGGCCTTTAACACTCAACCACTTAAATCCAGGGCTGCTGTGGTCGCAGCCGGCCCGGCCGCCAACCTGCTGCTGGCTGTTCTGCTGTACGCCATCCTCAACTGGAGCGGCCTGCAGGAGCCCAAAGCCGTCCTGGCCAGCCCGGTAGCCGGCTCGCTGGCCGAAAAAGCCGGCTTGCGCGGCCAGGAAACGGTGGTGCAGGCGGCTTTCGAAGGCGATGCGCTTCAGGAAGTCCGTTCTTTTGAAGACCTGCGCTGGCGGCTGACCCAGGGCGCGCTGGACGGTCGTGACCTCACCCTGATATTGGACGGCAATGCTTCGGGTGGGGGCCGGACGGTGCGGTTGGCACTCAGCACGCTGGGCGCTCCTGAAGCCGATGCCCAGCTGTTCCGCAAAATCGGCATCCTGGGGCCCTGGACCCGTCCCGAGATTGGGAACATCAAGGCCGGCAGCCCGGCCGAAAAATCCGGTCTGCAGGCCGGTGACGTGGTGACGCGCATCGGACAGACCGCCATCACGGACGGGCAGCAATTGCGCGAAGTTATACGCACGTCATCCCTGACCTCCAGTGTCGGAACGGTAGCTGTCGTGCCGCAAAGCTGGCAGGTCATTCGCGCCGGGCAGCCGCTGGCGCTGCAGGTGACCCCTGAACTCAAGCCCGTCAACGGGACCATGGTGCCCCGGATAGAGGCCTCTGTGGACGCGCTGCCGGAGTTCGTGACGGTGCGCTACGGCTTTGTCGAAGGCCTGTGGCAGGGCGGTGTTCGTACCTGGCAGGTGTCCATGCTCACACTGCGCATGATGGGAAAGATGGTGATCGGCGAGGCCTCACTCAAGAACCTGAGCGGCCCGCTGACAATCGCGGACTACGCAGGTAAGTCCGCCAGCCTGGGCTGGAGCTACTACCTCGTGTTCCTGGCCCTTGTGAGCGTGAGTCTGGGTGTCCTGAATTTACTCCCGCTACCGGTTTTGGATGGGGGGCACCTGATGTATTATCTTTGGGAGGCGATCACCGGCCGAGGCGTGTCTGACGCCTGGATGGACCGGTTGCAGCGCGGTGGCGTTGCGATCCTGCTGGGCATGATGTGCGTTGCCCTGTTTAACGATGTCACCCGGCTTTTGGGCTAACTCCATACATTTCATGCAAAAACAAATAAATCGTTTCAAAGTTCGTGCAGTTTGCGCCATCGCCGCCGGTCTTTTTGCCGCCAGTTCCGCCTGGGCTGTCGACCCTTTCACGGTTCGTGATATTCGGGTTGAAGGCTTGCAACGCGTGGAGCCGGGAACCATTTTTGCGTCGCTCCCCTTTCGTGTGGGTGAAACCTACAACGATGACAAAGGCACAACGGCCATCCGTGCACTGTTCGGTCTGGGCCTGTTCAAGGATGTGAGGCTTGAGGTTAGCGGCGACGTGCTGGTGGTGATTGTGGAAGAGCGTCCCACGGTGGCCGATGTGGACTTTGTCGGAACCAAAGAATTCGAGAAGGATGCGCTCAAGAAGGCGCTTCGCGAAGCCGGCATCGCGGATGGCCAGCCCTTCGACAAAGCGCTTGCCGACAAGGCCGAGCAGGAGCTCAAGCGCCAATACATCAACAAGAGCCTATACGGCGTTGAAGTGATTACCACCGTTACCCCGATTGAACGCAATCGCGTCAATCTGACATTCAGCGTCGTTGAAGGCGACGTGGCAAAAATCAAGGAAATCCACATCACGGGCAACAAGGCTTTCAGCGAGTCCACGTTGCTGGGGCTGTTTGACCTGGACACGGGGGGCTGGCTCAGCTGGTATACCAAGTCTGACCGTTATTCGCGCACCAAGCTCAACGCAGACATTGAAACCTTGCGCTCTTACTATCTGGCGCGTGGTTACCTGGAGTTCAAGATTGACTCAACCCAGGTAGCGATTTCCCCGGACAAGCAAAGCATTGCCATCACCGTCAATGTCACGGAAGGCGAGCGTTTCGTGGTGTCGGGCGTCAAGCTCGAAGGCAACTACCTGAACAAGGAAGAAGAGTTCAAGACCCTGGTAAAAATTGAGCCAGGGGAGCCTTACAACGCCGACCACGTGGCTGAAACCACCAAGGCTTTCACCGACTACTTTGGAACATTTGGCTTTGCCTTTGCCCGTGTCGAAGCGGTGCCTGAAATTGACCGCACGAATAACCGCGTGGCTTTCGTGCTTCAGGCGGACCCCTCCCGCCGGGCCTATGTGCGGCGCGTCAACGTGGCAGGTAACAACCGTACGCGTGACGAAGTGGTGCGCCGGGAATTCCGCCAGTTCGAGTCCTCCTGGTATGACGGCGACAAGATCCGTCTCTCGCGCGATCGGGTTGACCGCCTTGGGTATTTCACCGATGTAAACATCGATACGCAGGAAGTCACGGGTACTTCTGACCAGGTCGACGTCACGGTGAACGTGGTTGAAAAGCCCACGGGCAATCTGCAACTGGGTGCGGGTTATTCCAGTGCCGACAGTGTGTCCCTGTTATTCGGGATCAAGCAAGAGAACGTTTTCGGCTCCGGTAACTACCTCGGGGTCGAGGTCAATACCAGCAAGTCAAATCGCCAGATTGTCCTGAGCACGATTGATCCTTACTTTACGGCGGACGGGATCTCACGCACTATCGATGTGTATGACCGCACGTCCAAGCCGCTGTCCGGCCAGGGGGGCGACTACTCCCTGAAGACTCGCGGAGCCAGCATCCGTTTCGGCGTCCCCTTCACTGAAAACGACACAGTCTATTTCGGCAGCGGCTATGAGCAGTTGACGATTGTTCCCGGCACCAACCTGCCGAGCAGTTACCAAACCTATGCGAATCAGTTTGGTTACAAGAGTGACTCCATTCCCTTGACCATTGGCTGGTCGCGCGACAGCCGGGACAGCTCGCTGGTGCCTACGTCTGGCCGTTACCAACGCGTATATGGGGACTGGGGCGTGGCTGGCGACATCAAGTTTGTACGTGCCAATTACCAGGTCCAGCAATACATTCCCCTCAACAAGCAGTTCACCATTGCGCTGAATGGCGAGTTGGGCTGGGGCAAGGGTCTCAGTGGCCAGCCGTATCCGCTTTTCAAGAACTACTATTCGGGCGGCCTTGGGTCGGTGCGCGGGTTTGAACAAGGTTCGCTGGGTCCGCGGGACGCCTCCGACCTGGCTATCGGCGGGCCGAAAAAATTGACCCTGAACGCTGAAGTCATTGCGCCATTTCCGGGTGCAGGAAATGACCGGACTTTGCGTTTATACGGTTTTGTCGATGCCGGCAACGTGTTTGGGGAAACAGACCAATATCGCCTGAATGACCTGCGGGTATCAACAGGTGTCGGTATCAGCTGGATTTCTCCAGTCGGACCTTTGCGGATCGCGATTGCAACGCCGCTCCGCAAAAAGCCAGGCGATAGAATAGAGCGGTTGCAATTCCAAATTGGTACATCTTTCTAATGAAGCATCTTTCAAGCAAAATTTTCCTGGGCCTCGTTGTCGCATTGGCGGGCTTCTCCGCGAGTGCGCAAGAGTTCAAGGTCGGGGTTGTCAACCTGGACCGGATTTTCCGCGAAGCCAATTCGGCCAAAGCCGCCCAGACCAAACTGGAGCAGGAATTCAGCAAGCGTGAAAAAGAGCTGAATGATCTCGCCAACCAGCTGAAGACCTTGTCCGACAAATTTGAGCGCGAAGCCCCCACGCTTCCGGAAAGCCAGCGCGCTTCCCGTCAAAAGCAACTGGTGGATCAGGACCGTGATTTCCAGCGCAAGCGCCGCGAGTTCCAGGAAGACCTGAACACCCGGAAAAATGAAGAACTCCAGCAAGTGATTGAGCGTGCCAACAAGGTCGTGAAAACGCTGGCTGAAACCGAGAAATACGACCTGATCCTTCAGGAGTCGGTTTACGTCAATCCCAAGCATGACATCACCGACAAGGTGATCAAGGCGCTGAACGCTTCCCGTTGATGGCGGGGTGTTCACGACGATCACCATCGTGAAAACGGCAGGCGCAGTGTGACGCTCCGTCTTGCCGATATCGCAGAGTTCCTTGCAGGGGCAGTGAATGCCGAACTGATCGGCGACCCCGGCGTTGTCATCAAGCGGCTCTCTACCCTGGAGGCTGCGGGCCCCAACGACCTGAGTTTCCTCAGCAACCCAAAATACCAGGCCAAGCTCGCGCAATCTGCCGCAGCTTGCGTCATTGTGGCGCCGGCCGCCCGGGATGCCGCCGTCGGCCGGGGCGCTTGCATCGTGGCCGATGACCCATACCACGCATTTGCGCTGGTCACCCAGTTCTGGAAGCAGCGGCAGTCAACTGAGTCTGCGCCGCACGTTCATCCCACCGCTTTCATTGATCCCGGAGCCGCCGTGGCGCCAGGTGTCTCCATTGGTGCCTTTGCCTGCATCGGGGAAGGGGCCATCATTGGCGCTGGTGCGCGTATCGCGGAGCATTGCGTCGTGGGCCGGGATGCCCAGATTGGGGCTGGAACCCGGCTGTCAGCCCGTGTCACTGTGGCCGATGGCTGCCGGCTCGGAGAGCGCTGCATTGTGCATCCAGGGGCGGTGATCGGCGCCGATGGGTTTGGTTTCGCGCCTCACCAGGGGCAGTGGATCAAGATTGAGCAACTGGGCAGCGTGCTGATCGGCAACGATGTTGAAATCGGGGCCAACACCTGCATTGACCGCGGTGCGTTGCAAGACACGGTGCTGGAAGACGGCGTCAAGCTCGATAACCTGGTCCAGATCGGGCACAACGTGCGTGTGGGCAAGCACACGGCCATGGCCGGCTGCGCTGGCGTTGCAGGCAGTGCCACCATAGGCGCCCACTGCACGGTGGGCGGCGGGGCGATCGTATTGGGTCATCTGACGCTGGCCGATGGTGTCCACATATCCGCGGCATCGGTGGTGACGCGGTCGATTTTGAAGCCCGGAAATTACACCGGCCTCTTTCCCATAGACGACAATGCGGTCTGGGAGAAAAATGCCGCCACGCTCAAGCAGCTTCATACGTTTCGCGAGCGGCTCAGGCAGGCTGAAAAAGCTCTTCTGCATTCAGGACACATTCAAGAAAAATCATGATGGACATCCACCAAATTCTCAAGCAGCTGCCGCATCGTTACCCCATTTTGCTGGTGGACCGCGTGCTGGAAATCGAAAAAGGCAAAAGCATCAAGGCACTTAAAAATGTCACGATCAATGAACCCTTCTTCATGGGACATTTCCCCCATCACCCGGTGATGCCTGGCGTTTTGATGCTTGAGGCGATGGCGCAGGCTGCAGCCTTGCTGGCATTCGAGACCTTGGGTGTCACGCCTGACGACAAAACGGTTTATTACTTTGCCGGAATTGACGGAGCACGTTTCAAGCGCCCCGTGGAACCCGGTGACCAGCTGATCATGGACGTCACGCTGGACCGCATGAAGTCCGGCATCTTCAAGTTCAAGGGTGTCACCCGCGTCGGTGACGCCGTTGCCTGCGAGGCTGAATTGATGTGCACGATGCGCACGATAGCGTGAGCCGGGCAGTGAGCAGCAGGACAATTCAGGTGGGCCCGACATGACAGCTTCCGTTTCCGTGCCGGGTATTCATGCCACGGCCCTTGTGGATCCGCAAGCCCAGCTTCATGCGTCGGTGAGTGTCGGCCCCTACACAGTCATCGGGCCGCACGTGAAGGTCGGCGCTGGCACCACCATTGGTGCTCATTGCGTGATCGAAGGCCACACCACCATAGGCGAGGACAATCGAATCTTCCAGTTCAATTCGCTCGGAGCCATTCCGCAAGACAAAAAATATGCGGGCGAGCCTTGCGAGCTGGTCATCGGCAATCGCAACACCATTCGCGAGTTCTGCACCTTCAATATCGGCTCTCCGGGCGACACCGGCGTGACGCGTGTGGGCGACGACAACTGGATCATGGCCTACGTCCATCTGGCGCATGATTGCTCGGTGGGCAACAACACTATTTTTGCCAACAACTCCCAGCTGGCCGGCCATGTGCATGTGGGCGACTGGGTGATTCTGGGCGGCTTCACGGTCGTGCACCAGTTTGTCAGGCTGGGTGCGCACAGCATGACGGCGATGTGCTCTTTGTTGTTTGCCGACTTGCCGCCGTTTGTCATGGTGCAAGGCCAGCCGGCCGAGGCCCGTTCCATGAACTTTGAAGGCCTGCGCCGGCGTGGCTACTCCCCTGAGCGTATTTCCGCCGTCAAGGCCATGCACAAGGCGCTATACCGTGATGACCTCACCCTTGAGCAGTCCCGGGTACGTATCGCCCAACTGACCGAAAAGCACCCGGAAGCCGCGCCCGATGTGCAGATGATGCTCTCATTTCTGGAGCAAACCTCGCCGCAGCGCGGCATCGTCCGGTAAGGCCCCATGTCTGTTGAGACCAGCCCTCTGCCAGCCCGTAGAGAGGCTGCCAGCCCCACGGCGGGGTTGCCCGCTGGCCATGCGCCAACAGTGGCCATGGTGGCGGGTGAAACCTCCGGTGATTTGCTGGCAGGGTTGCTGCTGGATGGCTTTAAGGCGCGCTGGCCCGCTCTGGCCTCTAGTGGCATCGGCGGCTCACAGATGGCTGCGCGCGGGTTTGACGCCTGGTGGCCCAGCGAGAAGCTGGCGGTGCGCGGCTACGTCGAGGTATTGCGGCATTACCGTGAAATCGTGGGCATACGTGAACAACTCAAGCAGCGCTTGCTGGCCCAGCGGCCCGACGTCTTCGTCGGTGTGGACGCCCCGGATTTCAACCTCGACCTCGAAGCAGCGCTCAAGTCCCGGGGCATCAAGACGGTTCATTTTGTCAGTCCGTCCATCTGGGCCTGGCGCGCTGACCGCGTCGAGAAAATCAGACGCAGCGTAGATCACGTGCTGTGTATTTTTCCGTTTGAGCCAGCCTTGCTGGCCGCCCAAGGGATCTCCGCCACTTACGTCGGGCATCCGCTGGCCAACGTCATTCCCCTGCATCCTGATCGTGCCGCTGCGAGGCGCAAGCTGGGTTTGGCAGAGCAAGACACTGTGATTGCGATTTTGCCGGGCAGCCGGAAATCGGAGATACAGTACCTGGCCTTGAGGTTCTTTCAGGCTGCAGCCCATATACGGCAAGCACAACCTGCTATCAAATTTATAGTGCCCGCCATTCCCGCGCTCAGGGGCATGATTGAGCGCATCGCCGGTGACGCAGGCATGCTGCAGCATCTGCAGATTCTGGACGGCCAGTCCCACGCAGCCCTGGAGGCCTGTGACGCCACCCTGATCGCCAGTGGAACTGCCACTCTGGAGGCGGCACTTTTCAAACGCCCCATGGTGATCGCCTACAACATGAACTGGCTGTCCTGGCAGATCATGCGTCGCAAAAAGCTGCAGCTTTGGGTGGGCCTGCCCAATATCCTGTGCCGCGACTTTGTGGTGCCTGAGCTGTTACAAGACGCGGCTACGCCTGAAGCGCTGGCGGCGGCCGTTCTGCAATGGGTAGAGGCAAAATCGTCGGCACCTGCCAAAATAGCGGCTGTCGAACAACGCTTTACAGCGCTGCATGCTGAACTGCAGCGCGACACTTCCAAACTGGCAACCGATGCGATCCAGCAAATTCTTGAAAGCTGAGCAAACCGCGCTGTCCTGGGACATCCCAGGCCTGGTGGCGGGTGTTGACGAGGCAGGGCGCGGGCCGCTCATGGGCCCGGTGGTGGCCGCCGCCGTTATTCTTGACGAGCTCAATCCCATCCAGGGACTGGCCGACTCCAAGAAGCTCACCGCCTTGCGCCGTGAAAAACTCTACGATGAAATTCGCGCCAAGGCATTGTGCTGCTCCATTGCCCTGGCGACGGCGGAGGAAATCGACAGCATCAATATTCTGCAGGCGACGATGCTGGCCATGAAGCGGGCGGTGGAGGGCCTGCGCCTTAAGCCCAACAAGGTACTCGTAGACGGCAACCGCTTGCCCACGCTGGTCATTCTGTCGGAGGCTATTGTGGGTGGTGACGCGCTGGTGCCGTCCATTTCTGCGGCCTCAATTCTTGCCAAGGTCCACCGCGACCGCTGGTGCGCCGAATTTCACCTCGAGTACCCACAGTACGGCTTTGCCGACCACAAGGGCTACAGCACAGCCGAGCACCTGGCGGCTTTACGGGAGCACGGCGCCTGCCCTCAGCACCGCCGGTCGTTTGCCCCGGTGGCAGAGGTCCTGCGGTGAGCTTTGCAGGCGCCGGGCCTTCCGCATCCGCCACGCACATCACCTCACGCGACAACCCGCTGATCAAGGAGTTGCGCAAGCTTTCGCAAGACGGCACAGCCTACCGCAAGCAGGGGCGCGTCTGGCTGGAAGGGGATCACCTGTGCCGTGCTGCGCTTGCGCGTGGCCTCAAACCCGCCCTGGCGGTATTTTCTGAGTCTTTTTGGCCTCTGGCCCATGCTGAATATGGGCAGGCCGCTATCAAAACCATAGTAATCGCTGATTCACTGCTGCCTGAAATCAGCGGCCTGGAGTCGCCTGCACGCATGGGCTTTGTCATGGACTTGCCTGTGGCTGAAGGCTTGCGGCCCGACGCCGCCTCGGTGATCCTAGACCGGGTGCAGGACGCCGGCAACGTCGGCTCTATCCTGCGCAGCGCGGCAGCCTTCGGTTTTGCCCAGGTGATCGCCCTGAAAGGTACGGCGGCGCTCTGGTCGCCCAAGGTGCTGCGGGCCGGAATGGGCGCGCACTTTGCGCTGCAACTGGTGGAGGGCGTTGAGCCCGAGGCACTCGCCACACTGGCAGTGCCCATTGTGGTTACAAGCTCGCACCAGGGCAGCTTTTTGCACCAGCAGAAGCTGCCCATGCCATGCGCCTGGGCCATGGGCCACGAAGGGCAGGGCGTCAGCGATGACCTCATGGCCAGGGCAGCGCTCAAAGTCCGCATCGACCAGCCGGGCGGCGAAGAGTCGCTCAACGTCGCCGCCGCAGCGGCGATCTGCCTGTATGCAAGTTCGTTGGTGAAGAGCTCTTAATTCCAGCAGGGGCCGCGGAACTGGCTTTGCCAGGCCGCAGGCGCAGCGGCCCCCTCGGGGGGCAAGGAGCTACACGCAGTGAGCGACTGTGGGAGCCCTTCTTCACCAGCATGAGCCACGGAACCGGCTTCGCCGGGCCGTAGGCGGGCGGCCCCCTCGGGGGGCAGGGAGCTACACGCAGTGAGCGACCGTGGGGGCCACATCCCTAGGCTATAATCAAGGGCTTTTCAAAACACAGCTTCGCCCGAGCGCAGACAAAGCAAACACCCTCACAAAAGCAGCCATCTAAGGCAGCCAGCAAGAGTCTCTTCGAGACGTTTCTTGTGCACGCTTGGGCGAACCGTAACCAACCCGGAGAACCCAGTGCTTTTGTCTCTACAGGGAAAATCAGGAAGAACCCCTCACGCCATCCTGGCGCTCGCAGACGGCACGGTCTTTATCGGCAATTCCATCGGAGCCGCGGGCTCCACAGTCGGCGAGGTGGTGTTCAACACCGCCATGACCGGCTACCAGGAAATCCTCACGGACCCGAGCTACTGCCAGCAGATCGTCACCCTCACGTACCCGCACATCGGCAACTACGGCATCAATGCCGAAGACGTTGAAGCCGAAAAAGTCCATGCCGCCGGCCTGATCATCAAGGATCTGCCGCTGCTGGCCTCCAACTTCCGTATGACCATGACCTTATCCGAATACCTGGTCAAGGAAAACACGGTCGCCATAGCCGGCATCGACACCCGCCAGCTCACACGCCACCTGCGCACCAAGGGTGCGCAAAACGGCTGCATTCTGGCGCTGCCCGCCGGCGAAGAAGTCAGCCAGCCCGCGATCGAAAAAGCTGTCGCCGCCGCCCGCGGCGCGCCCAGCATGGCCGGGCTGGACCTGGCCAAGGTCGTTTCGGTCAAACAAACCTATGAATGGACGCAGACCGAGTGGAAACTCGGCGCAGGCTACGGCGTGCAGATTACGCCCAGGTTCCACGTCGTGGCCTTTGACTTCGGCGTGAAGAAAAACATCCTGCGCATGATGGCCGAGCGCGGCGCGCGCATCACGGTGGTGCCGGCGCAAACGCCCGCCGCCGACGTGCTCAAACTCAAACCCGACGGCATCTTCCTGGCCAACGGCCCGGGCGACCCTGAGCCTTGTGACTACGCGATCAAGGCGGTGCGTGAACTGATCGAGACCGGCATTCCGACTTTCGGCATCTGCCTGGGCCACCAGATCATGGCACTGGCCAGCGGCGCGAAAACCTTCAAGATGAAGTTCGGCCACCACGGCGCCAACCATCCGGTGAAAGATCTGGACAACGGCCGCGTCAGCATCACCAGCCAGAACCACGGGTTTGCGGTCGATGAGAAAAGCCTGCCCGCCAACCTGCGGCCCACGCATATCAGCCTGTTTGACGGCACGCTGCAGGGCCTGGCCCGCACCGACAAGCCGGCGTTCTGCTTCCAGGGCCATCCTGAAGCCTCGCCCGGCCCGCACGATATTTCATACTTGTTTGACCGTTTCACCGCGCTGATGGAGAAGGGGCGTGGTTGAAATGGGAGAGATGGGTAGTATGAAAGCGAAACACGCTGTTTTAGGTGACGCTCATCTCGTCAAGTTCACTGTTGACGAAGTTTTGAATTACGTTTATCACCCTGCCGGAAACTCTCTCGACCGCACGAGTTTCACAATCCGTTCGGATGAAGAGCTGATTCACGTGAAAGTGATCTTGGGTCGTCCTCATGTTTACAAAGGGCAGCGTCTAGTGGCTTGGCTCAGGAAGCCAAACGACTCGCAATCTGTACTCGCGTTTGTAGATACCGCTGACGGGAAAATTTCCGGACTAGCCCGCGGCCCGTACCTGTTTGCGATGACTCTGTTGTCCGGATTCATTGGTTTGAGTTTTGCATTTACCAACTTCGCAGAGAAAACACGGCTTCGTGGCTTCATTTTTGGATCGAGTGAAATCGACCTTGCCATTTTTATAGCGATTGGGCTTGGCGGCCTTGCCATTGGAGTTGCCGGGCTCTTCGTCATCATTCGTAATATCCGCATTCAAATTCAGCTTCAGCAATTTGCTGCCCAATCAAATGCCTAAAAGAACAGACATCAAAAGCGTCCTCATCATCGGCGCGGGCCCCATCATCATCGGCCAGGCCTGCGAGTTCGACTACTCCGGCGTGCAGGCTTGCAAGGCATTGCGCGAAGAGGGCTACAAGGTCATCCTGATCAACAGCAACCCCGCCACGATCATGACCGACCCGGCCACCGCCGACGTCACCTACATCGAGCCCATCACCTGGCAGACGGTCGAAAAAATCATCGCCAAGGAACGCCCCGACGCCATCCTGCCGACCATGGGCGGGCAGACCGCGCTCAACTGCGCACTCGATCTCTGGCACAACGGCGTGCTCGACAAGTACAAGGTCGAACTCATTGGCGCCAAGCCTGAAGCCATCGACAAGGCCGAAGACCGCCTGAAGTTCAAGGATGCGATGACCAAGATCGGTTTGGGTTCAGCCCGCTCCGGCATCGCGCACAGCATGGACGAAGCCTGGGCGGTGCAGAAGACTGTCGGTTTTCCTACCGTCATCCGCCCCAGCTTTACGCTGGGCGGCACGGGCGGCGGCATCGCCTACAACTCCGAAGAGTTCGAAGTCATCTGCAAGCGCGGCCTTGAAGCCTCGCCGACCAACGAACTGCTGATTGAAGAGTCGCTGCTCGGCTGGAAAGAGTACGAGATGGAAGTGGTGCGCGACACCGCCGACAACTGCATCATCGTCTGCTCGATTGAAAACCTGGACCCGATGGGCGTGCACACCGGCGACTCGATCACCGTGGCACCCGCCCAGACGCTGACCGACAAGGAATACCAGATCCTGCGCAATGCCTCGCTGGCCGTGCTGCGCGAAATCGGTGTAGACACCGGCGGCTCCAACGTGCAGTTCTCCATCAACCCGGTCGACGGCCGCATGGTCGTGATCGAGATGAACCCGCGCGTGTCGCGCTCCTCGGCGCTGGCCTCCAAGGCCACGGGTTTCCCGATTGCCAAGGTCGCGGCCAAGCTGGCTGTCGGCTACACCCTGGACGAGCTGCGCAACGAAATCACGGGCGGCGCCACCCCCGCGAGTTTTGAGCCCAGCATCGACTACGTCGTCACCAAGATTCCGCGCTTCGCATTCGAGAAATTCCCGGCCGCCGATTCGCGCCTGACCACGCAGATGAAGTCGGTGGGCGAGGTGATGGCCATGGGCCGTACCTTCCAGGAGTCCTTCCAGAAAGCGCTGCGCGGCCTGGAAGTCGGCGTCGACGGCATGAATGAGAAGACGCAGGACCGTGAAGTGCTCGAGAAAGAACTCGGCGCGCCAGGCCCCGACCGCATTTGGTATGTGGGCGATGCCTTCGCGCAGGGCATGAGCGTTGATGAAGTATTTGCGCTGACCAAAATCGACCCGTGGTTCCTCGTGCAGATCGAGCAGATCGTCAAGATCGAGCTTGAGCTGGAAACCACTTCGCTCGACAAGATCGATGCCGTCACGCTGCGCGCGCTGAAGCAAAAAGGCTTCTCCGACCGCCGCCTGGCCAAGCAGCTGAAGACCACCGACACGGCCGTCCGCGAAAAGCGCCGTGCGCTGGGCGTACGCCCGGTCTACAAACGTGTGGACACCTGCGCCGCCGAGTTCGCGACCAACACCGCTTACATGTATTCGACCTATGAGGCCGAAGGCAGTGAGTGCGAAGCCGCGCCTACCGACAAGAAAAAAATCATGGTGCTGGGCGGCGGGCCCAACCGTATCGGCCAGGGCATCGAGTTTGACTACTGCTGCGTGCACGCGGCGCTGGCCATGCGCGAAGACGGCTACGAGACCATCATGGTCAACTGCAATCCCGAGACCGTTTCTACCGATTACGACACCAGCGATCGCCTGTACTTCGAGCCGCTGACGCTCGAGGACGTGCTGGAGATCGTCGACAAGGAAAAGCCACTGGGCGTGATCGTTCAGTACGGCGGCCAGACGCCTTTGAAGCTGGCGCTGGACCTTGAAGCCAACGGCGTGCCCATCATTGGCACTTCGCCCGACATGATTGACGCGGCAGAAGACCGTGAGCGCTTCCAGAAGCTGCTGCACGAGTTGAAGCTGCGCCAACCGCCCAATGCCACGGCACGCACCGAACCCGAAGCGCTGGAGAAAGCCGCCGCACTGGGCTACCCGCTGGTTGTGCGCCCCAGCTATGTGCTGGGCGGCCGCGCCATGGAAATCGTGCATGAGCAGCGCGACCTCGAGCGCTATATGCGCGAGGCCGTCAAGGTCAGCCATGATTCGCCCGTACTGCTTGACCGCTTCCTGAACGATGCGATCGAGTGTGACGTCGACTGCCTGCGCGACCCCGAAGGCCGCACCTTTATCGGCGGCGTGATGGAACACATCGAACAAGCCGGCGTTCACAGCGGTGACTCGGCATGCTCGCTGCCACCGTATTCGCTCGGCGCTGAGACCGTCACCGAAATCAAGCGTCAGACGGCCGCCATGGCTGAAGCGCTGACGGTGGTTGGCCTCATGAATGTGCAGTTCGCGATCCAGAACATCGACGGCAAGGACGTGATCTACGTTCTGGAAGTCAACCCACGCGCCTCGCGTACCGTGCCGTTTGTCAGCAAGGCCACCGGCATTCAGCTGGCCAAAGTGGCGGCGCGCTGCATGGTCGGCCAGTCGCTGGCCTCGCAAGGGATCAAGGACGAAGTCACGCCGCCTTACTTCAGCGTCAAGGAGGCGGTTTTCCCCTTCGTGAAGTTCCCCGGCGTGGACACGATTCTCGGCCCCGAGATGAAGTCCACCGGCGAAGTGATGGGTGTGGGCAAAACCTTCGGCGAGGCTTTTGTGAAGTCGCAGCTGGGCGCGGGCACCAAGCTGCCGACGTCGGGCAAGGTCTTCCTCACCGTCAAGAACAACGATAAGCCGCGTGCCGTGGAAGTCGCGCGCAAGCTGGCGGCATTGAAGTTCGAAATCGTGGCGACCAAGGGTACGGCGGCGGCCATCCAGTCGGCAGGCATTGCCTGCACCGTGGTCAACAAGGTCACCGAAGGGCGGCCGCACGTGGTGGACATGATCAAGAACAACGAAATCGCGCTGGTCATCAACACGGTCGAAGAGCGGCGCAACGCGATCACCGATTCGCGCCAGATCCGCACCTCGGCGCTGCTGGCCCGTGTGACGACCTACACCACCATTGCCGGCGCCGAAGCAGCCGTGGAAGGCATGAAGTACCTGGACAACCTGCCCGTTTACTCCGTGCAAGAGCTCCATGCCCAACTGGCGTAATGACCTGGCGGCCGGGTTTTCTCCCGGTTTCGCCCGGCTCGATTTGCATTAAACTTATTTAACTGAAATTTTTGGATTCAAGCGCCGCCGCCAGGTGACTGGTGGCGGTTTCGCTTTTGCAGGAGCAAAAACATGGCAACCATCCCTATCACCAAGCGCGGCGCAGAGAGCCTGAAGGCCGAGCTGCATCAACTCAAAACCGTTGACCGCCCCTGGGTCATCAACTCCATTTCCGAAGCACGCGCCCAGGGCGACCTGAGCGAGAACGCCGAATACGATGCCGCCAAGGACCGCCAGGGTTTCATCGAAGGCCGTATCCAGGAAATCGAAGGCAAGCTGTCTGCCGCGCAGATCATCGATCCATCCGAGCTGGACGCCGGCGGTAAAGTGGTGTTCGGCTCGACCATCGAACTGGAAGACGAAGACACCGGCGACAAGGTGACCTACCAGATCGTCGGTGAGGACGAGGCCGACATCAAGCTGGGCCGTGTCAACATCAGCTCGCCGATCGCGCGCGCATTGATCGGCAAAGACGAAGGCGATACGGCCGAAGTCCAGGCGCCAGGCGGCCTCAAGCGCTATGAAATCATCTCGGTGATGTACATCTAGATCTAAATATCACAGTCATGAAGCAACGCTTCAATGTGATGGTGGCGGCTTTGTGGTGGGGCAGCCTGACCGGCCTCGGATTCGTCGTCGTTCCGATGTTGTTTGCCCACCTGGGAACACCCGCTGTCGCCGGAGCCATGGCGGCCAAACTTTTTACCGCACAAACCTGGTTGAGCACGGGCTGCGCCATGTTGCTGCTGCTGGTTCTTAATAAAAAAGATGATGCAGCCCTTGCGCAGCAAGCGCAAGCAGCTATGAAATTCATAGTGGCTGGCTTGTTGCTGGCCTTGCTAGTGGAGTTCGGCATCGCGCCGCGCATCGTCAGCGCGCGTGCCGAGGGCGGCAACCTCAAGCTCTGGCATGGCTTGGGTACGGTGCTGTATGTTGTGCAGTGGCTCTGTGCCGGCCTGGTTCTTTGGCGCCTGTGCCGGGAGCCTGTGCAGCAAGCCGCACAGCCTGCTGCGGGCTCTACGGCGACCTAAACGCGCTCAGCTGCCTCTAAGGTATTGACCAGCAGCATGGTGATGGTCATCGGGCCGACACCGCCCGGCACCGGCGTGATGTAGCCCGCCACTTCCTTCACGCCGCCAAAATCCACGTCGCCGCAGAGCTTGCCTTCGTCATTGCGGTTCATGCCCACATCGATCACGACGGCACCCGGCTTGACCATATCGGCCGTCAGCACGTTGCGCTTGCCGACGGCCGCTACGACCACATCGGCCTGCAGCGTCATGGCCTTGAGGTCTTTGGTGCCGCTGTGGCAAATGGTGACGGTGGCGTTCTTTTGCAGCAGCATCAGGGCCATGGGCTTGCCAACGATATTGCTGCGGCCAATGACGACCGCATGCTTGCCTTTGAGGTCGTAGCCGATGCTTTCCAGCATCTTCATGCAGCCGTAAGGCGTGCAGGGCCAAAAGCCCGGCTGGCCAACCATCAGAGCGCCGGCGCTGGCGACGTGAAACCCGTCGACGTCCTTGGCCGGCGAAATCGATTCGATGACTTTTTGCGCGTCGATGTGCGCCGGCAGCGGCAGCTGCACCAGGATGCCGTGGATGGCGGGGTCATTGTTGAGTGCCTCCACCCGAGCCAGCAGGTCGGCTTCGCTCAGGGTGGCGGGGTATTGCTCAAGCACCGAATGCAGGCCGTTGTCCTGGCAGGCCTTGACCTTGTTGCGCACATAGACCTGGCTGGCCGGGTTTTCGCCCACGAGCACGACCGCAAGGCCCGGCGTAATGCCGCGCGCCCGCAGGGCGGCGGCGCGCTGCGCGACTTCGGCGCGCAGTTGTTTGGAGAGGGCGTTTCCGTCGATCAGCTGGGCAGTCATTGTGTAATCGGTTTTAAAAGTAAAAACGCCCGCTGGTCCAATCAACACGGGCGCTATGAGCTATCAAAAAGATAGCGAAAGAGGTCAGGCCTTGGGCGCGTTGGACCCCAGGGCGATCTTCAGCAGGTCGGCCACGGTGTTGGCGTTGAGCTTTTCCATGATGTTGGCGCGGTGCGCCTCTACCGTCTTGATGCTGATGCCCAAATCATCGGCGATCTGCTTGTTAAGGCGGCCCGCCACGATGCGCTCAAGCACCTGGGCTTCGCGCGAGGTGAGCTTGGCAAGCAGGGCGTCGCGGCTGGCGGACTGCTGATAGTCGCTGAAGGCTTCCTTGGCCTGCTCAAGCATGCGCTCGACCAGGTTGACCAAGGCGTCCTCCTGAAAGGGCTTCTGGATGAAATCCATGGCGCCTTTTTTCATGGTGTTGACCGCCATGGGCACGTCGCCGTGGCCGGTGATGAACACGATGGGCAGAGGCGACTTGCGCTCGACCAGGCGGTCCTGCAGTTCCAGGCCCGTCATGCCGCCCATGCGGATGTCGACGATCAGGCAGGCGACTTCGCGCGGGTCGTAGCGGGAGAGAAAGGTTTCGGCCGAGTCGTAGCAGCGGACCCGGTAGTCTTTGCCTTCGAGCAGCCACTGTAGCGAGTCGCGCACGCCCTCGTCATCATCAACGACGTAGACGGTACCTTTTTTGGGAATCAAGCTCATGCCAAACTTTCTTTCGTGAACTTCTCGAAAAGACCGTTCTTGAAGGTTTTCAATGAACGCCGGTGTCCTTGGTTGCTATGGTATCGCTAGCAGGCACCGTGGGTGCCAGCAGGGGCGTCACAGGGATCCAGAAGGTGAACCGGCACCCTACCACTTCGTCCCCATTGTAGAGGTTCTCGGCCTCCATCCGCCCCTGGTGGGACTCCACAATACTGCGGCACAGTTTGAGGCCTATGCCCATGCCTTCGGCCTTGGTGGAATAGAAAGCTTCATAAAGCCGGCCCTGGACTTCGGGCGACAGCCCGCGCCCGGAATCGAGCACCGAAAACTCCACCACGGGCTGGTCTTCAATGTGCTTGGGCACCACGCGCAACTCCACGCTGCGCCGTGCCGTGGGCATATGGGCGTGCTCGATGGATTCGGCCGCGTTCTTCATGAGGTTGATCAGCACCTGCTCGATCAGGATGGGGTCGACCATGATCTCGGGCATGCGGGCCGCGATGTAGTGGCTCAGGCGCACGTGGTGGCGGCGCAGCTCGATGTCGGCCAGCTCCATGGCGTTGCTGACCATCGTCGCCACATCGGCCGCCGTGCGGTTGGGCTCGCTGCGCTTCACAAAGGCACGTATGCGCTGGATGATCTGCCCGGCACGGTGCGCCTGTTTGGCGGTCTTGTCGAGCGCAATCAGCAGGTCTTCGTTACTGATCTGCTTGCCCTTGATGCGCGACACCATGCCGTTGCAATAGTTGTTGATGGCGGTGAGCGGCTGGTTCAGCTCGTGGGCCACGCTGGACGCCATCTCGCCCATGGTGATCAGGCGGCTGGCGGTCTGTGCGCGTTCATTTTGCTGGGCAGCCTGCTCTTCGGCGTGGCGGCGCGGCGTGATGTCGGTGGCAATCACCATCTGGGCCAGTCGGCCGTCCACCCACGTGAGGTAGCGCGAGCGCACTTCGAGCCACTTGCTCAAGTCGGGAACAAAGATCTCCGCGTTTTCCGTCTGTGCTGCCGTCAGCGTGTCGGTGGGCAGGCCAGCCAGGCCGTCAACCGCATCCATCGCGTCGTCGGTGGGTACGGCGCTGGGCACGCCGGCTTGGGCGATCAGGTTCAGGTGGCCTGACACCTCGCCGCCAAACCAGGAGCGGTACAGCTTGTTGGCAAACAGCAGTTCTTCGCTGCCCAGCGGCGCCACAGACACGGCGGCATCCAGGCCTTCGAGCACGGTGGTGAAACGTTCGTAAGAGGCTGTCAGCTCTTCACGCACGCGCTTGGGCTCGGTGATGTCCGTCATGGACGTCATCCAGCCGGTTTGCTGGCCGCGCGGATCAATCAGCGGCGAGACATACATGCGGGCGTCAAAGATCTGGCCGTTCTTGCGCTTGACCCGTACTTCGAAACCGCCGGGCGGCGTGCGGCCGTGAAGTTCATCGTCCAGCCGCTGCATCAGGGTGTCGATTTCACCTTCAGGCCAGTGGGGGAAGGGCGGCGTGCGGCCCACCAGGTCGCCTTCCGTCAGGCCCGTCATCTGGCAAAACGCCGGGTTCACATAGGTGATGCGGCCTTGCAGGTCAAGCGCGCGCATGCCGGTGAGCATGGAGTTTTCCATCGCGCGGCGAAAGTTGGTTTCGGAGATCAGCGCCTGCTGGGCCTGCACGCGGCGACGCGTATGGCGCCAGGTGCCCAGCAGCATCCACACCGTCAAGGCGCTCAGGGCGCTCACCAGCCAGAAGAAGCCGCTGCCCACCACGCCCAGCGAGGCGCGGTAGCCTTCGGCGCGGATCAGGAGGCCGTTGCCGACCGGGGAGACGGGGATCTCGTACTCGGCCGCGCCGTCGGACCAGGGCAGCAGGCGGGCTGCGGGGTTGCGGGGCGGCGGCACATTGCCTGCCAGCACGGCGTTTTTATCGTCGACCAGCGTGACGGCGTACTTGGCGGTGACCTCGGTCGGCACGCCAAAACGCAACAGGCCGTCGATGGAGTATTCACCCATGATGACGCCGGCAAATTTGCCCTGGTCGTCCAGCGGAACTTGCAGCTGCAGGGTCGGTGTGTTGTAGCCGCCGGTCTCTTTGGCCGCCAGCGGACGCGAATACACGGGTTGGCGCAGGTCGCGGGCCAGCTCATAGGTGCCGTCGGTCTCGCCTACCTTGAGCTGTTCACCGGCGCCACGCAACTGGCTGGCATTGGCGCTGGGCGACACATAGGCCACTTTGATGCGCCGCTTGCTGTCCACCCACGTCACCGCCATCAATTCTGGATATTGATTGACCAGCGATTCGGCCTGGGAGATGAATTCTTCGGTGTCGATTTCCTTGTTGGAGACATCGCGGCCTATGCGCATGAGCTGCTCCTGGCGCTCCAGCAGCCGCAGGCGCAGGCGCTGCTGCGCGTACTCCACATCGCGCCTGACCGCTTGCTGCTCGCGGTCGATTTCCTCGATGCGCAGGTAACCAAATGCTGCGATCACGGCGGCCAGGAAGAGCGCAACCGCCAACAGCGGCCCCAGGGTGATGAAGCGGTCTTGCCGCGAGGGCGACTGCCTGCGCCACCAGCCGCGCCATAAAGCCATAGTGGCGGGATTGGCGATGTCGGCGGGAGCGGGGACTTGCTGGGTCATAGGGAGGGGTGCAGTTTAAGTGAGATGGCTGTCCAGGTCGGAGTTGACCCTTGTGTTTGGAGGAGAAACTGGCCGGTACATGCCGTATTGAGCGAGGTGGGTGATGGCAGGGCGTTATTAGCTCCGCCTCACAAGCTGGTCTCACTGGTCTCACTGGTCTCACTGGTCTCACTGGTCTCACTGGTCTCACATGCTGTTTCCTTTGTGTTTATAAATTTCTTAATGTGAAATCAATAAGCACGATTTGAAATCTGTGGAATATTGTGAGAAACTAGAGACTTGAATCTAAATTGCGTTTACAACACGTTTAGACATCAATCAGACCCAGGCACTGCGCGCAGCCCGACAAGAGGCTGAGTTGCAGGTTAACAAGCTTTATCAGGCTACTCAGGAGACAAAACATGGCTGCCAATCCCACCCAAGCCGGCGACAACTTGCGCGCCGCCGCCAACGACGCACTGGACAAAGACAGCCAGGAAACCCGCGAATGGATGGACGCACTGTCCGCCGTCATCGAAAGCGAGGGCCCCGAGCGCGCTCACTTCTTGCTTGAGCAACTCCTTGAGCACGCCCGCCAGAAGAGCATCGACATGCCTTTCTCGGCCAACACGGGTTATGTCAACACCATTGAAACCGACCACGAAGAGCGCTCTCCCGGCAACCTCGAGATCGAAGAACGCCTGCGCGCCTACATGCGCTGGAACGCCATGGCCATGGTGGTCAAGGCGAATCGCCTGCACCCCGCTGACGGCGGCGACCTGGGCGGCCACATCGGTTCCTTCGCCTCGCTGGCCAGCCTGTTCGGCGCCGGCTTCAACCATTTCTGGCACGCCGAGAGCGCTGAACCGGGTAAAGAGCACGGCGGCGACTGCCTCTACATCCAGGGCCACGTGTCGCCAGGCGTTTACGCCCGCGCTTACCTTGAAGGCCGCCTGACCGAAGAGCAACTGCTCAACTTCCGCCAGGAGGTTGACGGCAAGGGCCTGTCCAGCTATCCGCACCCCAAGCTGATGCCCGAGTTCTGGCAGTTCCCCACCGTCTCCATGGGCCTGGGCCCCTTGATGGCGATTTACCAGGCCCGCTTCCTCAAGTACCTGCATGCCCGCGGCATTGCCAACACTGAAAACCGCAAGGTCTGGGTCTTCTGCGGCGACGGCGAAATGGATGAAGTCGAATCCATGGGCGCCATCGGCCTGGCCGCGCGCGAAAAGCTCGACAACCTCGTCTTCGTCATCAACTGCAACCTGCAGCGCCTGGACGGCCCGGTGCGCGGCAACGGCAAGATCATCCAGGAGCTCGAAGGCGAGTTCCGCGGCGCCGGCTGGAACGTCATCAAACTCATCTGGGGCAGCAACTGGGACCCACTGCTGGCCCGCGACAAGGACGGCGCGCTGCGCAAGGTCATGATGGACACGGTCGACGGCGACTACCAGGCCATGAAAGCCAATGACGGCGCCTTCGTCCGCAAGCATTTCTTCGGCAAGGACCCGCGCACGCTCGAGATGGTCGCCAAGATGAGCGACGACGACATCTGGAACCTGCGCCGCGGCGGCCACGATTCGCAAAAGGTCTATGCGGCCTTCCATGCGGCCGTCAAGCACGAAGGCCAGCCCACCGTCCTGCTGATCAAGACCGTCAAGGGCTTCGGCATGGGCAAGATCGGCGAAGGCAAGAACAACGTCCACCAGACCAAAAAACTGGCCGA